>JBEKSF010000052.1:0-62608 GCA_049517295.1 Verrucomicrobiota bacterium
GGGAGGCCGAGGGAGGCGGGTCGGGGCGGAATTCCTCCCATTCGGGTTCGTTTTGGAAGATCCAGCGGTAATAGTCGGCGGCCTGGAGTTTGGCGGCGGCGGGTTCGTCCACGACGACGGTGCAACGAGGGTGGAGTTGGAGGGCGGTGGCGGAAATCATGGCGGTGATGGGGCCTTCGACGGCCTTGGCAATGACCTCGGCCTTGGTCGGGCCGGTGGCCATGAGGAGGCAGCGGCGGGATTCGAGAATGGTTCCGACGCCCATGGTGATGGCGCGGCGCGGGACGCCGGCGGGGCCGCCAAAGAAAGAGGCGTTCTGCTCGACGGTGGCGGGGCTGAGCGCTTTGACGCGGGTGCGGGAGCGCAAGGCGGAGAGGGGTTCGTTGAAACCGATGTGGCCGGCCTGGCCGATGCCGAGCAATTGCAAATCAATGCCGCCACAACGGAGGATTTTTTCCTCATAGTCCCGGCACTCGGCGTCGAGGTCATCGGCCAGGCCGTTGGGGAGGTGGGTGTTGCGGGGGTCGATGTTGACCTGGCCGAAGAAGTGGCGGTTCATGTAGAAGCGATAGGAGTGAGGGTCGTTGGGAGGGAGGCCGACATATTCGTCAAGGTTAAAGGTGCGGCAGAGGGAAAAGTCCAAATGGTCGTTGCGATGCATTCGGACCAGGATGCGGTAAACCGATTCCATGGTGCGACCGGTGGCCAGGCCGAGGACCAGGGAGGGATTGGCGCGTAATTCCTTGGCAATGAGGCGCGCCACCAACAGGGCGGCGCTATCCTGGTCTGGACGAATGATGGCTTCCACAGGGGGGCTACAAGAGCAGGCTAGCCGGGATATTCCTTGGCGTTTTCGGGCATGGAAAAGAGGACTTTTTGGAGGGGCAGTTCCACTTTCAACGCGGCGATTTCGTCCGTGCCGGAGGCCAGGGGCAAGGCGATCTGGCCGCCCAGGATGGCGGAGCGGCACAGGGCCATCATGATTTCGAAGCCCTCGTAGGCCGTGGCGAAGTTGCAGGGGTGAACCTTTTTGTCGTCGTCCAGCCAGTCGGCCATGTCCTGGATGTAGGGGGGCATGTCGAGGTCGTAATTCATGGAGCCTTGGCCGGAGAAGGAACCATTTTTGGTGACAGCGCGCCAGCCGCCGCCGGTCATCACTTCGGCAAAGCCATCGGTTCCCTGGGCGCCGATGCGGCATTTGCGCCACCAGTAAGGAACTTCCGGCACGTCGGGGGCGCCGGCGCCGCACTCGAGGACGCCATGGACGCCGTTAGAGAAGTGAATGAAGCCGGCGATGTAATCGGGGGAGGGATGGGAATCGGAGAGTTTGCCGCGGCCGGCGGCCTGGGCGATGACCCATTGGGCCGGGGCGCCGTTGTTGAACCAGAGGGTGTAATCGACCAAGTGACTGAGCATGTGCATCATCCAGCCGGTGGCGGTGGCATAGACGGTGTTGAGGCGGCCAAGGGCGCCGCTGGCGATGAGGTCATGGACTTTGCGGTAATGCTCGCCGTAGCGATGCTGGTGGCTGACGACGGCCTTGACGCCGGCTGTGTCAAGCATGTTTTTGATGTTCATGCCCTCGGTGCTGGTCAGGGCGACGGGTTTTTCAAAGGCGATCAATTTCGCGCCCGACTCGATGCCGGCCTGGATAAGGGCGGAGCGCGAGTTGGGCAGGGTGCAAAAGCAGAAGACGTCGGGGTGAATGGCGCGGGCCAGGGCGCGGGCGTCGGCGCCGGTTTGGGGGTTGCCCAGTTTGGGAGCGGCGGCTTGGAGGCGGGCGTTGTCGATGTCGCAAATCCCGGCGACCTGGAAGCGGGCATTGGCGTGAAAAGCGGCGGCATGATGCATGCCGCGCTTGCCCATGCCGACGATGAGGACTTTGTAGCGGTTCATGGGTGATTAAGCGGGTTGGGCCTTGTCCCAAGCCAGGACTTTTTCAATGACGAAATCGGCCTCGTTTTCGGTCAACTCCGGGAACATCGGCAGGGAGATGCAGGAGGCGGCGTTAAGCTCGGCGTTGGGGAGCGGGCCGGCGAGGCGGGCCTGTTTGCCCCACGGAAAGCCGGCCTGCTGATGAATGGCGATGGAATAATGGGTCTTGGCGTCCACGCCGGAGTCGTTGAGGAGCTTCAAGAGGCCGTCCCGTTTTGCGGGGTCTTTGGTCTCGATGACGTAAAGATGAAAAACGTGGCGACCGCCGGGAACCTCGTAGGGGAGGGTAATGTGCCGGGCGGCTTTTAGTCCGGCGGTGTAGCGGGCAGAGCGGGCGCGGCGGAGGTCGTTCCAGGCGTCGATGTGCTTGAGCTTGGCGCTGAGGATGGCGGCGTGGATGTCGTCCAGGCGGCTGTTGAAGCCGAAGCTGTGGACGTTGCGGGCGCTGGAGCCGTGGTTGCGCAAGACGCGGACGCGGGTGTCGATGGCTGAGTTATTTGTGACAATGGCGCCGCCGTCGCCGAAGGTGCCGAGGTTTTTCTGGATGATGAAGCTGGTGGCGGTGGCGTCGCTGAGCTGGCCGACCTTGAAGCCGTTGCCGTGGGCGCCGATGGCCTGGGCGTTGTCCTCGATGACCAGGAGTTTGTGTTTGTCGGCGATTTTGCGGATGGCCTTCATATCGGCGCATTGGCCGTAAAGGTGGACGGGGATGATCGCCTTGGTGCGGGGGGTGATGGCGGCCTCGATTTTAGCGGGGTCGATACACTTGGTTTTCGGGTCGCAATCGACCAGGACGGCGGTTGCGCCAGCGATCCAGACGGCTTCGGCGGTGGCAAAGAAGGTGTTGGCGTGGGTGATGCACTCGTCACCCGGTCCGATGCCCAAAGCCATCAGGGCGAGCCAGATAGCGTCGGTGCCGTTGCCGACGCCGATGGCGTGTTTGGCGCCGTTGTAGGCGGCGAACTCGGCCTCAAAGCGCTTGAGCATTGGGCCGAGGACGAATTGGCCGCTCTGGATGACTTGGGCCATATTGGCGTCGATCTCGGCCTTGATGTTATTGTATTGGCGAACGTGTCCGTAGAATTCAACTTTCATAGGCAAAGGCTAGGGAGGGGCGCGGAGGTTGACAAGCCAATTCAAAAATAGGAAGGGCAGGGGAGACAGGTGAGGGAGATTTTGTGTGTTTTGCCGGCGTGGTCATTGACGGGGCGGGGCGAGGCGTGGGGGGTGTGGGTGCTTGTCGTTCATAAAAACGTGGAGAAATTCAAAATAGTGTTAATAGTTAATAAGTTGTGCTAATGGTGGCGCCGTTCGGTTGTGTTGCAAGTGGCTTTGGCGCAATGGGTTGGGTCTTATGTGGAGGGTGGCGATCATTTGGAATTAGTGTTGAAAAAAGTGAGGGCCGGGGAGCTTTGAGGCGGAAGGCGCGAAGAAATTGAAAATCGAAAATTGAAAATTGAGAATTTGTCATTTGTAATTTGCTTTACGGCATTGCGGCCTTGCGCCCTTGCGTTAAAGCTCGTGGTCCCGGTGAACGGCGCCGGGCGATGGACCCGGACAGGAAAGGGACAAAAAGGACGAAAGGGACCAAAAGGAAAGGTGTGGGGCCGGAGCTTGGAAGGCTCCGGTTGCGGCGGCGCGACAAGCGGGCGCCGGGCGGTGGACCCGCCTTCACCAAGGCTTCCGCCGTCGCCTATAAGGCTATGGCGGACAAGCCGGCGGGCAAGCATAGTTGTCCTCACGGGTGGGAGTTGATCACGTTTCCACGAGGGGGAAAAACCGACTGGGGGAAAAAACGCAGAATTCTTGAAGATTTATTTTGGCCACAGATTGACGGAGATTGGCACAGATATCTGAACATCACGGGGCTGGAGGGGGCTTTGCCCCTGAAATTCAAGGAATTCAAATTACAGTGGAAACGGGTGGTGGGCGGGCCACCCGAGTGAGGAGGGGAAGAGTAACCACGGATTTCACGGATGACACGGATGGAAAAAACATGGACAACGCCAAGGTCCGTAAGCGGCATTCCACCGATAAGGTTGCCGTCTGAGACGGACTGGATTTTTTCCCTTCAATGTACGAACCGACGGTTGTATATTAAAAGGCGAATATGAGCGCGTTTGGAATCCTCTTGAGACGATCGATTTTTGCCGCATGTATTCTTACACATTTGGTAACTGGTTGTGATCGCGGTCCTTCCACGATTGCAAAACACATCACCCAACAAATCAATGACACAAAGAGGCAGTTCAAACCTGCTGATATACAAGCGGCTTTGAGCCCATTCTTTTCAGCGCAAGCAGCCAGCAACAATTTCCCGAAAGAGATTTCCGCCCTTTTGCCAGACCAAATTCGCTCGCTCCCGATCTTCTCCGATAATCCAGATGGCATTATGGCTTTTTTAGACAGCAGCAATAGCCTGATGATGATGGTTGGAAGCGGATTTGGTCACTGGGGCATGGTCGTAATCCGTCCCGGCTCACAGGAGACGTATGATGGCAACAACCTGACTGCTTCAATCCCTTGGGGTGATGGCGTATATTTCTTTTCTCAATACAGATGAAGCGGACGCGCCGGCTGATGTGAAGAAACCGAAAAACCCTTGCCCGCATCAAGAGATCGGATATGAACAAAGCACCTGGATGAAAACGCTCGGCACTATCTGTCTTGGGCCTCTGATGATGGGAGTGGGCATTGCTGTTTTCGGTTTGACCAGGCTTTGGCATGGGGGCTTCGGGATCTTGAAGGGGGGCATCGCTGTGGTGGCAGTTTTGGTGGTTGGCGTGATTATCGGCGGTCTGCTCAATTTCGCTGTGTTTGCTCCTGTTTATTGGTTGTTGGGCAGAGGACGGTCGAAGAAGATTGAGACAGAGAGAAAACATGATCCTGAAGCGTGAAAGTGCATAGCAGCGAACTAAACGCGGGCAGGACTCAAGGCATCGGCACACGGGATGCACCGGCATCGCCGGCAAGAGCATCTCGATACGACCGTCATGGGAACGCAAAAACAGGAGACCGAGACTGTGGCTGGCGAGACGCCATCCACGGCGACCGGGACGGTCGCGATACCCGAACGGAGGAACCGCCACAATGATGGAATGGTGGCAGTATCAAGATTCGCCCCACGGGCACACCGACATTGGTTTTGTGTTTCAATATACGAAACGCCATTCATTAAAAGCTGAACGAGACGTGAAGAGATCACCAAAATACGAGGTTATTGCGGCGATTTTGGCGGTGGTTGGCGCGATTGCCCTGGCGGGTGTTTATTACCCGATTATCAATCGGGATCAGTTCAGTATGGACTTTGAGAGAGACAGTATGCCGGTTAGCTGGTATATCTTGGGCACCCCGGCATCACTTTGTATTTTGGCGGCGGCTTGGCGTTTCAATTGCAAAGCAGAACGAATGAAGCAAGAGGAGCGAGATGCGCAACAGGAGGGACCTGCGGCCTAACAAATCAGATGGAACGGACCGGAGCGGGTGCTCGCAGTGGGTATTGGTGCAGGTGTTTGTTGTGCGCGGGAGATGTCGCTCCTGACGGAGCTTGAAATTCTTTTTTGTGCCGGTTTCTACAGATAGGTCGCGCCTACGGCGCTACGAGGGCAGCCGCGCGCGGCAAAATCCTCGCCAAGCGGTGGGATAAAAGTTCGCCCAATCCAAGCACCGAGGTTGGGCCTCGCCCCACTTTTATCTCGGTCACGCGAGGGGGATGATTTGCGCGGAGATTTTTCCGGCGGGCGTTTCCAGGGCCAAGTCGGCACCCGGGTGATCGGCCTCGCGGCGGACGTAGGCCAGGGCGATGATGGATTGAAAGAGAGGAGAGCGGACGGCGGTGGTGATGTAACCGGCTTGCTTTTGGCCCAGAAAGAGTTTCGCGCCGCTGGGAGGCAGTTCTTGGAGGTCGGCGGGCAAGCGCAGTTGGCGCAGGGTCTTGGCCACCTGGCCGTAAGTGCGGACGCGGGCAATGACTTCCTGGCCGATGTAACAGCCTTTGGAATAGCTGATGGCGCGGGTGTCCAAGGCTTCGGACGCGAGGTTGGTTTCGTCCATATCGGCACCGAAACGGGGGATGGCGGCTTCGACGCGGGCGGTTTCGAGGGCCTGCCAGCCGCAGAGAGGAGCGGCGGCGGGCGCCCATAGGGCGGCGAACGCGTTCATGGCGGGGAGCGGCACAAAGAGGTCGAAACCGTGGGTGCCCAGGCGTGGGTGATTGGCGATGTAGATTTCTCCAAAGGCGGCGTCCGGTACGATTGAGACGGCCATGGGTTTTTGGGGAAGGGAGGTGCGGGGCAGGACGGAAGCGAGCAGGGCGGCGGCTTTGGGGCCTTGGACACTCCAGAGGCCGTAATGCGGGGCGGCATCGACAATCTGAACGTCGTCGGCGATGACAAATTCTTCGAGGCGCTGGGTTACGGCGCTGGAGAAACCCGGCTCGAAATCGAGGAGCAATTCGTTTTGGAGGCGGTAAATGTTGAGGTCGCTTTGCAATTTGCCCTTTGCGGAGAGAAGGGCGGCGTAACAGCCCTGGCCGATGTTCAAGTCCTTGACGTTGTTGGTGACCTGGCCATTGAGAAACCGCAGGGCATCGGCGCCCAGAAGGCAGAGGCGGGAGCGGAAGCTCAAATCCAGGACGCCGGCGGCGGCGTGGAGAGCGGCGTGTTCGGCCTGCCAATCGCCGTAGGTGGCGACGGCTTGCTGGCTGTTGACGTCAAGGAAGGCGGCACCGGCGGCTTGATGGAAATCATGCAGCAATAGGGAGGGCATAAGGCGGGCGTGTCTCGTTACGAACACGGTGGGAAGGCATATAGGTGTGGGCGGGGATGTGGCTGGCGAGACGCCAGCCACGGGCGACCGGGACGGTCGCGCTACCTAAAGCAACATGATCGAGATGGCGTTGCAAAACCATAGGCAATGGGTATGATAGCGGGAAGCAAAGGGCAATTCAACAGTAGCTCCGAGCTTTTGACGAGATAGATCCAGGAGTTCTATGAATGGTCGCGAACGGATACTGGCCCATCTTCGAGGGGAGGCAATAGACCGGTTGCCACTGATGCCGATCACGATGCAGTTTGCCGCCGGGCAAATCGGGGTTCCCTACCGGCAATATGCCATGGATTACCGCACGCTGGTGGCGGGACAGATGCGGACAGCAGAGAAGTTCGGATTCGATTTTGTGTCGTGCATATCCGATCCGGCGCGCGAGGCGGCGGACTGCGGGGCGGACATCGTAATGTTTGACAACTCACCGCCCGCCTTTAGAGAAGACAAGGCGCGACTGGCTGACAAGGCGGCGCTGGCGGGGTTGAAGGCGCCGGATCCGCACGGGGGCGGGCGGATGACGGACCGTTTGCGAGCCGCGACGCTGTTCAAGGAGAAGGCGGGGGGGGACAAGCTCATCGAGGGGTGGGTGGAAGGGCCGATGGCCGAGAGCGCCGACTTGCGGGGGATCAACACGATCATGCTCGATTTTTACGACGATCCTTCGTTCGTAGGGGAGCTTTTTGAATTCGTGCTGGAAATGGAGCTTCGATTCGCGCTGGCTCAACTGGCATGCGGGGCGGAGCTGATCGGAGTTGGAGACGCGGCGGCGTCGCTGGTCGGGCCGCAAATATATAATGAGTTTGTGTGGCCTTACGAGAAGAGGCTGGTGGATGGCATCCATGCAGCGGGCGGACTTGCGCGGCTGCACATTTGCGGCAATACGACGAAGATATTGGATGGGATAGGGCGGCTTGGTTGTGAGATAGTGGATATTGATTATCTGACAGCGATGTCAGCGGCGCGGGCACAGATGGGGAACCAAGTGCTGCTGGGCAACGCGGAGCCGGTGGGGGTGGTGCGAAACAGCACGCCGGAGCGCGTGAGCGCGGTGGTGGGCGAATGCCACCGGGCGGCGGGGGCGCGCTACATCGTGGGAGCGGGCTGCGAGATACCACGGGACACACCGGAGGCAAATCTGCGGGCGATGAGCGATTACGCAATGGGACACAAACCGTGAGCAAGCAAAGAAAACAATAAATATGGAAGAGGCAAAGAGACTTTATACGGCAGTGGTTGAGGGCGACGCCAAAGTGGCAAAGGAAACCACCGAACAAGCGTTGGCGGCGGGCATTGAGGCGGTGAAACTGGTACAGGAGTTCATGGTGCCCGCCATGGGCGAAGTGGGCCGGCGGTTCCAGTGCGGCGACTATTTTGTGCCGGAACTGCTGTTGTCGGCACGGGCGATGAAGGCGTCGTTGGAATTGATTCGGCCGCTTTTGGCGGCGGGCGGAGTCGAGCCTGTGGCGCGCGTGGTGATCGGGACGGTCCGGGGCGATCTGCACGACATTGGCAAGAATCTGGTTGGGGCAATGCTCGAGGGCGGGGGGTTCGAGGTCATTGATTTGGGGTCGAACGTTGAGCCGGAGAAGTTCGCGGAAGCCGTGCGGGAGAAGAAAGCGAGCATCGTTGCGCTGTCGGCGCTGCTGACGACGACGATGCCGGCGATGAGAACAACGGTAGAGGCGCTTGGCAAGGCGGGGGTTCGACAGCAGGTGAAGGTGGTGATAGGGGGAGCGCCCGTGACGCAAGAGTACGCCGAGGAAATCGGCGCGGACGGTTACAGCGAAACGGCGGCTGGGGCGGTTGCGCTGGTCAAGCACGTGATGGGCCTCAGAAGCTGAGCAGCAATTGCCAGATGTACATGTTGCCAAAGGCGTCGATGTCTTCCCAGATGCGGCGCACGAGTTCGGGGCTGCCGGTGATTTGGGGCAGGTCCTTGAGGCGGTCTTCCCAAGGGAAACAGACGCCGGGGCGGACGGGGGGTTGGGGACGGCCAGCCAAACCGATGAGCTTCTGGCGGTCGGCCAGCGCGGTTGGTGTTTGGGAGGGAGGGAGGGACGTTGGCGGGGTTATTGCGGAGTCCGCAAGATAGGCGACGGGAGGCAACCCCTCACCCCAACCCTCTCCCCGCTCCTTCGTCGCGGGGCGAGGGAGAAGATCGGGCCGGCGGTGCGCGCCGTGTAGTCCATCCAATGGACTGCTCTGTAAGGCGGCGGGAGAATAGACGCCGTATTCGCGCGCGGTCTGAGTCATCACGCGCAGGTTTTCAATGCTGGTGTCGTCCTGCATAATGGCGCCGGCGTCCATGATATAGCCGCCGTTTTGTGCGACTTCCTCCAAGACGCGACGGCAGAAGGAGCGGACTTTGTCGGGGTTGCCAAAGGAGAGGAGGGTGTTGGGGATGCCGCCGCTGATGGCGAATTTGTCGTGGAGTTTGCGGTGAACGAGGAAGATGTCGTCCTGGTCGCAATGGAAGACGATGCTGGTGGCGGGAAGTTCGCGGAAGGCGTCGAGGTGGCGCATCCATTTGCCTTCGGCGTAGAAGAGGGTTTGGTGGCCGTGTTTCCAGAATTCCTCGATGATGGGCTTGAGAGTGGGCCAGTTGTGGGAAGCGAACTGGGCTGGGTTGATGAAGGGGACGCAGCCGCGATGCATCCAGAAGCCGATGGGGACCAAATTGTCGGGGTCGGCGGTGGAGAGGCCGACGTGGCAGAGGTGGGGCATGAGGGCCTCGCAGGCCTTGAGCACCTTGTCCGGTTGGGAGCGCATATCGAGGGTCAGGCCGATGTAGCCGCGGAGCTTGTCGGCCAGGATGTCGAAGGGGGCTTTGAAGATGCCGGCGATGGCGGAGGGCATGGCGCATTCGGAGCGGAGGCGGGCGATTTGGGGGCCGAAGGCGTAGAAATAGGAGAGCATGGCCATGGCGCCTTTGACAAAGGAAAGGTTGTTGCGGTAGGTGGAAGGGTCGCCGATTTTGCAGACCTCCGTGGAGACACGGGGGAGCCAGGTGTTGTAAAGGAAGGCAGTGGGGTCGGCAATGAGGGCGTCATATTCGTCGGCGCGCATAAAGGCCTGGTCTTCGGGCGGCTCGATGTAGTTGAAGCCGGAGGTGTGGGGGATACCGATGCCAGGAATGCCATAGTAGCGGAGGCCAGCGGCTTGCGCCAGCCCGGTCCAAACATATACCATGTTCGGGACGACGGCGTCCCAGTCGAAGTCATTAGCGGTCTTGAGGACGGCGTCGAAGGCTTTGTTGTAGTCGTGCGCGACGTCCTGGCAGGTGTAACCGGCGTATTTGGCTGTGAACTCGGCGACGAAAGGGCGGATGGGCACGCAGTCCGGCATTTCGTTGCGCATGGCGGTGACGTATCGGTTGAGGCGTTGTTGGTAGAGGTGGGCGGCATTCATGGCATCGTTAGATAAAGCGGAAAGAGAATACACCGGCGAGGACAGGGTCGTCACCTGTATTGAAGGAGGGGAGAGAAAATCATCCATTTGGATGAGCAAATAAGGGGGTGCGATGAGAGACATTGATGGGAAACAGATTATTGAGCTAAATCAGAGAGGACCACGAATGGGCTCGAGCGGAAGAAAGAAGATGGGCTGGGCACTGGCGCGCGCGGCGGGGTTGACCCTGGCGCTGGCGTCCACTGCGAAAGGGGGATTCGCGCCGATTGCCCTGACCAGCGGGAGCTATAACGAGGACATCGTGGTGGAGAACAGCGCACCGGCACCGGTGGTTGCGGGGGGATACACAACGGCGTCGATGGATGCCGGCATCGGCAATTCGAGCACCAGTTGGTATGAAGAGGGCTATAATAGGGCGGCACCGACAACGGGACTGCCGACGGCTGGATCGAGCTTCACGAGCGAAACTTCTTCGACTCATCGGTACACGATGGCGCCGAGCTACAAGACGAACAACGCGGTACTGCTGGATTCGACCGTGACGAACGCGACGTTGACGCTGGCGACGCCGGCGGCGTTCACGCAATTGTCGTTTTTGGAGAGCGGCGGCTACAACGGCGTGATTTTCAGTTACACGGTCCATCACCAAAGCGGAAACAACGACACGGGAAGCGCGAGCATACCGGACTGGTTCAGCAACGGGACGAATACGGCGTGGACGGCGAACGGGCGGGTCGATGTGGGGTCGTTCGCGCTGGAGAATGTCAACGGAAACGATCCGCGACTTTACTCGCTGGACATCAGCCTGGGGAACACGGCAAGCCCGGTGACGAGCATTGATTTTGGTTACGTTTCGGGCGGTGGGCACGGAGCGATCATGGCGGTGAGCGGGTCGGCAGGAGGGAGTTTCAGTCCCATCGCGGTGACGGGATACAATGAAGACATGGTGGTCGAGGCCAGTGCCGGAGTGCCGGGGGCGTTGAGCGGCTACACGACGGCGACGATGGACACCGGGACAACCAACACGCTGAACACATGGTACGAAATGGGCTACGTGCCGGAGGCGCCGTTGACGGGGCTACCGCACGCCGGAACGACGATCACCAATATTTCGGCGCCGGACCACCTATACAGGCTGGCGCCAAGTTATACCGCCAACAACGCGATTTTGTTGAGCGCGAACAATGCGACGGCCACAGCCACGCTGGCCAGCCCGTCGAATTACCCGGCTCTTTCATTCCTCGTCAGCGCTGGAAACGGGCCGGTCACGGTTGGCTGCACGATCCTGCACACCAACGGTTATTCAGAGAGCAATTACTTCGTGGCGCCGGATTGGTATTCGCAGTCGCCCGTGGCCCTTGTGGCCGGGGGGCGGGTCAACGTCAATAACAAGACATTGAGCTTTCTGAACCAGAGCAACCCGTGCCTGTACGCGGCGGACGTGGCGCTGAGCAATACGGCGACAGCGATTGCCAGTGTGACGCTGAGCTGGGTGTCGGGGAGCGGGCCCGGCAATGCGGCGATATTCGGAATGAGCGGGGGAACATCGACGTTGGCGCTGGCGGGGGATGATTTCAACGCGAACACGGCGGCGGCGGCGGAGGTGATGCAGCAATGGTATAACGGCAACGGTGTGTATAATTCGACCGGTTGGTGGAACGCGGCCAATTGCATGGAGGGGCTGGAGAACGCGGTGGCGGCCAACAACAGCGTGGAGTATTTGGGGGTGATGAGCAACACGTTTGCGCTGAACGCCAGCGGGGGATTTGTCGATAGTTTTTACGATGACGACGGGTGGTGGGCCAACGCATGGATTCGGGCATACGATGAGACGGGGAACACGAATTACCTGGGGATGGCGAAAACGATATTCAGCGCGATGATCGGGGGGTGGAGTTCCACCTGCGGTGGCGGGTTGTGGCAGAACACATCCGACACGAACAAAGTGGCGATAGAGAACAGCCTTTTTATATTGACGGCCATCCGGCTTCACCAACGGACGCCGGGAGACGGCGGGGCGGGGAGTTATTTCTATTGGGCGACGAACGCGTGGGAGTGGTTCAAGGCGAGCGGGCTGATCAACGGCCAAGACCTGGTCAACGACGGGCTGAATATGTCAACGTGTGAAAACAACGGCGGCCCGACCTTTACTTACAACCAAGGCGTTCTGATAGGGGCGTTGACGGATCTGTACAAGGCCACGGAAACGTCGAGCTATCTGACTTATGCCAACGCGGTGGCGCAGGCGGTGATCAAGAATCTTGTGGACACAAACGGGGTGTTGACGGAGGCGTGGCCGTGCGATCCGGTGTGCGGGGGGGGCGACGTGCCGCAATTCAAGGGGATATGCATACGCTACATCGCCTATCTTTACGACCTGACGCGCAACCCGGCGTACTATTCGTTTATGTACAAGGCGGCGCACGCGGTGTGGTTCAAAGACCGCAATGTGTTCAATCAGTTGGGGATGTCGTGGGATGGGCCATTTGACGCCGATGACGCGGCGCGGCAGAGTTCGGCGTTGATGGCGGTGAGCGCGCTGGCCGAGCCGATCACGACGAACCTGGTTTTCATCAAGGGGTCGGGCGACCCGGCGTTCAGCCACGCGATGGGAGCGGCGAGCGGCACGCTGTCATGGACTTGGGGGCCGGCGACGGCGCCGAGCGCGGGCTACGTCCAGAGCGGGCCTAAGGTGAGCTATCTTTCGACGGGATTGCACGCGGCGCATTTTCAGATAGCGGTGGATACGGTGAGGGCGTCGGCGGCGAGCCTGGCGACGCTGGAGGTGATGGAGGACAATCAATCCAACGTGCTGGCCAGCGCGGGGGTGCCTTGGAATTCGTTTGCCGGAAGCGGAGAGGGGCACGATTTTGTGCTGCTGTTCACAAATGAGGTGGCGGGGGACCCGTTGGAGTTCCGGGTGTATTGGAACAACATTGCAGGGGCGCCGGACATGACGGTATCGGACGTGGCGGTGGATGGGCTTGTCAGTTGGTCCGGGGCGAATCTGACGCACGACATCGGGCAGTTGGACGGACTCAATGCGTGGGAGGCGGACCGATTGAGCGCGGCGACGTCGGGGTATCTGGCGCGGGGACCTGGGACGGTGGACATAGCGGCTGGGGACTATGCGGCGGTTTTCGAGTTGAAGGTGGACAACTTCAATGAGGATAACAACACCGTGGCGACAATATCGGTGTATGATTTGGATCAGAACACGACGGTGGCGAGTGAGAATTTGGCGCGGAAGGGGTTTGCCAGCGCGCTCTACCAGACGTTCGCGCTGAACTTCAACGCGGTTGCGGGGACGCATTATGACTTTCGCACGTATTGGTATGACGGGGCGAGCGCGCCGCGAATGACGCTGCGGAGCGTGGTGTTGAGGCCGGGGCCGGTGCCGTTTTTCACCGGGGCGCAAGCGTTAAACGGGGCGGCTGTGTTCAACGTGACCGGTGTGCCGGGGCAGACGTATTCGCTGCTGGGGACGACCAATCTGGCGGCGGCGCAGTGGGTGAAGGTGGGGAGCGTGAGCATTCCGGCGAACCTTGGCTTTGCGCAGGCGACGGACACGCCGCCAGCGGGGGGACGGTATTACCGGCTGAGTTTGCCGTAGGGCAGGAGAGCTTGCCAAGGTTGAGGGCCGGGGGCACTTTGGGAAGAACTCTCGAAAAGCCCAGTTGAAAGCTTGCAGAACAATCACCGTGGAAATGGCGGGGCGGAGGATTCTGGCGTGCGGCGCGCTGATGGCGTGGATGGGGCTGGCGGGGGCGGAGCCACCGCCGACGGCGCTGGAAGGGACGGTGGAAATGGCGCGCCCGGTTCGGGACGGGGGACTGGAGTTGGAATTGGCCACGGGGACGAACCACGCGATAGTGAAGGTGGCGAACGCGGCGGGCAACACGCCGGCGTTATTCAGCAGGATTCGGGCGGCCGGCCAAACGGTGTCGGGGTGGGGGGAGATTCAATTATTGACGGGAGTGAAGCTGCCGCTGGCGTGGAACGTGGCGGAGTTGCGTCGAATGGGAGCGGGCGGACAGCACGCGGGATGCGTGGCGGATGTACGGGGGCAGGCGCTGGCCACAAGCCCGAGCGGGAGGTTTCTGGCGTTTAAGGATGACACGGGCGTGACGCTGCTGGAAATGGAGCCGCCGGGGCGGGCGGTGGAGGCTGGGAGGAGGGTCCATATCGAGGGCAACTGCATGGTGGAGGGGGCGCGGGCGATATTTCGCAGCCCGCCGCTGGTGGACAACAACGACATTCACACGATGGTGGAGAAATCAGGGTCGATTTATTTGACACCTGGGCGGCATGCGCTAAGGCTGGACTGGTTTAACCAGGAGTATCCATACGGATTGGAGGTTTATTACGAGGGGCCCGGGCTGCCGCGCCAGAGAATACCGGATTCGGCCTTGTTCCGGCAGGAAAGAGAGGCCGGACAGTGGCGGTGGGAGAATGGGGTGGATTACCGGTGTTATGAGGGAAGCTGGCTGCGGATACCGGACTTTGGGGCGCTGATACCGGCAAAGGAGGGAAGGGTGGCCAATTTTGACACAAGCGTGTTCACACGGACCAACGAGGTGGGGCTGGAGTTCAAAGGTTACGTAGAGGCGCCGCGGGAAGGGATTTACATTTTTTCGACGGTATCGGACGACGGATCGCTATTGTTCATGGATGAAGAGGCGCCGGTGATCGAAGAGACCGGCAAGGGGGCCGCGCCGGACGCGTCGCCGATAGCGGTGCGGCAGAGCCTGCGGGAGGGGCAGGACGGCGGGTGGACGCGGGCCGAAGGGACGGTGACCTACGCCAGCGAGCAATCAGGGCAATTGGAACTGGAGTTGAGTTCGGACACGGAACGGATGGGCGTGGTGTTGGCGGAGAGCACGGGGGCATCGCCGCAACTTTTGCTCAACAACCGGATTCGGGCGACGGGCATCTGCCTTGCAGCGCGGACGACGGAGGGACAAACGGTGGCGGGGACGCTGCTGGCGCCGGGGATCAATCAGATTGAGTTTTGGGAGGCGGGAACGGGGCAGTGGAGCCGTCATCCGGCAGTAGCGGCCGGCGAGGAGGCGGGGCAATCAGGAGAAGGGTCCACCAACCAGCCTGTGTTAAACAAGGTGGAGCAGATCAAGCGATTGAGCCGGGAGCAATGGCAGAGCGGCTACCCCGTGAAGATCCGCGGGGTGGTGACGACAGTATTGGACGGGGGGGTATTCATCGAGGACTCCACGGGGTCGATTTACGGGCGGTGGCGACCGCCGACGGACAGCGACGTGCCGCGGGTGGGAGATTACTGGGAGATCGAGGGGAAGACGTTTGCGGAGTTTGCGCCCAACATTCAAGTCAGCCGGGCAGCGCGATTGGGAGCGGGGACTCTGCCGGAGCCGCTACGACCGACGTGGGACCAGTTGATCAACGGCAGCCTGGACACCGAATATGTGGAGGTGCAGGGGATCATCACGGCTGTGAATGGGCAGGGGGTGAGGCTGCTGACGCGGTCGGGAGAACTTGGGTTGGAATTGATGGACATGCAGCCGCAGGCGTACGGGCAGTATGACAACGCGCTAATCCGGGTGCGGGGCTGCGTGATACCGGTGCGGGACATTCACACCCAACAGGTCGAGCCGGGGCGGATACGGTTGTCCAACGCCTCGATCACGGTGGACGAAGCGGGGCCGCGGAACCTGTTTGCGACGCCGCTGAAGCATGCGTCGGATTTGCTTTTGTTTGACTGGCGCGCCGGGGCGTTGCAGCGGGTGAAGATCGCGGGACAGATTCTGCACGAACGGGAAGGAGAGTATTTTTTGATGGATGGGAACGACGGGCTGAGATTCATCCCCAAAGTGCCGGGGGATTTGCATCCGGGCGACCTGGCGGAGGCGGTGGGTTATCTGGAGTTGAGCGCGCCTTCGCCGGTGTTGCGCGAGGCGGTTGCGCGGCGGACGGGACGGGCAAAACTGCCGGAGCCACAAATACTTGCGCCCGAAGCGATGCTGAGCCGGCGCTACGACGCGACGCTGGTGAGGGTGCGAGGGCAGTTGATAGGAATGAGCCGGGAGACGTCGGAGGAGGTGCTTGAAGTGCAGGCGGGCACGCGGGGATTTGTGGCGCGGCTCAATGGGCAGGATGGGCGGTTGCCGGCGCTTTCAGCGGGAAGCGTGCTGGAAATAACGGGGGTGTATGCCGGACAAGGCGGGGACCTGGGATCGGGGCGGGAGGTGACGTCATTTGAGCTGCTGCTCAATTCCGGGAGCGACGTGCGAACGCTGGCGCGGGCACCGTGGTGGACGGCGCGGCGGGCGCTGGCGGTGGTGGGGGGGATGGTGCTGGTATTGCTGGTGGGGCTGGTGTGGATCGGGCTGCTGCGGCGGCAAGTGGAGGAACGGACGCGGCAACTGGCGATGGAAATCCGGCGCCATGAACAGACCGAACGGCAACGGGAGTTGGAGGAGGAGCGGTCGCGAATCGCGCGGGATTTGCATGACGACCTAGGGGCGACACTGACGCAAATCCGGTTTTTGAGCGCGCTGGAAAGCCGCGACCCGCGGGCGCCGGAAAGCACGCGGAGCCGGATGGGGCAGGTGTCGGAGAAATCGCGGGAAATGGTGGCGTCGCTGGACGAAATCGTGTGGGCGGTCAACCCGGCCAACGATTCCCTGGCCAGCCTGGCCAATTATCTGTGCCATTTGGCGGAGGAGTTTTTTCGGGCGACGCCGGTGCGGTGCCGGTTGGACGTGGCCGACGCGCTGCCGTCGGCGCCATTGAGGTCGGAAGTGCGGCACCATCTTTATCTTGCGGTGCGGGAAGCGCTGAACAACATCGCCAAACATTCGGAGGCAACGGAGGTGTGGCTGCGAATCCATGCGTTGGAGCCGGAGTTGAGAATAGAGCTTGAGGACAACGGGCGCGGGTTCGCGCCGCGGCCGGCTGACACGGCGGGAGACGGCCTGGCGAACATGCGTCAGCGGCTGGAGAGAATCGGGGGACGGTTCGAATGTGAAACACGGCCAGGGGCGGGGGCGATATGCCGGTTTGTGCTGCGGTTGGAGCCGTCGGAATTCGACAAAGCGGAAGGAGTGAGGGAATGAATTGCAGCGTTGTCCGGGAGAGAGAACTGTGGCACGGTATGAAAGAGAGCCAAACCCATGCTGACATCAGTTGCGATAGTGGAAGACAACAATGACTTTCGGGCATCGCTGGAGCGGTATCTGAACGAGGCGCCGGGGCATCGTTGTGTGTGCGCGTGCAGCGCGGCCGAGGAGGCACTGCAGAAGATACCGCGGTTGCTGCCCGACGTGGCGCTGATGGATATTCACCTGCCGAACATGTCGGGAGTGGAATGCACGCGGCGGCTAAAGGATATATGCCCGTCTGTGCAAATCCTGATACTGACGGTCTATGAGGACAATGAACGGATATTCGGGGCGCTGATGGCCGGGGCCAGCGGGTATCTGCTCAAGCGGGCCGACCCGGCGGACATCCTGCGGGCGATCCAGGAGGTCAAGCAGGGCGGGGCGCCGATGAGCAGCCAGATTGCGCGGCGGGTGGTTGACTCCTTCCGGAACGATCGAACGGAGACGCCCAAGGTGGAGGGGTTGTCGCAGCGCGAGGAGGAGATCTTGCGGCATCTTTCCAAAGGGTATTCGACCAAGGAAATCGCCGACCGGCTATCAGTGAGCGTGAACACCGTTCGGACGCATTTGCAGCATATATATAACAAATTGCATGTTCGATCGCGAACGGAGGCGGTGGTCAAGTACCTGCACTGACGCGGCGTGGGAGCCGGGGGCGGCAATGATGGGAGGGAGGATGTTGGAGGAGGAGGCCAAAATCATCCATTTGGATGATGGCTGGGATGGGGCGGTTTGGTTAAAGTGGACGGCACCAAGAATCAAAGAAATGGAATTACGCCGTTAAATCGGAAGTGGCGCATTGGTGTCTTTAGGGGCCGAGAGAGGCGAGTTGAGAAAAGGAACAGAGATGCAGTCAAACATAGCTAAGTCAGAGTCAAAACCGAATCACTATATGAAGAATCACCTGTCATTATCGTCGTTCGTTGCCGTAATGGGCGCGGCGCTGTCGCTTCAAATGGGCGTTGCCGGCGCGCAGTTCAATCCCGTCCAACTGACGCCAAGCAGTTACACATTCAGCATTGTGGTGCCATCCAATTACGTGGCGGCAGTGCCGTATTGCGTCAATGCGTTCATCGGGTCGGGCTTTTGCCTTTCATGTGACACGACGTACTACGAGGAGGGAATGTACACGCGCCCCGGCAGCCCGGGATACAATTCGGGCGTACCGCTGCACAACAGCGTTTTCACCAACATCAATAATACGAACATGACGTTTCTGATGCCGCCGGATTACACGACGAGCAATGATTTGATGATCGTCAGCAGCGGCCAGTATGGGACGATCACCAGCGGCACGTTCACGTTCAACCCGGCGACGACGGCCACGAGCCTGGCGATCCTCGACACTGGGGGCAACGGCGGTGCTTTGGTCGGTTACGTCGTGACCCATGCCGACAATTCGACGGACACCGGACAGATCCAGGTGCCGGACTGGTACAATGGCGGTTCAACGGTTGCCTGGGGCGCCAACGGCCGCATGGACGAAAACGGTAATTACAGCTCCTTCACCAGCAGTGACGTAAACAACAGTGCGCCTTATCTGTACGCCAAGACGATCACGGTTTCGAGCGCCTCGCCTGTCAGCAGCATCACGTTCAACTATGTCAGCGGCGGGGGAGTGGACAATTTTTTTGCGGTCAGCGCGTCGATCGACAATACGACGTATAAGCCGGTGGTGGTTACTGGCTTCAACGTGATCAGCATCATTCCCGCGACCACGCCGTTCCCTGTGACGGCCACGATGGATAACGGGACAAATATCGACAGTCCCGGCAACACGTGGTTTGAACAGGGTTATTATACGAACACGGCTTATGGGCTGGCGCCTTCCGGTTCAAAGTTCAGCAGTTTCAGCCAGCCGACGCACTTTTATCAGATGGGCAGTTACTCGGGCAATAACGCGATCCTGATCGACACGAACCACCTGTCAGCCAACATTACGCCAGCGGCCCCGGCCCCTGCTTATGGCTACGCGTTTGTGACGGCCGGGGGGCACATTGGCGGGGGCAACAAGATGACCAACGTGTGCATTCTGCAACACCAGGACGGGGTGAACGAGACGAACCTGTTTTATGGATACGATTGGTTTGAACAGAGCGTGCCGGGGGCAATTGCATTCGAAGCCAATGGCCGCATTGATCTGGATAATCGGACGTTGAACAATCTCGGCAATGGGGGCTTGCCCTACATGTTTGAAACTTACTTCTTACTCAACGACAACACCAGCCCGGTGACGAACATCGTGGTGGGGTATAAAACAGCGCCGTCGGCCAGTGCGACGACGTTCATCATGGCCGTCAGCGCCGCCACAAACCCCATTGCGCCGTTGATTACCCAGGAGGCACTGCCGAAGTACCAGGCATGGTTTGCAAGCCAAAGCGCGACCATCTCGGTGCTGGCCAGCGGCACGGCGCCGATCACGAACATCTGGCTGGTGGAGAGCAATGGAGTGTACGTCCCGCTGAAGGATGGAGTCGATGCCAATGGATCCATTATTTCCGGGTCAGCGACGACGACACTGACGATCAGCGATTTGAAGGCGGGCGATGGCACGAATTACGAATATACCGCCGAAAACGCGGCAGGCAGCCAGACCAGCACGCCGGCGTATATTGATATCAAGGGCAAGACGGGAGTCGTGCCGATTTCGGTATGGAACAATATTGCGAACCAAACTTATCCCTTTGGAAACTCGACAAACATTACGTCGGGCGATGGATTGGCATCGGCGACATTGACCCTATCGGGCGCCGGGGTGAACAATGCGTGGAACAGCGGACTGACCGGTGACGGGGGGAATCAATCATTGATGCATGGATATATAGACGCGGGGAATTACGGTGGATTTTCCGCCACGGCTGCCTTCACGGGTCTGACAAATACGTTATACAACGTGTATCTTTATTGTTTTCCGGACCAGACCAGGCCGGACAACGGTGGGGATTATCTGCCGAATTATACTGTGAATGGGACAACGTATTATGCACCATTGCTTGGGGCGACCGGCTCATCGGGTTTTGACACGGGCGGCACATCGGTTGGCGGGACAGGCTTTAACGGATTCATCGAGGCAACAACGACAAACGCGAATAATAACACGGAACCCGTTGCGGGATACTTCGGGAATTACATTGAAATTGCGAATGTTTCGCCGACCAGTGGTGAAATCGACATTGAAGCTGAGCCCGACACGACAACGTATCGCTCGCCGCTCAACGGCATCGAACTCGTCCCGGCGACGGGCAGCGGGGAAAAATTCGGCGTTCATTTCTTAGGCAATACAACCGATGCAGTGACGGACACGGCGTACGGGCCGATCATCGACTCGCAATCACCGAGCAACTCGTTTGGCGTATTGACGAATCACCCCGATATCACAACGTTCTCCGTTACGGTTGATCCGTCCAGCGCCCCGCCGGTGAGTTATCAATGGTACAGCGTTTCGCCGCTCAACGTGACAAACGCGATTGCGAATGCGACGACGGCCAGTTATGTGACTGTGGACACGAATTCGCAGACACTTTTCTGCATCGTATCGAATTTTCTGGGCACGGCGACGAGCAGCCCGGTGAGCATCAGCATTTTCGCGCGGCCGACGCCCTCGGCATATCAGTCGGCGGTGCTGTCCTACAAGCCGGTGGGCTATTGGCTGTTGAATGAGACCAACGGAAACATAGCGTTTGACTATGCGGGGACAAACGACGGGGTTTATACCGGCAATTATCAGTTGGGTCAGCCTGGACTTCCGGCAACGGCCGGCATCGGGCCGAACCTGTCGGCGTATTTCGACGGCACCAACGCGCATGTCGATATTCCCGGGGCGGGGGATTTGAATATTACAGGCCCGCTGACTGTGATGCAATGGGTCCGTCCGCCGGTGGGCGGGGACACGGGTTTCCCAAGCTCATTGGGTCACTCGGACCAGAGCTACCGTTTGGATGTTGTGCCACAGCCGCACTTTGCTTGTCCGGGAGGCGACGTGGTTGACACCGCTTCGATTAACGACGGCAATTGGCATGAGTTGGCAGGAGTGTACGACGGAACAACCCAATATCTTTATGTGGATCAACAGTTGGTAGGCACACGAACGGCGAGCGGGACGCCGAACAGCACGGATGATGTATTTATCGGGGGCGCTCCGGATTACGGGAACCGGTATTTCGCCGGCAACATTGCGCAAGTGGCCATATTCACCAATGCGCTGACATCGAACCAGTTGGCGGTGATATATGACAGTCTGGACACGCCGCCATCGGTTACCATCTCGCCGGCGAGTCCTTCGATCTATGCCGGATCGAGCATCACGCTGACGGCGAACCTGACTGGAACGCCGGCGACGAAGCTGCAATGGTATTATATCGATAATTCGGCCGTCTCGAACAATATCGCGGGCGCGACCAACGCGACCTACAAGATTGTCAACACGCCGCTATCTTATGGCGGATATACATACGGAATAATCGCGGCCAACGCTTTTGGCACCAACATCGCGAGTGTGGTATTGTCGGTGCAGAATGGCCCTCCGTATCTGCCGCCAGGCGGCGATATCGCGCCTCTGTACGCCGACGCCTACGTCGGAGCGCCGGTGACTTACACTGTCAACGCCGCCGGGAGCCTGCCGATATATTATCAATGGGCAGTGAACGGCACAAATGTGAGCGGGGCGACCAACTCCAGCTTCACCATGCCAGCAGAGTGCGGGTCAAACGTGATTCAAGTCGGTTTCACGAATTCGCAGAACGTCGGGTCGCCGGTGTACAGTTCGATGGCGGTGCTTGAGGGCGAGGCGTATCCCGTCCCCGTCACGTTCAACACCAACGGCGCGGGCTGGCAACTGAATAGCGGCGTCGCGCTTACTGTGCCTACTCTGGCGAACAATGTGTTGGAATTGACCGACAACGGCTCGGGCGAGAACTCCAGCGCGTTTTATTCGATTGCGCAATATGTTGGCAGCTTTGAGGCGTCATTCATTTACACAGCGGGCGGGAATGCGGCAGCCGATGGAACTGCGTTTATCCTTCAGAACAGCACGTCGGTCTCGAACGCCTTGGGCGGCGGGGGCGGCGAGTTGGGCTTTGCCGGCATCACCAACAGCGTGGCATTGGAGATCGACCTGTATAGCGCCGTTGGCATCGCAGTCGGAACGGAAGGCAACACGTATTCGACGGGCGGGTCTCTATATGGACCGACGGGGAACATTTATGTGGACAGCGGCGATCCGATCAAGTTCCAGTTGAATTGGGCGAACGGGGAACTGGCGGTCAAGTTGACGGATACAACGACCGGAGTCAGTTATAACACGAACTATACGATTGGTCCGCTGACACCGTACCTCAACGGATCGGATCTGGCCTACATTGGATTCAGCGGGGCGGACGGTGGCGCAACGTCGAGCCAGACGATCAGCAACTTCGTGTTTACATCGGTGATAGCGCCGATCACACTGGAGGCAACGCGGTTGGGGAGCTCGGTCATGATCTCGTGGCCGGCGGCGGATCCAAATTACGTGCTGGAAACCACCAGTTCATTGGTGACGCCGTGGGTTGCGGGCCCCTCGCCGACAGAGGTGGGCGGAGTGAACGAGGTCACTGTGACGGTCAACAGCGGCAGCAAACAGCAGTTCTACCGGCTGGTGCGCGTGGTGTGCCCATAGTCCGGGCAGCAGGCCGTTGGCCCGGGCGCTGGAAGAGCGCCCGGGCGACGGAAGATGCGGCAGTTTGCGGATAGGGGTGTGACCAAAGCGCGGGCTTGCAGCGGGCGTCATTTGTACTGTAGATTTGTTCTGAAGTGTTCCAATCAACAGTATGAATGACTTTTTATGGCATTTGAGGCGGCCCATGACATCGCTTTTGGCTGTGGCTTTCTGCGTCGCGAGCCAAGTCCGGGCCGATGAAACGACTGGCGGACGTTCGTATATGGACGAGACGCGGGCGCAACGAGACGCGCGGATGGAATGGTTCCGGGAAGCGCGTTTCGGGATGTTCATTCACTGGGGGCTATACGCGCAGGCGGCGGGGGCATGGGAGGGGAAGGAAACGACCGGGGCGGGGGAATGGATCATGAACGACATGCGGATAGCGGATTCGCAGTATGCGAAACTAGTGCCGCAGTTCAACCCGGTGAAGTTCGACGCGAGGCAATGGGTGGGGTTGGCCAAGGGGGCGGGGATGAAGTACATCGTCATCACCAGCAAGCATCACGAGGGCTTTGGGATGTATCCATCGGGGCTGACGGATTGGTGCATCAAATCGACGCCGTTTGGGAGGGATCCGCTGAAGGAACTGGCGGGCGCCTGCCAAGAGGAGGGCATCAAGCTGTGCTTCTATCATTCGATCATGGATTGGCATCAACCGGATTATTTGCCGCGCAAGCCGTGGAATGATGAGGCGAATCGGAACGCGGATTTCGAGCGGTATGTCGCGTATATGAAAGGGGAGCTCAAGGAACTGCTGACCGGCTACGGGCCGATAGGCATTCTGTGGTTTGACGGGCAGTGGGAGGATACGTGGAATTACGAGCGGGGAGTGGACCTTTACAATTACGTGCGCGGCTTGCAGCCGGACATTATCGTCAACAACCGGGTTGGGCGCGACGCGCCAGCCGGGAAGCCGCCGGTGGGGGATTACGGGACGCCGGAACAGTACATTCCCGCTACAGGTTACGGGGCGGGAGTTGACTGGGAGACGTGCATGACGATGAATGACACGTGGGGATTCAAGAAGCAGGATCACGACTGGAAATCGACCGAGACGCTTATCCGCAATTTGGTCGATATCGCGTCCAAAGGCGGCAATTACCTGCTGAACGTCGGGCCGACTGGGGAGGGCTTGATACCGGAGGCATCAGTCGAACGGTTGCAGGCGATCGGGCAGTGGATGCGAATCAACGGGGAGGCTATTTACGCGACGACAGCCAGTCCGTTCGCCCGTCAATTGCCCTGGGGCCGCTGCACCCGGAAGATAAACGGCGGAGCGACGACGCTCTATTTTCACGTGTTCAACTGGCCGGCCGACGGTGAATTGACGGTTCCGGGATTGAAAACCAAGCCTTGGAAAGTCTGGGTGCTTTCCGACGCCACGAAACAACCGTTGCATGCACGGGTGACGGAGGAGGGGTTGAGCATTGCAGTTCCCAAGATCGCGCCGGACACGATTTCTTCGACGGTGGTCGCCCAATTCCGGAAGCCGCTGGAGATCGCGCCGGTGTTCATCAGTCAACAAAGCGACGGTTCCGTGGCCCTGAGGGCGGTGGAGGCGCGGCTGCACGGTGAAAGCATCCGCTACGAACAGGGGGATGGGCACGACAACATCGGTTACTGGACCGATTCGGGCGATTGGGTGGAGTGGCAAATCAAGGTGCGCACGGCGGGAAAATTTACGGTCAGCGCGCAGATCGCCGCGCCAGCGGCCGTGCCGTTCGACATCGAAGTTGGGGGACAAACCATTCATTGCGCGGCGCCAAACACGGGCGGTTACTCGGCTTACAAGCAGGCGGACCTTGGCATGGCGGACATTTCCACGGGAGGCGTGGTGACGGTGGCGGTTCACCCGGTGAAGAGCGGCTGGCAACCGATCAACTTGAAATTAATCGAACTCAAGCCGGTGGCGGGGAGTCCGTGAGCGGTTTTTTAGAGGGATGTTAGTTATGAAAACGATGCGATGGCTGCGGGGGACGGCGTTCTGGCTTGTCTTGGCCGTCGAAAGCTCTCAGGGGCAGGTGACTTACACGGACAATTTTGCCACATCGGTAAATTACCTGACCAGCGGCGTGGCGGGGACGATATGGGACGGGGTTTATCTTGGCGCGGGTTCGATTGCCAATGCGACGGGAACAGACGGCGTGGCGCCAGGGACGGTATCGGTGGCGAACGCGAACATTACCGCGGCGGGCACGTTGTCTGTGACGAGCTTGAACACGGATTGGGAGAACGGAGCGGATGACGGATTTTTGCTGTTCAAGGTGATCACGGGAGATTTTGACATGAGCATGCGGATAGTGTCGCCCATGAACAACAACGCTTACAATATCCCCGGGCTGATGGTGCGGGCGTTTGGGGCAGGGGGGGCGCCCAGCCCGAATGGCGCGGAGAATTCGTTTATATGGGGAGTTTTCAACGAATTCAATTTCCCCTATATTCTCAAGAATAACGTGAACGGGGTGAAGACCGACACGAGCGAGGGCACGCCTTATCCTACCACCAATTTTTGGCTGAGAATGACCCGGGCGGGAAATAATTTCACCTTTTTTGAGAGGGGACCGGCCACCGCCGCCTGGACCAATGTGGCGTCGTTGAGCCGGGATGATTTGGCCGGTTTGCCGTTGGAGGTGGGAATTGAACAGGCGGATTTCGCGGGTGGCGCCAGTTTGCCGGCCCAGTTCGCGAATTTCAGCCTGACCGTGTCGAACCAGGCCGGGGGCACGGCGCCGAGGGCGGATACTGGATTGCAGATTACTCCAAATGCTAATGGCAGCGCCACTCTTTCATGGTCGGCGGGGAGCGGGACCGGGAGCGTGGTGGTGTTATGGCCGGGGAGTTCGCCCTTCATGGAGGCACCTGCCAACGGCACGACTTACACTGGCAACGCCAGCTATGGGGCGGGGAGCAGTTTGCCGGCGATGAATTATTATGTGGTGTATCGCGGCGCGGGCACGAATGTGACGGTGAGTAATTTGGCGGCGGGGACCACGTATTCGGCGGCGGCGTTTGGCTATTCAGGAACCGGCAGTTCGATCACTTATACTCATACGGGGGCCACGGGCAACTTCACCACCCAGAGTTCCGCCGGCGGTGGCGGGTCGTCGGTGACATTGACGGACAATTTTAATATCAGCGTCAATTATCTGGAAAATGGTTTGGTGGGCACGATTTGGGATGGCGTCTATTTTGGCAGCGGTGAATTCGATAACACGGCGGGAGGAGACGCGTCCACGGTGCAATGCGATGCCAATATTTCCGCCGCCGGGGCGCTGACGATCGAGACGACTGGCACAGCGTGGGAAGGGGCGAACGACGATGGCTTTTTCCTTTTCGAGGTTGTCCCTGGTGATTTTTCGGCGGTGGTGGAGGTGAACACGCCGTTTGACAACGCCGGGTATAATACGGCCGGGTTGCAGGTGCGGGCGTTTTCGGCCAATGGCAATGCGTACAACGGATCGGAGAACTTCATATCGTGGACTCGGTTTGACGAATACGGTTTCGCCAATTACCTGCGCAACAACGTTGATGGCAACGTGACGCAAATCAATCCCGGGGATTCTCCCAATGACGCTTACTGGGTGCGGATAGACCGAGTCCAGGGCACCAACTTTATTTTTTACCAGCGCACCAATGCCACGTCGCCATGGGAATTGGAAACATTTCCCGCTCCCGTAAGCGGTACGGTCTTGACGCGAACGGACTTTGAGGGATTGCCGCTCCAGGTTGGGATTATGCATGCCACGTTTGGCGGACAGTTGGGAGTGTCTTTCAGCAATTTCAGCATTGCGGAATCGAACGTGACTTTTGCGGCCACACCTTCGTCCGCGTCGAATCTGGTCATGGTCACGAACGCGAACGAAACAATGACGTTATCGTGGACGCCGGGGGAAGGGAGCGAGGGGAGTCTTGTGGCGATGTGGACGAGCACGAACCTGGTGAAGGAGATACCAGCCAATGGCTTCACTTACACGGGGAACGCGGAATATGGATCGGGAAGCCCGCTGCCTGGGGCGAGTTACTTCGTGGTCTATGCGGGGACGAACAGCAGCGTCACTGTCAGCAACGTGATACCGGGAACGACTTACTACGCGGGCGTGTGTTCTTATGCGGGAGCTGGGACGAATACGAGCTATTGTCATACGCCGGCGACCGCCTCGCTTTCCATTCCACTGCGGGGAGTTTCGGGCGCGGTGGTTATCAGCAACGCGGATGTGTATATCACCTTTACGGCTAATCCTGGAGAGTGGTATTGGCTGCAGTATTCCGACACACTTGGGCCGGCGAACTGGCAGAATGTTGGGGCGCTTCCCGCGATTGCCACCAATCTGGTGATGACCCTGGCGCATTACGGCGGGTTCGGGGCGAGCCAGCGGTTTTATCGTCTGGCGCAGATGGAGCCGGAATTTGGCGTGCAAAGCGAGGACGGGACGATCACGAGCCTGGTGCGGACCGACGACACTACGAATACGGAATACATTTCGGGTTCGCTTGGGGCGGTGATTCTGAATTACGGGGTGGACGGCACCAATTGGTCAACGGCCTACACTTCTCCGTTGAGCGGGGCGACGGCGACTTATTCCAGCAGCCCGGACGGGACCGTCCATACGGCCAATTATCAGATGACGAGCGGCTTGAGCGGGCCACTGGTGATGGAATCGGAATTCGCCATGCAACAGTCGTATTTCACCTGGACGCTGGGCTTTACCAACCTGGGCGCCAGCCCGGTGATTGTCGGGGACATCGCGGTGCAGTTTCCGATGAACACAGCGTCGCCCCAATACACGAGCAGTGTTTTCAAACACAGTGTGATCTCGGGCAATGGGTCTTTCATTTTTTGGATGCGCAACAACAGCGTCGGGCCGTATCTCCTGATGACGCCGGACAGCCAGACGGGATTTGAATATTGGGACACGTTGGGCAACGGCGGGGGCGACGGTTATGAGGCCTACATTCATTCCGCGGTGTCGGGGCCATTGGCGGAATCACAGTATCCGACGGTGACCAACAGCAACGCGCGTTGGCGGCTGCCCAACAGCAGCCTGACGCTCGCGCCCGGGGCTTCCACCAACTACACGCTCAAATTCCAATGGGTCAATGATTATGAGGGCGTGCGCCAGGCTTTAGTCAATGAGGGGAAGGTGGACGTGCATGTTGTTCCGGGGATGACGGTGCCGACGAATCTTTTTGCGGAGATTGCGCTGCGCACGACGCAGCAAATCACCTCCATCACCGCGGAGTTTTCGGAGGCGACGCAGATTCAATCGCTCGGAACCAACGGCGCATATCAGATCTACAAGGTCCAATTTTCCCAATTAGGGGAAAACATGCTGACGATTGACTATGGAGTCAATCAGAGCATGTATCTGGAATTCTTCGTTACTGAGCCGATTGAGACGCTCTTCAAAAAACGGGCGTCATTCCTGGTGAGCCATCAACAGTGGGAGGGCATCACCAATTGGTTCGACGGACTTTTCGCCGACTGGAACGAGAATGACCAAGTGCAGAACAGCCCGATCAATTACGACACGATTTCAGGGTTTGTCATTTACGAGGTGGCGAGCGACGACGCCGGGGAATCGCGGCCCGCCTACATGGCGGAGAAGGAATCGGTTTACCCGGTGCAAAGCGAAGTGTCGGCGCTAGACCTTTACATCACCAATTTCGTGTGGCTGCCCGGGCCGACGGGCGGGTTGCAGCGGAAAACAAATGAAACATACTCTTATGGGGTCTATGGGATTGACGATTGGCATGAACTGCGGGCATCGGACACATTGAGTTTGGGGCGCACTTACGATTACCCGCATATTGTCGATATGTGGTTTGGCATGTACAAGGTGGCCAAGTACAATCCCCAAATCACGACGGCATGGGCGGCCACCAACTATCTGGAAGCGGCCTGGGGGACGGCCCTGGCCCTCTATACGGTGGCGGGCGCGGGGCCATCGACTCCTGGGCTGATGAGCGAGGTGGTGTTTCCCGACTTGCTGGACGCGCTGCACAAAGAAGGGATGACCAATGAAGAGGCTCAATTGCGCCCCTACTGGGAATCCAAGGTTGGGTTCTACACCACAGGCAATCCGAACCTCTTCGGCTCCGAATACGGCTTTGACTCGACCGGCTTCGAAGCGACCGAGGCGTTCGCCAAATACGCGCTGACGCGTGCCGGGTCGGACGCCGCGATGGGCTCGGCCAATCCGTCGCTCTTTGTCCAGGAGACGGAACAGTTCATGCACACGGAGGTGACGGCGAATATGTTTGACAGGGGTTTTTTGGAAACAGCCTATTATCATTACGGCAGCGACTTTCGCGCGGGCGGCAGCGACAACTACTGCCTGTCTTACATGACGCAAATGGGAGGGTGGGGGCTGCTGGATTACGCGCTGAACTATGCGACGAATTTTCCAGACTATCTCCGGCTGGGTTATGGTTCGTTCCTGGCTGGCTGGGGCATCATGAATAGCGGCACGGCGGCCTCCGATTATGGATTCTGGTATCACGGATTGAACAATGACGGGGCGTGCGGCGGGGGCTACGAACCACAAGCAAATTATTATACGTGGCTGGGCCAACCCACCTATCGCGGACCGTGGTATTATTCGTGCGAGCAGAACCTCGGCTTCTGCGGCGCGGTGCGCTCCGCGGCGACAGTGGTGGCGGACGACCCGATTTTCGGCCGGTTTTGCTTTGGCGGCGCCATGCAGACCAACGGGAGCGCCATGGATATCGTACCGTTGGATGGCATCCGACGGCGCTTCCATGCGTTGCTCACCAACGGCACACTGCACGTCATGCTGGACGCGGATCGGTTCGCCTCCAACCAGCCGATCGTCCTGAATTCCGACCTGTCTGGAATCAGCGTACAAATCGAGAGCGACAATCCTAGCGGACACGTTGTGCCATTGCATCTCTCGGCCTCAGCCACGGAGTCCTACACCATCACGGCCAATGCGGTTGAAGTGGCATCGGGGACGCTGCCAGCCGGGCAGGACACGATCATTCAGTTGCCGGTCCAAGCCAACGCCAACGTTACGCCGGAGGCGTTCACCATTTCATATTAAGACATGAAAAAGCATTATGCGGCCAAGCTGGAGAAAAGGATCACAACGGGAACAGCCAGCTTGTTTTTGGCCGCCGCCATTCTGTCCGGTTGCGCGACCCGCACCGAGGTTGCGCCAGCCCTCGCCCCAGGGGTGACGCCGCCGCCCGAGTCGTTTTTTCAAAGCTTTTCTGCACGCGACCGCGACGCGGCCCGGCAGTTCTATAAAAAGCATATCAACCTGAATGGCATGTCCATCGCGGCATCCGGCGAGGTGTCCGACGCCGCCTTGCAGCGCACCTACTATATCGTCGGCCATATACTGGCGGGGCGCCCGGACGTGCTGCACGCGATGGCGACCAACGGCACGCGCCTGATCATCATCGGCAAAGACCAGCTTTACACGGACATGCCGGAATATCGGCGTTCGCCCAATCCAGCTTACCTCAACGAGCGCGTGCGTGGAACGGGCGGCTTTCGCGTCACCAGCTTTGGGGAGGAGAATCTGCTCAATTTTCTTATGGATCGTTATGACGATGAAAGCATCAGCGTGCATGAATTCTGCCATACGATCGACGCCGCGATTGCCTCCATCGATCCGACGTGGCGCGGCCGGTTGCGCAAGACTTATCGCGACGCGCTGGGCAAGGGTCTTTGGAAGAATGCCTATGCCGGATCGAACGCCGCCGAGTATTGGGCTGAAATCTGCCAGGCCTACTTCGATTGCTCGCGCATCAATAATTGGAATCACGCGGCCATCGCCAGCCGCGAGCAATTGAAAATGTACGATCCCGAAGGATACGAATTGGTCAAAACGACCTTTAATTTCTCGCCGGAAAATGACTGGCGCTACAGGCCCTATCAACTTCAGCCTTCGATCATTGCGCCGCCCGCGAAATTTGGCATTGATCCTTACTACACGAAATTCACCTGGGCGCGCGAATTCATTGTCGTCGGCTCCGGGCAGGTCAGCGACGAAGCGCTGCTGAAGGCGAATGACACGATTCGCAGAATGTTTGCCTACCGACACGACATTCTGAAGGCGCTCATCGCCGACGGCGTCAAGCTGGTGGTTTTGGGCGCGAATGAACCGCCGACCAATTTGCCGGATTACAAGAAGGCGCCCGATCGGACCAACTGGGACAACACGGTTCGGATGCATGATTACACCGCCTCGAGCAAGACGCTGGTCGTGCCTGAGCAAGACGTCCTCGGCACGGCGGACGACCCGTGGCAAGGCAAGAGCATGGTGATTAGGGAATTGGCAAAGGCGCTTTATTACGTGACGGGAATGCGCCCCGAGGATACCAATTGGGACAATCGCGGCCGCGACGTGCAGCAATATGAAATGCGTGTCAAGCGATTGGACGAACGATTTGATCGCCGGCTCCAGGAAATTTACACCAACTCCCTGGCCAAGGGCATGTGGAAAGGGACGCCGGCCGTCCACGACCGTGTGGAGTATTGGGCGGAAGGTGTCTTGGCGTACTTTGACGCTGAGGGCGCCGGCGATCCGCCCAACGACCAACCGCATCCTGTCATCACCCGGGAACAACTCAAAAACTACGATCCCGACTTATATGCGCTGGTCGAAGAAACGATGGCTTACAACGGCCATCAAGACTGGCGTTACGACGTCCACGCCCCGTATGTCCGCAGCACTGAGATGGTGTTACACCCCAAAAACGCAGCCCATTAGAATAATGTTAAAGACACGATCATTGAGTTGCCGGTCCAAGCCAATGCAAACGTCACGCCGGAAACGTTTAGCATTTCGTATTAATTGGAGTCCGGGGCCGAGGCATTGCGATCTGGGGGCTCTTTGTCAAGCAAGCTGTGGACAAAGAAGTCCTGCATCCGGCGTTGGGCGTAGGCAGAGGCCGGCCCGCTGATGCCGTGGTTGGCGCCAGGCACCACAAGCATGTCAAAGTCCTTGCGGGCGCGAATCAGGGCGTCGGCGAAGCGGAGTGTGGATTCAGGCGGCACGTTGCTGTCCATCTCGCCGACGATCAGAAACAATTTGCCGCGCAACCGCCAGGCATTGTCCACATTGGAGGAGTCGGCATATTGGGGGCCGACCGGGTAGCCCATCCACTGCTCGTTCCAGGATGCTTTGTCGAGGCGGTTGTCGTGACAGCCGCTGTTGGCGACGGCGGCTTTGTAAAAGCCGGGATGAAACAAGAGGGCGCCTGCGGCGCTTTGACCGCCGGCCGAGGTTCCAAAGATCCCGACGCGGGAGAGGTCGTAGTATGGATACCGGGCCGCGACGGCGCGATGCCAAAGGATGCGATCCGGGAAACCGGCGTCTTTAAGATTGTGCCAACAGACATCGTGAAAGGCCTTGGAGCGGAAGGCTGTTCCCATGCCGTCCATTTGCACGACGATAAAGCCCAAGTCGGTCAGAGAGGAGAAACGCGGGGCGGCACTGAATGATTTCGGGGTGAAGGCGCCTTGCGGGCCGGCGTAAATTTCTTCCAGAACGGGATATTTTTTGTTCGGATCGAGTTTTTTGGGGCGGCAGATTATTCCCCAGATGTCAGTCGTGGCGTCGCGGCCTTTGGCGACGAAGACTTCCGGGGGTGTCCAGCCGGTCTGAGTCAATTCCGAGATGTCAGCTTTCTCCAATTCGCAGAGCAGCTTGCCGTCGGATGCGCGGCGCAGATTGTGAACGGGGGGCATGTCCACGCGGCTGAAAGTATCGATCAGATACTTTCGGTTGCCGGAAAACTGCACGGTATGAGTGCCATCGCCTTCGGTCAACGCGGTCAGGCCGGAGCCGTCGAAGTTGATGCGATAGAATTGAATGAAATAGGGGTCCTGGCCCGGGTTCATGCCGCTGGCGCGGAACCAGACCTGGCGGGCGTCCTCGTCGATGCGATCAATCGCGCGGATGACCCATTGTCCCTTGGTGATTTGGTTTTTGACGGCGCCGTCGGTGGTGTCAATAAGATAAAGGTGGCGCCAGCCGTCTTGTTCGGAGACGTAGATCAACTCGCCGCTTTTATCCAGCCAGTTGAGAGGGTTGATGTTCAGCATTTCGGTGTGAGCGGTCCAGATGAAGGTGGCGGATTTTTCATCGACGAGGTTCTTGACGTCTCCGGTTGCGGCATCGACGGCAATGACGCGGAGGCGCTGGTGGCCGCGATCGACTTGTTGGTAGGCGAAACGCCGTTTGTCGGGCAGCCAATGAAGGCGCGGCGGCTCCCATTCGTGCTCGTATTCGTCAACGTCCGGCTTGATCTGTTTGGCCGCCGCGACGTCAAATAGATTCAACTGGTAATGAGTGAATTTGTCGCCGGCTTGGGCGTAGGGTCTGCGATGCAAGACGGCCCTTCCGCCGCCAGCGGGGGAGGACTCGATGTTAAAGACTTCCTTGCGATCGCCCGGCTCAATGCGCCAAGCGATGACAGTGCGTGAATCGGGGGACCACTGGATCAAGCCGTAGGAATGGTTGGTTGAGCCGTCGTGACTGAGTTGGCGGATTGCGCCGTCCTGCGAGCGCACAAACAAGTTGTCATGGCGCACAACGGCAGTGGATTTTCCGTCGGGGGATTTGCGCGAGGCCGTTTCGTCGCCAGCCTCGTCGCCAGAGGGGTTGTCATCAGCGTCCGGAGACGGGGATAAAAGAGAGCCATCGACCGGGTCCGTCACCGCCAGCGAAGACACATCGGGATCAACCAACGACGAGGAGTTGGTGGGAGGGGAAGGGGAGACCTCTTTGCACGCGCCGGCATCCAGATCGTATTCCCAGGTTTTATCTGCGGCCTCAATTCGCACTGTTTTGGCGTCCTGGCTGAAATCGAGATTGGAAAACGGGAGATGATCGCCGTTGTATTGGTGATTGGCAGCCTTGGAGAGGGCGGCGGCAACCTTGTCATGATCGAAGGCCGGTTGCCTGACTCCTTTATCCGCGTCCACAAGGACAAATTGCCTGGCTCCGTCGCGGAGGTCATTGCGATACCAGAACTTGGTGTCGCCGGCGAACCAATGCGGAGAGATGCGCGCCTTATAGACGCCACGATCGGGGGCGGCGGAGCGCCCGCGGCGGGTTTGGACGGTGTTGTTGGTTTGTTGTGCGAGCGCACCTGCCGAGATCAGGGCGGCGACGGCGGCGATGAATGGCAGGAAACGTCTTATCATGGCACTTTCCATTGCTGAATACCCGCCGACCAATCGGGACGCATCGTGACTTCAAGACGGAGTCCGGTGGTGGTCACGGGCTTAAAAGTGATTGGATTGTATTTATCTTTCTCCACGCCGCAGGAATCGGTGGTGTCCACGGGTATCCATTGGTCGCCGTCCTTGTAGAGAAGGCGCCAGGACCGAGGGGTGCGGCATTCGCCGGAGCCGGTATCGTCAAACCAATAGACGGCAGTGGTGGAGACAGTGGATTCTTTGGCGAACTGGTATTCGACCCATGCTTGCTCGCCCTTGTGCGGCCACCAGTCGAAGAAGGTGTTTTCGGCGTCGTTGGACGAAGCCGGCTCGGCCAGGTTATTGATCGCGGCAGGATTCTTGCCACCCTCGGAGACTTTGACCTTACTGGTCGAAGCGATGGTCGGCAGCGGCTGGACGCGCACGCTTTTTTCTGAATCGGGGGTCCAGACGACCATTTCGGAGCGGCCGCGGTTTGCCCAGGCAAAGTAGGGGATGGCTTGAAACTGTTCCGGTATCTGGTCGAGTTTGTCCTGGTCATTGCGTTTAACGAGGAGTGCCTGACCGCGAACGACCTCGACGCCGTTGAGCAAAGCCGGCTCGAAGGAAGCGGTGAGGGGGGCGTCATCCGGGAGCATCAGGCTGCGGACGCGAGCCTCCGGGTTGTCGGGCGATTCGAGGCAAAAAACAATCGGCCCGCGCTGCAAGGCGATTCGACCGCGGTCGGCCTGGACGGCCGGGTTGGCGGCGATCCGGCGGACGGGCATGGGCAGAAGCAACTCTATTGAGTCGCCGTCTTTCCATTGCTTTGACAAGGAGGCGTAGCCTTTGTCGAGCTTGATGGGGACATCCTGGCCGTTGAGCTTTAGTATGACAGGCAGATTGGGATGATCGACGAATTTATAGAGATCGCTGGGAACTGCCTGGTCGCGCGCCCAGCCGGGCACCCGGAGGTTGACGGTGAAATTGACGGGGGCATCGGGGTGAAGGGTTATCGTGACAGAACCATCCCAGGGGTAGCGGGTTTCCTCGGTGATTTTGACGGTGCGCCCGTGATCCATTTTGATCTCGGCGTTGTTCGCGGCGAAGAGGTTGACGTAAAGAGTGTCCCCTTTTTGCGCATAAAGATAGCCGGGCACCGAGGGCATGAAGCGGGTGATATTGCCCGGACAACAGGCACAGCCAAACCAAGGGCTGCGGGAATGTTGGCGATTGGACTCCAGCGGGTTTGGATAGAAGAAAGTCTTGCCGTCCAAAGAGACGCCGCTGAGGAGGCCGTTGTAGAGTGTGCGCTCCAAGACATCGACGTACTTGGCGTCGCCATGCAAGAGGAAGAGACGCTGATTCCAAAAGGCGTTTGCCACCGCGGCGCAGGTTTCACAATAGGCGCTCATGTTGGGAAGGAAGTAATCCGGCCCGAAGGCTTCGCCCGCGCCGACGGCGCCGATGCCGCCGGTGATGTAGAGCTTTTTGCCGACGGCATTTTCCCAAATCGCGTCAATGGCGCGGACATAGTCCTTGTCGCCTGTGAGAGCGGCGACATCAGCCATGCCGCTGTAAAGATAGCCTGCGCGCACGGCATGGCCGACGGCCTCAGTTTGATCGACGGGCTTGATGTGGGATTGATGGTATTCATCGCCGCCCGGCCCGCGGACATCGATGAAGAACTTCGCCAACTTCAGATAGCGCTCATCGCCCGTGGCGCGATAAAGCTTGGCCAGGCCCATTTCGACAATCTCGTGTCCGGGCCATATATGGTTGAGCTTGTTGGTCTCCGGGCCAAAGGTGCTGCACAGGAGATTGGCCTCCTTGATAGCGATATCGAGCAAAGCGCGCCCGCCGGTGGCTTGATAATTGGCGACGGCCGCTTCAAACAGATGGCCTGCGTCGTAGAGTTCGTGGCTTTCATCGGGGTCGTTGACCCATCGTTTATGGCCGGACCAGGGATGGGGATGCTCTGGATTGATCGTGCGGGCCGTATAGAGATAGCCGTCAGACTCCTGGGCCGCGCCGATCTTCGCGATCAAATCGTCGAGATAGGCCTTCATTTTGGGGTCCGGCTGGACGGCCAGCGCGTAGGAAGCCCCCTCGAGCACCTTGTAAGGATCGGTGTCGTCGAACGGATACCCCGGGGGCTTGCGATTGGAAACTTGCTCACCGCGGAGGACCTCGGCCGCGCGAATGAAGTTGTCCATGCGGCCGGATTCCACGCACTTTTCAAAGGCGAACGGAATAGTGTCGAGGCGATTTGTCTCGATGCGGGGCGCCCAAAACAAGTCATCAATCTGGACGGAAGTGAACGGGACGGGTTTGACCGGGTAATCGTGCGCGGGTTCCTGGGCCTGCAATCCAATGGTGGCCGCGGCGCAAGAAACCAGACATGAAATGAACTTTATTCTCATTTGATCGGAGCTCTAATTATTGTGAGTGAGTTGGGAGGAATTGATAGCTGAAATAGTCGCTGTGGGTGTGAGACAAAATTCTTCAGGTGACGAAAAAGGAACCCCTCTCTCCGTCTCTCTCCCCGCAAGCGGGGAGAGAGGGCAAACGCAGCCCGAAAGGAGTCTATTGGGCCACATATACTATTTTGTCTCACACCCAGTCGCTGAGGGTGTGGAAGCCGACGGGGGATCATCGCCGAATTCGCGGGAGTCGGCGGGGGTGCTGCGCGAAATGTCCATCCGTCCGCCAAAGAATTCGTCATATAAGGCAAAGGCGTCGGGATCGTAGGCTTTGAGGCCGGCGGGACCGATTGCGGGTTTTGGATCCGTCATGTGCATATCGCCGTGAGTGCCGAAGTACCACATGGCTAATTCGGCGAAGAACTCGTCGTCGTTGGAGGCGGCATAGGCTTTATTCCAAAGGCCTTTGGCGAGGGAGTTTTTGTATTGGAGGCGGAAACGGTCGCGAATAGAGCGAGGGATTCCAAACTGGTAAATGCAATGGGAGAATTCATGGACGCATATATCGCGGCCTTTGTAACGGTCGGCATCGAGGTGGAGGAGGTTTTCTTCTCCGCAAGAAGCGATGCGGCCACCCATGCCGCGAGTGCGCTGGTCAATGGTCAAGCCATTGTATTCGGGCAGTGGTTTGCCTTTCTCGGATCGCCATTCCGGCAGGTCGGAGGTTACCTGGGCGCGGCCGATGATGTGCAACTGGGCGTGGGCGGAGCGAAGGTTGTCACAGACCACCGGCAAATTAGACAGCATCATGGAGAGGCGGTCGCGGGCGGCAAACAAGGCTTCGTCGGAGACCTCTTTGGAAGACTTGATTGGGATGCCGCGATAGTAGAGGACTTTGGAAAAGAATCCCTCTTCGGGAGGATCGATCTGAAGGATTTCGTTTGTCAGCGCGGCTACGGAGAGAGACAACGCGCAGGTGGCGGTCAGAACGAGCGCAAGGAATCGCAAAAACCGGCCTTTCACCAAAAGAACGCGGGGCCAGCGGGGGAATCTTGTTCCTGGCCGGTATTCTTGCCCGTGCGCCGAACCATAAACTTAAAGGGACGCCATGCGCCACTACCATCCATCATGGAGAGGTTCCCGCCCGCAGGCACATTGCCTGACAAGTGACCGGTGGTATGGAAAACGGAGTAGCCTCCCTTGATCTCCGTCCAATTTGTGACGCCGCCGGTGGTGATTTCGATTGTTGGGCAAGCCATGATCACCCGACCGGACAAAGCGCCAAAAGGAACCAGGACTGGACCGACCGGGAACGCAGTCGGATTGGCCTCCATTTTCAGATTAACGTTTGTGTACACAGGGTCTGAGGAGGTTCCCTGGTAGCCATCACCTGAAGTGGCGCCGACACCCGGGAAGGTTTGAGCGTAAGCGCCGACATGGATGGTGTTTGGAGCATAGTTTTGCCAGAGATTGAGATCGTCCTGGTCTGACATGCGTTGGGCGGTGCCCGGGCAATAAAACACCCGATAAGAGCCGGCGGAAGCGAGCATAAAGTTGCCCGCGGCCCAAGGGATATCCCAAGCCCAATAACTGGAGCCAGCATCGACTTGCCCGCTATCGTTGGGCATGTAGTTTTTGTTGTCCCCCGCGTAGCTTTGCAAGGCGATGTTGAGCTGTCTCAAGTTGCTCAGGCATTGGGTACGAACGCCCTGGTCCTTTGCCTTGGAGAGGGCCGGCAACAAGAGGGCCGCCAAGATAGCGATGATGGCGATGACCACCAGCAATTCGATCAGGGTGAATCCCGCCCTGGAGGAAGGCTGGCAACCAAAGGCAGCCGCAAGTTGGCGTGCGCGCTTGACTCTGCTTGACGTGTGTGGGGTGATCTTATTCATTTTTTTACATCGCGCTCATCACAAAGCGGAGCGCCGGATTGCGAGTTCCGGCAGCTCCGTGTCCGGCTTGCAGGCCATAATTATCATACGTTATGGCGCCGTCTGCGTCAACCGGAAGAAGAGGTTGCCGCCGCCGATGGGCAGGGAAACCGTCGCCGTTCCGGTATTGTAGGTCGCCGCCGTCTGGACCGTCTGCCAATTGGGCGGATGCAGACTGGGCGAAGATTGCAAGACCGCGCCGGGATAATCAGGCCACGAGATGGTGATAACGCCGTTGGAGGAGGAGGCCTGCAAGGGCGTTCCCTCCAACGCGGCATCGAGCATGAAGCTGTCAAACTGCACGTAGCCATAGACGACGTTAAAGTCAGCGAACGCAATGCCGACCTGCATGGGCTGGCCTGCGAACTTGGCGTTGGAGAACGACGTCTTGTTGGGAGTCAGGTGCCAAGGCTCGGTGTTGGTGCCACGCTGATAAACGTTGAAGTTCGTATAATTCTGCCTGACCAGCAAGAGCCAGTTCTGACCATCGAGTTGATCGGGCTGGGTGGTCTGATCGCTGACACCGTCGATCGTAATTTCCGGATACGTGCCGATGCCGTATTCGTCGAAACGAGCCATGCGCACGAAGCACTCGCCATTATCGCCCGCAATAGGCGGCCCCATACCATCCAGAGGCGCGCCGATGGTCGCGCCGGTGAGGGCAGCGCCGCCGTTGGTGCTGTCACTGTAGGCGCGGGCCATAATGGAGGGAATGCTATAGTTGACGGTGTAGCTATAGTTATTGATATGAATGGCCATCTGGAAGTCACCCGGCACGTATTTGAAGAGGAAGAAGCCATCGTCGGTGAGGAACTCCCAACCGCTGTAGCCGTTGGTGATGGTCAGCATCCCGGCCGTTGTCATGCCCGCGTCGGCGTCGAGCGTGACACCCCCGGTTCCCGCCGTGGGCGGGCTCTGTTCCGGCATGTCTCCGTAGTTGGTGTAGATGCCGTCAAAGAAAGTTCCCGCCACTCCATTGTTCAGGTAATCGTGGGGCGTCGTAAAGTAGTCGGTATGGCTGGGCGAACGGACGACGACATTGACGATGTTGGTAAAGCCGCTATACGTGACCGTCACCAAAGCCGCGCCATTGGTGTAGCCAGTGATGACACCATCCGCCGTGTCGAGAATATTTGTGTTACCTGAAACCAAAGTCGCAAACGGGCTGACGTTGACAATGGCACCTCCCTCGTAATAGCCCAGCACCTGCAGTTGTCCTATGCCGCCCGCGGGAACAGTCGGCGGTGGAAGGACGACAACATTGGTCAGAACGCCGTCCAGCAGCGCAGCCGATGAGCCGGTCGGCGGAATGACGTCATCAAACACCTTGTTGACGCTGGAACCGATCCAAGTGTAAACCGCCGCATAATAGACGGTGCCGGGGGTCAGCCCAGTCACGACGGTGCTGTTAGAGACCGATGCCGGTGAACCGGGCGATCGGTACACCACCCAGTTGCCATCGCCCAGGTCGCTTCCGATGCCGAAAGGCTGGGGACCCGAATCGAACAAATAACCATAAGGCGGCTGCGCGTTGACCGGCGCGCCAGCGCGCATGACGACCATGCTCTGAATCGGAGTTCCGTTGCTTTCAGCAATCCAATTGAGCGTCATCGACAGATCGTTATTAAGGGTCATGGTCACACCACTGGCTGGGGGCGGCGGATGCACGCCCGTGGGGCTGACGATGCCGACGCCGTCGAGCATAAAGGTATCAAATTCGGTATTTTCGCTGTCCGACCCGGTATTCATCTGTTCAGCGATGCCGACTTCCATGGGAGCATTATTGGCGGCTTCGGGCACGACAAACGTTGCGGCCAGACTCCACTCGCCCGCATTATTGGTCGGGGCCTCGTAGAAGTAGAAATTGGTCGAATCGACCCTCTGGAGGAGCAACCAAGTATCGGAGCTGCTGAGACCAGCGACATCGGTGGGGGCACCGCCGTCGAGGGTGTAGCGGGCCGACAGAGCGCCATCCTGAACCTTCCACCAGTTGACGTGGGTTTCGCCGCCATTGCCGCCTGCTGCGCCCTGGGTGGCGCTGCCGGAGTCATCAAACAACCGCGCCATAAGCCCAGCGGCGTTGAAATTGATAACGCTCATCGTAGTGATATGAACACTGGCTTGGAAATCGCCGGTGACAATTTTGAACAGGAATGGGCCGTCGTCTCCAATGCCTTCCCAACTGGAACCCGCGGCATCGAGTGAAAGGACATTATTGGTGTTGCTGATATCGGCATTAAGAGTGGTAGTTTTTCCAGCGCCGGCGCCGGCAAACTCCTGGGCGCCGGGAACATCGCCATAATTCAAGTATTCCCCATCCCACGACGTGCCGAGCAGACCGTTGGTGATGTAATCATGGGGAAGAGCGAAATTATCGGTAAAGACCGGGTTATGAACGGAAACCGAATTGGTGCCCGAAATGCCGGCGTAGGTGGCGGTGATATTGGCCGATCCAACCGACAGACCGTTCATCACCTCGCCTGAAATTGTCACGACCGCGGGATTGTCCGAGGTAAGGGATATATCCGGGGACGAACTTACATCGTAACAGTCTCCGCTGTTGTAACATGCTGTCACAATGGCCAGGCCGACGCCGTTGACGGGGATGGCGGAGGGCGTAGTGACGAAGCTGACGGAGGTCAGAGCGCCCGGGCCGTTGAAATTGGTGGTTGCCGGGTTGGAATCGTAGGTAATAGGCGTTGTTCCGTGGTTGGTGGTGAAGGAGTAAACGGCCAGAGTATAGACGTTATTGCTGCCGCCGAGGTTGGAGATCAGGACGTTGGTGCCCGAACCGGCGTAAACAGCCTGTTGTTCGCCGCCCATATTGATCACAGCGCCATTGGTGGGATTGCCAACATAGGAGAAGCCATAATAGGGCGATTGAATGATGGGCCGGTTTTCAGTCAGCACGACGACACTGCCATCACTGCCGGCGGCGGGAGTCCACGAAACACTGACCGACGTCGGGGTAAGCGGGGCAGAAACGATGATTGCTGACGGATCATTGGCCGGCCGGGTGATGGTTTGCGTCCCCGCCACCCCGTAATCTTTGAAGAAATCCTGGGGAGTGTTGGGGGTAAAGGTCGCCTGCTCAATGCCGACTTGCATGGCCGCGCCGTGCAAATCGGGCCGGGAAATGGTCTGTTCCAATGTCCAAGGGCCGCCATAAGTGGCGCTGTCATAGAAAGTAAAGGTATCACCGGTGCGGTTGATGCGCAGGAAGACGTCGTTGTTGGTGTCGTCGGTAGTGCCGTAGAGGTTACCGACTGAAATCTGGATATCGTTGTTGTTGCTTGCGTAACGGACCTGGGTGGGAATGCCAAATTCCTCAAACCGGGTGATATTAAGCCAGTTTTCGCTGGCGTTTGTGCCGGTCGGATTGAAAGGCGCGCCGGTGCCATCGCTGACGGCACGGGCGAGCAGACCGGCGAAAGTGTAGGCCTGGGGATCAAAGACCGCGGCGACGTCCAAGTAGGCGTCGAAATCGCCCCAGATAATGTTGTAGGCGAAGAACCCATCGTCGCCGACGCCGGCCCAACTGCTGTCGATGGTTGAGACGGTGAGAAAGCCCGAGAACGTGGTCGTATCGGCGAGCAAAGTCTTGCCATTGCCGTCGCCGCCGTTATTGCCCCCTGGGACGTCCCCGAAGTTTAAGTCGAGGCCGTCAAAGCCGGAGCCAATGACACCATTGGCAACCAAGTCAACAGGGGTGGAGAAGGTGTTGGTGACCAGTTGCGCGCGAGCGGAGATGGAGGCGCCCAGAAGCGCCAGCAGGCAGACGAGCAAAGTGGTGGGAGCAATTGATTTGTTTACAGGTGCATTCATACGAGTTGAATAATCATTGGGAGAAGGCTTGTCAAGCGTTCTTTCCGGTTTTCGGATGTGAGGTTGCGGATCCATCAAATTTCACAGCACTGTCGCCGCTCCAAAGCACTGCAAAGCGACTCGTCCAAGATCTGGCGGCGACATCCCGTACTGTATTGCCTGGCGCAATCGTATTCTTGGCTAAATATGACAGTCTCGCTGTGAAAAGTTGCCAATTAGAGGCGTTTTCAGGGTCGGGCCGGAATTGTTCACGAACCGTGGCCGGCGATTGGGTCCTGCGCCAAGGACTCAACACGGGCCGGCAAAAGCGGTGGACGAACCGATTGCATTCCCCAGCCGAAAAGAACCCTGGTGGCCGCCCCGCAAACGCGCCCCTGGCACGGGCCCATACCGCAGCGGGTTTGCAGCTTGGCGTCCCGCCAGCCGGCGAATGTTTTCATTCTCTCAAAGGATACATCTTCGCAGCGGCACACGACCGTGTCTGGCGCCGCCAGGCGAGCCACCTCCTCTCGCAACGCGAAGGCCGCCGCCAAGGCGGCGCGGAAGCGGCGCCATGCGGCACGGCGGGCCATAAGCGGCCGGGCCGCGTCGTGACGCCCGCCGGCCGCCAGGCCCGCGATTTCACCCTCCACCAGGGCGGCGTCCGCCCCGGCGATGCCCGTCAATTCGCCCGCACAATAGACGCTGGCCACACTGGCGGCCTGCAGATCGTCCACCTTGACGAAGCCGTTGGTTAATTGGCAACCCAAGGCAAGGGGCAACTCCACATTGGGAACCAGTCCGAAGCCGCACGCCAGGAAATCGCACTCCTCGGTCCAACGTCGCCGGCCGTCGGTCAAAGTGACGGCTCGCACCTGTTCGCCGCCATCGGCGGCCACCGGCCAGACGCCGCAGCGGAAAGGAGTCCCGCGCAAAGTCCACTTTAAACGGGCCGCCTGGGCCAGTTTGGCGGGCCAGCGAATGAGGGCGGTTCCAAAGGAAATCAAGCGCGACCAGGGGGCCTGCTCGTTAACGGACACGATGCTGGCGCCCATTTTGCGCAACCCGGCGCCCACAGCCAGCAAAAGCGGTCCGCTGCCCGCCAGGACGATTCGCTTGCCCGACACCGGCCAGCCGTGCTTGGCCAGGGACTGGAGGCCGCCCGGGCCGGAGTTTCCCGGCAACGTCCAACCGGGGAACGGCAGGAACAACTCACGGGCGCCCGTGGCCAGAATCAACCGCTGCCATTGAATGAGGCGGGGGGCGGCATTCTGCTCGGCCAGCAAAAGGCGCGAACCAGCCGGCCCCAGCACACTGCAACTGTCCAGCAACGTTGCCTTGGAACGGGAAAACCGCTCGATCCATTGGCGGGCTTGCGGGAGGCTCGGATGGGATTGCTGGCCGCGCCAGATTTGGCCGCCCAGCCAGGGGGTGTCGTCCACCAGGGCAGTGCGGCGTCCGCACTCGGCCGCCGCGCAAGCGGCAGCGAGGCCCGCCGGGCCGGCGCCGACGACGACGATATCAAATTGGAGCGCCCGCTCATTCATCAGTGCGCACCTCCATGCCCTCCTGGCAGAGAGTCTGGCAACTGCGGCAATGGGCCTGACCGTTGATTGTGAGGCGGCATTCCATGCAGGTTCCCATCCCGCACAACGGTCCGCGCATTTGGCCATTAACGGAGCGGCGAAAGCGCGCGTGGCCCGCCTGAGCGACGGCAGCGGCGACAACCGTTTGCGGTGTCACGCGGACCGTTGTTCCATTGACGCGAAGCTGGAGGTAATCAGGCATGGGAATCGGAATGATTGACAAATCGGGACGGCGCATAAGGCCGCGGCGGAATGCCGGTTTTGCGGCCGAGCAGCAAATCAACCAACAAGCGGCCTGTGCCGAGGGAGGTCGTGATTCCCAGCCCTTCGTGCCCGGTGGCGAGCCAGATTCGGTCGTGCGTGACGGACGGGCCAATGAGCGGCAGTTTGTCCGGGGTCGCGGCGCGATGGCCAGTCCAGGCACGAGTGGCTGAAAGCGCGCCCAGGGAGGGCAAATAGGCGATGGCGCGGGTGAGCATACGGTTAAGGATGTCGTGATCGATTTCAGTCCCCTCAGCATCGAACTGGCGCGATGAACCGATGAGCATTTGTCCTGTTTGGCGGGGCTGGACGTTGAAGGCGACCGAATCGCCGCTCACCGAATGGGCGCTTTTGAGGTAACCCAATTCGACGATCTGATGATGGATAAAACCCGGATAACGGTCGGTGATGAGGAGGTGGCCTTTGCGTTTGCGCACGGGCAAGCCGGGAGTCAACTCAGGCGACCACGGCCCGGCGGCGTTGACGCTATGACCGGAAGAGATGAGCGAGCCGTCAGCCAACACTACGCCGCCTTCGGGCAGGAATCTTTGGACTGCGACGCCGGCGCGGAATTCGGCCCCGTGGCGGCGCGCTTTGTCAACCAAAAACCTGGCGGCGCAGGGCGGATAGAGCACGCCGTCGTCCACGACGCGCAATCCGCCGGCCAGATCGGGGCGCAAGTTCGGCTCCGCGCGGCGGAGGGCTTCAGCGTCGAGGATTTCCACGCGGGCGCCTCTATCGGAGTAGTAAGTTTCTTTGCGGCGGGCTTCGGCCATTTCGTGCTCGTCAGCGGCGACCCAGAGGGTTCCGCAGATTTGATATTCGACGTCGGCGGGAAGCTCGGGCCGCAGTTGCAGCCACAGGCGGCGGGAGAACTGGGTCAACGCAAACTGTGCGTCGGAATCATCCATCACCACGATATGGCCCATGCCCGCGGCGGTGGTTCCACCGCCGATGATGCCGCGGTCCAGGATGAGAGTTTTGAGGTCGGCGGCGGCGCATTCCGCCGCGCAGGCGGCGCCGACAATGCCGGCGCCGACGACGACAATGTCAAAGGACTGGCTCAAGGCGGCCTCAAGGAATTTGAGCCGGCTTCATAACCCGCACGCCAAAGACTCCTCCAACCCAGGTGTTTGAGCCTTGGATTTTCACTGTCACCTTCTGTTTGTCTTTGGTCAGCTCAACCGGCAACGCGTACACCTGGTCAAAATAAGCGCCGGGATGGCTGCCGGTTAAACGTTCTGTCGCCAGTTTCTGTCCGTCAACAAGGATGTCGAATTGGCGTTCGCGGTCTTCACCCCAATATGTCAAGACAAGATTCTGGGGCACTCCGGGCAGCGTTTTGAGGTCCCATGAAAACCAGCCGCCGTCGGCAGCGTCCCGGTAGAAATGATCGCCAAAATCGCCCGAGCCGCTTTTTTCGCCCATTTGATTATGGTCGCGTTCGTTTTGTTCCTCGCCGGGGTTGACGCGGTCCACCGTGAGGGCCTCGATCTGGCGGCGCTTTTGTATGTCGGCCGCGAATTGATTTTCCCGCTCCTGCCATTGGTCCGGAGAGAATTGATCCCAATAAACTTCGTAATTGTGGCGATAGAGCTTGTAGAACGGCACCAGCGTCAAGGAGCGCGGACTGGCGTCCCCAGGTATGCGAAAGACCGCGCCCTGAAATGTGGCCGTCTGTCCCGCCACCGGGCGCAAACTGGCCAGCCACTGGTCGGGCGCGGTGACGATGCCGGGATTGGGCAAGTTCATGTCGATCTCCGCTGCCAACACCAGGGGCCCATCCAGCACCGCCACGCGGGTGGTTTTGTCGGCAAATCCTTCGAGGCGCAACTCAAAGGGCATCTTGACGTCGATCCTGTCGCCGTCTTTCCACGAGCGGTGGATGGCCACGAACGCGCCTGGCTGTCCCGTTTCGACATTCTCGCCGTTGAGGCGGATCTCAAAGCCGCGGATGGCCCAGGCCGGGTGGCGCAGCTTTAACTCCAGGTCCACCGGCGAGGAACAGTGGAAGGTCAGCCGGCTTTGTTCCTCTTCGGGAAAGCGGGTATCCTGTCGCACGATCAAGCCCTTCTCCTTCCAGTCCAATTCCGATCCGATGAATTGGTTGATATAGAGCTGGGTCTGGTTGTGGAAGTAGATGCTATCGCCATATTTGCCGTGGTTCTCCACTCCCGTGCCGGTGCAACACCAAAAGTCGTGGTCCGGACTGTTGAAGTTTTTTCGCGAGCCGGCGCGCAGGGGCACGTAGTAGCACATCATGCCGCTCTGGGGGTTCTGGGAGGCGAGGATGTGGTTGCAGAGCGCGCGCTCGTAGTAGCCGGCATACTCCGCTGCAGGCTCCCAACAGAACAAATGCCGGGTTAATTTGAGCATGTTGTAGGTGTTGCAGGTCTCGGTGGTGTTGGGCCCCATCTGCGAGAGACGATTGGTGGACGTGAACATCTCTCCGTCGCTATTGCCGCCAATGACATAGGAACGGTGATGCACGACGGTCTGCCAAAAGTTTTTCGCCCCCGCCTCCAGGTTCGTATCGCCGGTCAATTCGTATTGACGGGCCAGGCCGATGAATTTCGGGATCTGTGTGTTGGCGTGCAACCCCGTCAAGCGGTCCTGCCCCGCCTCCAGCGGATCAATGACGCGGTGGTGGTTGAAACGCAGCGACATCTGAAGGTACTTCGTGTCGCCCGTCAGGCCATAAAGGTTGGCCAGCGACTCGTTCATTCCCCCCTGCTCGGTGCCCAGCATCGCTTGCATTTGGTCGTCGGTCAGCCTGCCATTGCGAGCGACAACCCAGTCGCCAAATTTGGTGGCCATGCCCAGAGCCTGTTCGTCTCCGCAATAGACATACATGTCTTCCAGGCCGGCGAGGATTTTGTGCAAGGTGTAATAGGGCGCCCAGACCTGGCGCCGCTGCTCGACGCGGTCAATGAAAGACTCTGGAAAGGCGCTCAAATAACCGTTGGTGAGCTTGTCCTGGCATGGCGCCAAAGCGGTGACCACGGCGCGGCCCTTCCGCCGAAAACGCTCGTCACCTGTGGCGGCATACATCTGCGCGCAGGCTGATAGATAATGTCCGACAAAATGCCCGCGCAACTCGCAGTCCGGCGCCTCCCATCCCCCCAGCGGCTGGGCCGTGGAAGGCAGGCCCGCGTTGAGGCGAAAATTATGAACCAGCCGGTCGGTATCGAGCGAAAGCAAATAGGCGCCGTCCAATTCCATCGCGTGCTTGAAGGGTCCGTCCAGCAGGCGCACTTGCCGCAAAGGAAACGACGAGACCTCCATCTTCACCAGCGGCTGAACTTTGTCCCCTGAATAGCCCAAGGCGAGGGAATCGGCTTGAGAGGAGCGACTTGCGGAAACGATGGCGAGCGCAGCCAACAACAGCCCCGGCATCGGCCAAGACTGGAGAGACGGCGATTTCAGAGATTGAAGACGGAGATTCATGTTAGTCATATTAGTTATCAATAGCACGATATTGTGAAGGAGTCAGGTTGGTCGCTGAATGGAAGGCGCGGGTGAATGCCGAATGGTCGTAGAAACCGCAGTCACACGCAATTTCGGCCATGGATCGGTCGGTTTCGCGCAGCAGATGGGAGGCCGCCGCCAGGCGGGTTTGAATGATCAACTGATGCGGCGTCAGACGGAAGATGCGCTTGATAAGCCGCGCGAAGCGGACGGCCGGCAATCCGGCGTGGCGGGCGAGCAAAGAGGGCGAAAGCGCCTCCGCGTAATGGGTTTCCAGATATTCCAGCGTCGCGGCGAGGCGGACGGGAATGATGTCGCGATCGCCTGGCGCGCGGAGATCGCGCGAAACACCGACGATTCCGATGATGTTGCCGTTGAGGTCGCGCACGGGCAGTTTGGTGGTCAAACACCAGCCCGAGCGGCGGCGGATGTACCAATGCAGTTCCAGGCGGTCAATAATCGACTGGCCCTTGCGGAGGACGGCTTCATCCTGTTTGGCGTAGCTCTCGGCCAGTTCCTTGGGAAAGATGTCGCGGACGTGGCGACCAAGCAGTTGGCGTTTTTCGCGCAAGCCGCAACGCTCGACCAGGGACTCATTGACTGCGAGGTAACGCCCATGATGGTCCTTGACAAAGAAGACAATCTCCGGAACATGATCGAAGAGTTGTTCAACCATGACCAATGCCGCCAGCGGGCTTGGAAGGTCTTCCTCCGCTGACGCGGATTTGGCTATTATGTCAGATTTGACCATAAGAGCGTATTTTTAAGCCAAGATATGGATGCTATGTTGCAAAGCAGGGCAGCGGCAACGTTGACGCCGCCGCCGGAATAAGACATAGTCTATTGGATGGCGATCAATCAAGCAGAAAGAGACTTTAATATCCGCCCAGCGGCATGAGCAAACCTTTTTGGCAAGGCGTATATCCCGCCATCACCACCCAACTCAAGCGCGATCAGTCGATCGACCTGGAGGCGACCGCCCGGCACGCTGAAGCGTTGATCGAGTCCGGCGTGGCCGGTCTCATTTTTCTGGGTTCATTGGGAGAAAACCAGGCATTGCGGCGCGAGGAAAAGCGCACGGTGATCGAAGCGATGGTGAAAGCGGTTGATGGGCGGGTGCCGGTGTTGAGCGGCGTTGCCGAAAGCAGTTCCGACGAGGCCCGCACTTATGTTCGAGAGGTGGAGAAGCTAGGGGTGGATGGCGTCATGCTCATGCCGGCGATGCTCTACACCGGGGACGAGCGGGAGACGCAGACGCATTTCCGGCGCGTGGCCCGCGCGACCGGGTTGCCGATCATGATCTACAACAACCCGGTCAGCTACCGCAACGACGTGACGCCGGAGATGTTCGCCCAACTGGCGGACGAGAAGAATTTTGTCGCCTTGAAGGAAAGCTCCGGTGACGTGCGCCGGATCACCGATTTGCGCAACACGGTGGGGGACCGCTATGCGATCTTCACCGGAGTGGATGACCTTGCGCTGGAAGCGTCGATATTGGGAATCGACGGCTGGGTGGCGGGCAGCGGGATAGCATTTCCGGATGAGAACCAGTATTTCTGGCAATTGACAAGAGATGGCGAATGGGAGAAGGCGCGCGAGTTTTACCGGTGGTTTACGCCGTTGCTGCACCTGGACACGAGCACGAAATTTGTCCAGTACATCAAACTGGCGGTGCAGGAATGCGGATTGGGGCGGGAATGGGTGCGGGCACCGCGGTTGCCGCTGGTTGGAGCCGAGCGCGAACGAATTCTCAAAATCATTCACAATGGGATTGCGACCAAACCCAAAATATCCCGTTAAAGGGGACATCACCATGAAGCGAATCCACGTTATTGACTCCCATACGGCAGGGGAGCCGACCCGGCTGGTTACCGGGGGAGGGCCGAGCTTGCAGGGCGAGAGCGCGGCGGAAAAACTGGAGTGCCTTCGACAGCACCATGACTTGTTTCGTTCGGCCGTTGTCAACGAGCCCCGCGGTTCGGACGTTCTGGTAGGAGGCATTTTGGTGGAACCAGCCGACAAATCGTGCGCGGCGGGGGTCATTTTTTTTAACAACGTCGGCTACTTGGGAATGTGCGGCCACGGCGCCATTGGGCTGGTGGCAACGCTTGCCCATATAGGGCGTGTCAAGGCGGGCGAACACAGAATTGAAACGCCGGTCGGGATCGTAACCGCGACCCTGCACCAGGACGGAACAGTATCCATCACCAATGTTCCAAGCTATCGCAAGGCCAAAGGGATCGCCGTCAAAGTCCCCGAGATCGGCGTTGTGACCGGGGATGTGGCCTGGGGCGGGAACTGGTTCTATCTGATCGAAACCCACGGCAAGAAGATACAATTGGCTGACGTTGACAAGTTGACCGATTACAGTTGGCGGGTGCGGCAGGCGATCAATGCGCAAGGCTTTCCGGAGGTTGACCACGTGGAGTTATTCGGTCCTCCGTCGGGTGCGGGCGCCAATAGCCGGAACTTTGTGCTGTGCCCCGGCAAGGCTTATGACCGCTCGCCATGCGGCACCGGGACGAGCGCCAAGCTCGCCTGCCTTGCGGCCGAGGGCAAATTGGCCGAAGGCGAACGATGGGTGCAGGAGAGCGTCATTGGCAGCCGATTTACTGGCTGTTACCGGCGGGAAGGCGACCGGATCATTCCCACCATTACGGGCGCCGCCTACGTGAATGCGGAAGCGACGCTGCTGTTGAACGAAAAGGACCCGCTTTGCTGGGGACTGCGCCAGAACGGCCATTCCATCTGAGAGGCGAGGAATCACCCCGACAATGGCTAACAATGCGTTGCAAGCAATAGGGTCCGGCCCCTGCTGGCGCGCGCAAGGCGGTTGGGTGGATGCGAAACCGGACCGGCAGCCATGAAGGCGAACGCTGAGACATCGAAATTATCAGCGCCGGCGGATTCCGGCGGCGAGCGGTTCCCCAAACAAATCAAATACATCCTTGGCAACGAGATTTGCGAACGGTTCAGTTATTATGGCGTGATGGGAATCCTGGAACTCTACCTCAAAGACCGGATGAAGATGGGGAGCGACGGAGCGACTGAGGTATTGCATTACTTTGGCACGGCGGTCTATTTTCTGCCGTTGTTTGGCGGATGGCTGGCCGACCGGTATCTGGGCCGATTCCGGACGATTCTAAGCATCTCACTATTCTATTGTCTGGGCCACGGTTGCATGGCGGCGTTCGGCGGCACTCGCGGGGGTTTGGTCTGCGGATTGGCCCTGTTGGCGGTGGGCGCCGGGGGCATCAAACCGTGCGTGTCGGCCTTTGTCGGCGATCAATTTCTCCGGCAAGACGACCGGGCGCTGACGAAGGTCTATACGTGGTTCTATTGGGCGATTAATCTTGGCGCGGCATTCGCGTTCTTTGTCATTCCAATTGTGCGGCGAGAAGCCGGATATAGCTGGGCGTTCGGCGTGCCCGGGATCTTCATGGCGCTTGCGACGGTGATTTTCTGGCTTGGAAGAAAGCAGTATTTGCGACAGGCGCCCAGCCGTGCGGCAGAGTCGGTGGGGCTGCTGCGCGTTTTTGGTTACGGGATGGCGCGGCTGGGCATAATGAGAAATAGTTTGACGCGGGCGCAGGAGGCCGACGCCAAAACGGTCTGGAGAATCCTCATGATTTTTATCACCGTGCCGATGTTCTGGGCGCTGTTCAACCAGGTCAACAGCACCTGGGTGCTGCAAGGCAACGCGATGATCCCCGCCTGGCGTTGGAAAAATGACTGGCTGCTCAACGGAGAAACGATGCAGTCGGCCGGCTCGGTGCTGGTGATGATTTGGGCGCCGATACTGACGATTGGGATTTATCCGCTGATGGAGAGAATGGGAATCAAACCCACGGCGCTGCGCCGGATGTCCGCGGGGATGGTGTTGGGAGCGGTGGCGTTTGTCGGCAGCGGCATTTTGCAGGCGAAACTGGACCAGGGCGCCCGGCTGAGCATCGCGTGGCAGTTGGTTCCGTACGCGGTTCTGGAAGCGGGGGAAGTGATGCTGTCGGCGACGGCGCTGGAATTCGCGTTTTCGCAGGCGCCCAGCGCGATGAAGAGCATCATCACGAGCTTCTGGCTTATGACAATCGCCGGGGGACATTTTCTTGTGGCGGCTTTTACGGGATTGAATGAGAACTATATTCACGCGCGCGGGGCGGCGGAATTTTACTTTTTTGCCGTTGTGATGTTCGTCGTAGCGGGCATCTTTATAGCGTGCGCGGCGTTGTATCGCCGGCCGGAATATGAAAAACAACTCGATGCGCGAAGTTGAGATATATGAAGCCTGACATTGGCAAAGTCCTGGTCGCCGGGCAATGGCGCGAGAGTCAATTGTTGTCGCGATTCCAGGCGGAGAACCCGGCCACGGGGGAGTTGCTGGCCACGCAGTATCCGGTATCGACACGCGACGAAGCAATGGAAGCATTGCGGGCCGGGGCCGAGGCAGCGGAGGCGTTGCGCGCGGCCGATGGAGAGACGGTGGCGAAGTTTCTGGAGACATGCGCCGCGGGCATCGAAGAGCGAGCGAGTGAATTAGTGGAGATGGCCCACGCGGAAACGGCGCTTCCCAAAACGCCGCGTTTGAGGGAGATTGAATTGCCGCGCACGACCGACCAATTGCGCCAGGCGGCGCGGGCCGCCCGGGATGGTTCGTGGCAGCGGCCAGTTCGGGATGAAGGGCGCAAGATCTACTCGCTCTACGCGCCACTGGGAGGACCCGTGGTGGTGATGGGGCCGAATAATTTTCCATTTGCATTCAACTCGGCCGCCGGGGGTGATTTTGCCGCCGCCATAGCGGCGGGCAATCCGGTGATCGCAAAGGCCAATACTGGTCATCCGGGGACGACGCGGCTGTTGGCGGAAATCGCGTTCGACGCGGCGCGGAGCCGCCGATTGCCGGCGTCCACGATACAGTTAATTTATCGGACGCCGCGTGAGGTCGGGCTGGAAATGGTGGCGCATCGGCTGGTTGGCGCCACCGCCTTCACGGGCAGCCGGGAAGCCGGGCTGCAACTGAAGGCGGCGGCGGACCGGGCGGGCAAACCGATTTACCTGGAGATGTCGAGTATAAATCCGGTGATAATACTGGAAGGGGCGTTGCGCGAGCGCGGCGAGGCAATCGCGGACGAGTTGTTTGTGTCCTGCACGGCCGGCGCCGGGCAGTTCTGCACCAATCCGGGGTTGGTGGTTTTACCTGGAGGCGAATTGGGAGAGCGATTCATCGAGGCGTGTCGCCGAAAATTCGAGGCTGGCACGCCGGGTGTTCTGCTCGGACGCGGGGTGCGGGATGGATTGATCAAATCGGTGGCGCTGTTGCGCCGGCACGGCGCGGAGGTTGTTTGCGGCGGCGATGCGTTGCCGGGGCCCGCAGCGCGTTTTGCCAATACGCTATTGCGCGCCTCCGGAGAGGCCTTCCTGCGACATCCGGAGGAGTTGCAAACGGAGGCATTTGGGGCGGTATCGCTGTTAATTTGTTGCCGCAGCCTGGATGAAATGGCGACAATTGTCAAGAGTATCGCCGGCAATCTCACTGGAACCATGTATTCGCACACGGGCGGCGCGGACGACGCGGCTTACGCGGTCATCGAACCACACCTGCGGGCGCGAGTGGGCCGGCTGATCAACGACAGAATGCCGACGGGGGTGGCGGTCAGTCCGGCGATGAACCACGGCGGCCCATTCCCGGCGACGGGGCATCCCGGATTCACCGCGGTGGGATTGCCGGCTGCCATCCAGCGATTTGTAGCGTTGCATTGTTACGAGAACGTGCGGCCGGAGCGATTACCACCGGCGTTACAGAGGTCAAAATGAGATTCTATGCCATAGATCCCCAATTATTCGTCACCAACCGGGAGAATTTGAAGCGGCTGTTGCAGCCCAACTCGCTGGCGGTTGTCAACTCAAACGACGTCCTGCCGACCAACGCGGACGGGACGTTGGTTATGCGGGCGAACTCGGACCTGTTTTATTTGACGGGCATCGAGCAGGAGGAATCCAGCCTGGTAATTTACCCGGATTCGCATGAGGAAAAGTACCGCGAGATTCTTTTTTTGCGCGAGCCCAACGCCCTGGCTGAGATATGGGAAGGGCACAAACTGACCAAGGAAGAGGCCAGGAAGATCTCAGGGGTGGAACGGGTCGAATGGTTGTCGGAATTTCGGCCGGTTTTTCATCGGCTGATGTGCGAATGCGAGCACGCATATCTCAACAGCAACGAGCACAAGCGGGCCCATATTGTGGTGGAGACGCGAGAGGCGCGGTTCGTGCGTGAAACGCAACGGCAGTATCCATTACACGATTACCAGCGGTTGGCGCGGTTGATGCACCAGTTGCGCGCGGTCAAATCGGCGCTGGAAATTGAATTGATCCAGCGCGCCTGCGCGATCACCGAGGCGGGCTTTCGGCGCGTGTGCTGCTTTGTTCGGCCCGGGATCAACGAAATGGAAGTGGAGGCGGAATTCGCCCACGAATTCATCCGCCGCGGGGGAAATTTCGCCTACAGCCCGATCATCGCCTGCGGCGTCAACGCGTGCGCGTTGCACTACCTGAAAAACGATCAACCGTGCCGCGAGGGCGATCTGCTGCTGCTGGATGTCGGCGCCAGTTACGCCAACTACAACGCCGACTTGACGCGCACCATTCCCGTCAATGGCCATTTCACGCGGCGCCAGAAGCAGGTCTATAACGCCGTGCTGCGCGTGTTGCGGGCCGTGGTTGCCGCCGCCACGCCGGGCAAATTGCCCAAGGACTGGCAGAAAGAAGCCGAGGGCTTGATGGAGAAGGAACTGGTCGATCTGGGTTTGCTTAAAACGTTGGAGATCAAGCGCCAAGACGCGGACAACCCGGCAGTCAAGAAATATTTTATGCATGGCGTCGGCCATCCCCTCGGTTTGGATGTCCACGACGTGACCCACACCGTGAAACCGATACAAGGCGGGTGGGTTCTGACGGTGGAGCCAGCGATCTACATTCCGAAGGAAGGATTCGCCATCCGCCTCGAGAATGACATCATCGTCCGGGAGGCCGGCAACATCGATTTGATGGCGGATGTTCCCATTGAGGCAGAGGAGATTGAGGAACTGATGAATGCGCGCGGGCGCAAAAATCGCGGGCTTGATCGGACTCACTCCAGCTTTTCAAAATAGCAGAGTTGGTCGTAGGCGACGGGCAATGAAATCTGAGCCGGTCCGGTGTATCGCTTGCCGTCAAAACCCTTCCACGCCCCGATGGGAAGGATCACATCTTTGTGGCGAAGGCCTTTCACCAAGACGGGCGCGACGAGGATGTGATCACCCAAAAAGAACTGATCGATCACGCGTTCATATCCTTGATGCGGGAAAACGTATTCCATGGAGCGGACAACAGGTTCGCCGGTAAAGGCCGATTGCCGCGCCAGGCTCAGGATATAAGACTCGTGTTCTTCCCTTAGCTCAACAGCTTTGAGGACCGCTTTGAGGTGGGAGTGGTCCAGGACGCGCCATGGAGCCACGGAGAATTGCATCATTGGCATTAGGGCGTGACACTGGGCGGAACGCACGACCAGTTCCTGGTCAATGGTCGAACCGGCTTGAAAGGATTTGTATTCGCCCCCTCCGATCATGTCCGGGCAGGAAAATGGGTAGCCCATCAACCCGGCCAGAAGCATATTGGGGATCAGCTTTCCAAGGTCAGTCCAGGAGTGATCCTTGTCCCTGAGGCGTTCGGCGAGGGGTTGGCCGCCCATTTTCCACATGGCGCGGAATTCGTTGAGCGGGTATTGGAGTCCAATCCTGCCATACAGTTCGGAATGTGTGTTGGGTGGGACGGGCTTGGCGGCAATGGTTCCCTTGTAAAAGGAACTGTCGCCTCCGTCAAACTTGAATCCATCGACGTGGTAAGTTGAGCGCAGATAGTCCAGCCGCGCGCAAAACCAATCAACTGCCTCCGGGTTGGTAAAGTCGAGCAAGGCGCTCTCGCCGTTCCACCACTTAATCAGGGCGGTGGCGCGCGAACGGTCTTTCAAGAGAAGATTTCTGTGCGCCAGGTATTGGTAAGGATCGCTGTTGGTGTTGACAAACGGGCACATCCACAGCATGACCTTGAAACTTTCGGATCCGGGAATTTGTCCCTTTTAAAATCCCATTGGCCGTAATTCTGCTGCCAATTGTCGTCAATCATCAGGACTCCGGGGGGGAAACCGTTGTCCCGAATGCCGTTGGCGTATTTTATTATGCCGGTTTGATTCTGGTCATACATCAGCTCTATCCAGGTGTTGTACTGGGGGCTAAGAAACAAAAGTTCGTCGGGCATTTTCCCGGCGGCGGGAAAATAGGTCTTGCTCGCATATAAAAAGGCCTCACGCAGAGAATCCCCGGATTTGGCCCGCTGCAACCGGCCGCCTTCCGGCCCGACCAGCAGTCCGCCCTGAGATAAGTGAATGGAGAAGGCGTCATGAGACCATATCACGTCGCCCTGGCTGGACAAGAGCAGAGGCTGGCCCTGATTTCCGTAAGTGTCAGCGAACAAATCGGCCTCATAGCCGTTGGTAAGCGGCATCTGGAAGCCGTGATCAATTATGCCCGCCCACCAACAGGCATTTGTTGAGTTCGAAATTGCGATGCATGCCGTGTTGCCGTTTGGCAATGTTTCGGCAGGGATCGAATAGGAAGCCACTGCCAGCGCCAGAACCAGGAACAGCCGGTTTTTCACGTGGGATCGGATGATAGCCAGGGCGCCGGGCAAGCCGGCGCCCCGGCGCATTCAACTACTGATGGAACAGTCCAAAGAAGCAATTGGTCGGCGCGTAAGAAAACGCCGCGTTCAGGGTGGATTGATTGACAACGGTCAACCGCTGAGCGGCAGCGAGGCTTTCCCAACCTGTGGAGGTGGTCGGGAGGCTGAGCCACTGGAATGCTCCCAATTTATTGGCGAGATTATCCGTGGCGTATAGGTTGGTGAAGCCGTAGTCCGGCAGGGGCCAGGTGACCCAGAATTTAGCGTCCGGGGCGGTGATGAAAACACCGGTGGGATCCGCTGTGTTGAGGGTCCACGTATTGGTATTCAGAAGGTAGGGCTGGCCGGGTGTTCCGCCCGAAACAAAATCATCATCGATCGAAGCCGCAGGGCCGGTGATCTGGACGCGGCTGAAGGTGGACGACTGGCCGATGTTGGCATTGTAGTTGGGCTGGGTGCCAAGATAGACAAAGAGCGGATCCTGGAAAAAGGCGGCATCGGTGGCGGGAATGGTGAAGTTTGTGGTGGAGTTGTTGGGAGCCGTCAAAGTGACGTTGGTGGTGTTGTTAAAGGTTAGGCTCCACGTGCCCAGAGGGCCGGATGCACAGTAGTTACTGACGATTAACGCGGCATTCCAACTACTGGCATTGGTAACCTTATACTGGAAATAGGCCGTTGCCGTTTGATCCGGATTTTCGTTGACGTATAAGTCCACGACGTCGGCCGAATCCCAATCGATGCTATCGTCAATCGGGGAGCCTGTCATGCCTGATTGGGGGATAAGGAACAATTGGGACGCGAATCCCTGGTAAGCGGCGCCGGGGAAGGCAACGATGTTCATGGAATAGGTCGTGGTGTTGGAAACGGCCGTGAGCGTGTTCCAGGAATAGTCGCTGTTGACGGTGGCGATCATCTGGCGTTGATAGGTGCCGGTAGCCTGGCTGCAAATGCAGGTAAGGCCCGGCGGGGGAGCCTTGGTGATGGTGAGAGGGGGTTGATTGGTGTTCACCGTGGGCGGAGCGGTAAACACAACATTGTCGATCCAATAATTGACCGTATTGGTGAGGCTGCCGCCGCCCGTGGAGATGAAGCCAATGACAGCTTCGCTGTAGGCGCCGCTTGGGACCGCCGAGAAGTAGCCCGCGATGTGCTGCCAGCCGTTAGTCGCGACAAGGGGTTGCCAGCCCACCACCGTGGTCCAGGGATTATTGACAATCAATTCTATCGCCCCATAAGTTCCGTCCAGGGCGGTAAAGGAGTTGGTGGTATCAATTTTAATATCGACGTCAAACTGGATATAGTTGGTGGAATCGAACTGTGGGGTTCCAAAGGCGATTTGAATATCGTTCCAACTGTTGTTCCAATTGGGATCGCCATTGGTGGGCCAATTGACGGTGAGCAGCATTGCTCCTGGGTTAGGGTTTCCGGGAGATTGCTGGGAGGAATCCCAGGCTTCGTTGTAGCTATAGACATAGCTTCTGAAATTCTGCCAGTCGATTCCGGATATGCCGCCGTTGAAGCTGTTGACGATCAAGTCCTGGGCGACAGCGACACTGGCCGAGCATATCAGTGCGAAAGCGACTGAGATCAGGAGCAGGTGTTGTTGAATAGCGGATTTCCATTTGACATGTTGTGTTTTCATACTGATCGATTGGAGTTTGTTCGATTTATTGGCATTTAAGGCGAGCCGACCACACGGTAGAATCGCGCTGAGGATGAAATTCCATCGGTGACAGTCCATTGGGGCGTGCTTGTGTTTGTGGATAGGAGCGGAGTCCAGACAAGGAAATTTGAGGTGTCTTCAACGGTCCATGCACCGGGCGCCGCATTGGTGACCTGGAGGCAAAAAGAGGAGAGAGAACGATTGCCGTGCAAAGCGGGCCTAGCAGAGTTGGACACAACCGAAACGAGTCCGAGCGTAAGCCAGCCGGGAAGGTCGGCATCTTGGGCGTCGTTGGCAAAGCGGATCGGGATGCCGTTGGCCAGGGGATTCTGAACGGTCAGGACGAGTTTATATTGGCCAGGCGCCAAGCCGTGATTGGATTGGCTCCAGCTCCAGAGCGTGCTGGTCGATGCCGGGAGAAGGGAGGTGAGATTCCAAGTCGTCGTCCAAGTCTTGACAAGGGCGTTGCTATCATTGAGGGCGCCCAATTGCAGAGGCCAGTTGTAGTAGAATGGCGCCACTCCGGTGTTCAAGACCTGCAAGGCAACGTTGAGCGGCCCGGTCACGGAGGCATCGACGAGGGTGGCATTGGAAACATAGAGGTTGTAACCCAACAGGCTGCTTCCAGCCACGGCCAGGGCCTGCTGCGCGCCGGCAAGGCCGGGGTCGAAGACGCCCTGGTTGAGCATCCACGAAGCATGGGTGAGGCTGACGCAATTGGTAAAGGCCTGGCCCGCCGGCACGCAATTGGTTTGCGTGGTGTCCCATAAGCAAGGTTGAATCTGGGGATAAACCTCGCCGCCGATGGGCTGGGTCTGCCACTTGTTGGTTTCACCCGCGGTCGCCAACAAACCCAGAAACATCCAGCTTGGCGGGGCGACCGTGTCGTAGGCGAACGAGTCATCATGGTAGCCAATGAGGCGCGAGGAGGGATTGGCGCCGGAGGGCCAGCGCACAAGCAACTTCGTTTTGGCGAAGGCCAATCCGTAGGCTGTCAGGACTTCGTTCTGCACAGTCGTTGAGGCGAACCAATTGGTGTGCGGGTAGGTGTGCCATTCGCCCCAGAAGCCGAGCAGTCCGAGGGTGATGAAGCCAATGCGCGGATCGCCGTCGTAACGCGCTCCAAGGGCTGCGATAAAATTTGTCAGGGCCTGGTCCAAGAGCGGGTTTTCGTAATCCGGCGAAACACTCACGCCGTTGTTGCCGTAATCGGTGTAACTGTTGGTGGCCAGGCCGGCATCAAGCAGATATTGGGGTATGCCGGCGGGTTTGGCGGGATAGTCGAGATAGACGCGGAACACGGTTTGATGGCCGCGACTGGCGACATCGCTGAGCAAGGCGTCAAGGCTGGACCAGACGAAGTTGGTTGGGCCGGTCATGAAAGAGCGCAATGGGAGATAATTCCACTCCATGCTATAAGGAAAGGTTGTGTAGGCGCCCTGATAAGGCATAAAGCCCTTCAGAGGGTTGTTGGTTGGCGCCGCGGAGGGACCGAGCGAATAGGAATTCGTTCCGGCCATCACCGTCGCCACCGAACAGCATAAGAAAACCACCGCGAGGAGGATCCTAGCTTCGGACTTCATAATAATTAGAGCGACAGTATATAGCAAATTTTTGCGCATAGTGCCATGAACGAGGTGGGTTTGAACACCTGCACAATGATGTAGCTTGGAATTGGCTTGTTGCGCCGGGCTGGGGGTTCTACATTGGGAGATCGCAATGGGAACTGACGTCACTGCCCAGCGGACGGGCGCATTGATGAAATGGCGCGCGTTGATGGTCGCGGCGTGTATGTGTTGCTGCGCGGGCGTCAGAGGGCAATCGGAGGGTGGCGTGTCGCCAGCGCCGGCGAGATTCATGATCCGAGCGTGGTCGATGGCCGACGGATTGCCGCATCTTTCGGTGACGGCGTTGGCGCAAACCAAGGATGGATACATCTGGGTGGGCACGCTGGCCGGGTTGGCGCGTTTTGATGGGGTGAGATTCAAGGTTTTCACACCTGAGAATTGCCCGGAACTGCCAAGGAGCCGCATCGGGGGGCTTTACGAGGGGGCGGACGGCACGCTTTTTATCGCGACCGAACGAGGGGGCGGTTTGGTGGCGTTGCGGCAGGGCAAATTCGAGCAATTGCTAGGCTCCGGGAACGAGCAGGACGAGATTGTGAACTGTTTGAGTGAAGCGTCCGGGGACACGTTATTTGTGGCGCGTTCCGGGGCGTTGTGGCGGTGGTCAGGAGGGATCTTGAGAGCGATATCCACCAATCGAGCTTTCTATCCGGTGTCGCCGGGCAATGTTTGTGAAGACGGGCAAGGCCGCGTGTGGCTGGTGAGCCGGGTTGAGGAATCGGGCCAGTTGCTTCGATTTAGTTCGGGTCGGCTGGAGTCTGTTGCCCTGGAAGGGGCATTGGCCGGAGGACAGGTTCGCGCACTGGCCAAGGATACGAGTGGTGAAATCTGGTTAGGCACCTCGAGGGGGCTGAGCGTCTTGCGCGGGGACCGGTTCGAACCTGTCGATCTGCCGGAGATGGGAGGGCAGGCTCAAATAAGGGAACTGGCAACTTGTCGAGACGGTGGATTGTGGGTGTGCTGCACGAACTACTGGCAAAGGAAATACAAGGACGGGCACTGGATTGGCGTTGCGGGTGAGATTTCCGGCGTGCAAACGTCGCTTGATGTGCTGGGCGAAGATCGTTGGGGGAATCTTTGTTTGGGACGATACCCTGAAGGTTTGGTGACCGTGTCGCCGGATGGGATGGTCACAAAGGTTGACCCACAGAACGGACTTCCCGGCGCCACTGTATCTTGTTACCTTGCGGATCGAGAAGGCAACGAGTGGTTGGGCCTCTTTGATGGGGGATTGGTGCGGCTGCAACCAAGGCGTTTCAGCATTTTGGGCGGATCGAGCCTGACAACTCCCGTTTATTCAATCTGTGAAGACCATGAAGGGAGCATTTGGGTCGGGAGCGGTTTTGGAGGGGTTTACCGGTTTCGGGGCACCAACGTGAGTCGTTATGGGGCGAGCGATCTGCCGTTGACGGATATTTGGTCGTTGTACGAAGACAGCCGATCCAATCTCTGGGTTGGCACTTCCTCGCACGGAGTCTATCAATTCCACGAGGAGCACTTTGTTCCCATGTTCGACCGGACGGAGATATCTGACCGTGTCAATGCCATTTATGAAGACCGGAAGGGGCGGATCTGGTTTGGGTGTTGGAGCGGGCTGGCGTGCTATGCAAATGGACGGCTGAGCAAAATCCCGATGCCCTGGCTTTCCGACGAGTATGAGGTTGTGGCAATTGCGGCCGACCGACAGGACCGGCTCTGGTTGGGGACCAAAGGGGCGGGATTGTTTTGTTTGTGCGACGGGCGGTTCACGTCGTACACGACGACCAATGGTCTGTTGAGCAACCTGGCTTGGTCTCTATTTGTGGATGAGGACGCACTGTGGGTAGGAACGGCTGACGGCGGACTAAGTTACTGGCGTGAGGGCAAGTTTGCGAACTTCACAACGCGGGACGGCCTTGCGGACAACACGATTTGCCATATCACCGAAGATTCCAGGAAGCGGCTTTGGTTCAGTTCGCCGCACGGCATATTTAACGTGGAGAAAAAAAGCCTGGAGTCATTCGCACGCGGCGAAACGAAGAGCTTTACCTGCACCAGCTACGATCAATCCGATGGGATGCTGTCCTCGGCCTGCACGTGCGCGTTCCAGCCTTCCGGGTGCATGACCAAGGATGGGCGCCTGCTTTTGCCGACTCTGAAGGGAGTGGCCGTTGTGCGCCCGGAGGTGGTGGACGCCAACACGCTGGCGCCGCCTGTGCTCATTGAAGAGGTGATCATTGACGGAGAAGACCATAGCATGACCGGGCATGGGCCTGTGACGGCGCCATTGGGCAAAACGCGGCTGGAAATCCGCTACACGGCACTGAGCTTCACGGCGCCGGAGAAAGTGCGTTTCAGGTACCGGATGAAAGGACTTGACGCCGCGTGGGTGGACGGGGGATCGAAGCGGGTGGCGGACTATGCTTACCTGCCGCGCGGGCGGTATCAATTCGAAGTGCAGGCTTGCAACAATGATGGCGTCTGGAGCGCCCAAGGCGCCAGTTTCGAGCTGATCATTCCGCCGCACTTTTGGCAGACGTGGTGGTTTGTGGGGGCCGTCGTGCTGTGCGCCGGGGCCGGGATAGCGCTTACGGCGCGGAGCATCGAGAAAGTCAAGGCCCAGCGGAAGCTCAAGCGCCAGGAGCAGGCGCATGCGGTTGAGCTGGAGCGCGCACGCATCGCCAGGGACTTCCACGATGACATCGGCGCCTGCTTGACGCACGTGATTGTGCTCAGTGAGTTAGTGAAGGAGGACAAGGCGCAGCCCAAGGAAGTCGAAGCCCATGCCACGATGATCGGCCAGACGGCGCGGAACGCGGTGCGGGGACTGGGCACAATCATTTGGGCGGCAAACGCCCGCAACGACACGCTCGACAGCCTGGTGCAGTATATGAGCCAATACGCATACGACTTTTTCCAGGCAACGCCGGTGGCCTGTCATTTCGACCTGCCGGCGGACGTACCGCCGTTGCCTTTGATAGCCGAGGTGCG
>JBEKSF010000053.1:0-36727 GCA_049517295.1 Verrucomicrobiota bacterium
TCAGCGCCTCGACCTCCCAAGTCTTCGTCAGAGCGAGCTGGTCGGCCAAAAAGCTCGTCAGGAAAAACGCCAGGCCGATGGCAAAACTGACCATCGCCGCCACAATCTGGCTGCGGGTGAGCGCGGAGGCAAAACATCCAATGGCGATGTAAAGGGCGCCCACGAGGAAAATCCCCAGATAGGTGCTGCCGAGCGTTCCCGGGTCGAGCAAATTGGACCCCCGGGCGAAGGAGCGCAAAATGAAGATGCACCCCAGCAACGGCAGCCACATCACCATGAAGAATATCAGCCCGGCGGTAAACTTGGCCAGCACCACTTCGGCGTCCCCCACCGGCGCGGTCATGAGCGTCTCGAACGTGCCGGTGTGCTTCTCCAGCGCGAACAGCCGCATGGTGATGATCGGCGCGGAAAAAAGCACGATGAGCCAAAAACACAAATTTAAAAACACCTCCGTGATCGGCTGCGGCGTCGGTTCGCCTTGCAATCTGTCCACAAGGCTGACGAAGCTCAGTCCGGTCAGAAACACCGCCCCCGCAATCACGACGTAGCCGATCCATGATAAAAAGAAACTCCCCAGCTCGCGCCGGGTCAGCGTCAGGTAAGCCTGCATCAGGTTGACTCTTCCTCGCTTTCCGGCCGTGTCAGCCGCATATAAACATCTTCCAGTGAATGGCGGAGGCGGAACAGTTCGCGCAGCTTCCAGCCCCGCTCCCGCACCAGCGCAAAGACCTTTGGCCGCAGGTCCTGTCCGTCCGCCGCCGTCAGCGAGCAACGAAAATACTCCCCCTCGGCCGGGGCAATGTTGTAATGGAGCACTTCAGGCATTTGGTCCCAACAGGCCTTCAACTCCTCCAGCGGGGCGGCGATCTCGGTGATGGTGTGGCCGCTTTTTCCCATCATCTTCTCCAGGTCCTCCGGCGTGCCGGCCGCCAGGATTTTCCCCTCCCGCATGATCAATACCCTGTGGCACATCATCTCCACTTCCGGCAGGTTATGACTGGAGAGCAACACCGTGTGCCGCCGCGCCAACTGTTTGATCATCTGCCGCACCGACCGAATCTGGCTCGGATCCAGTCCAAGCGTCGGCTCGTCCAAGATAACCAACTCCGGCTCATGCACCAGCGCGTCGGCCAGCCCCACCCGCTGCCGGTAGCCCTTGGACAGTTGGCCGATGATCCGTTTGCCCACGTCCGCCAAGCCGCATTGCGCGATCACCGCGTCCACCCGCTCGCGCGAGCGCGCGCGGCTCAAGCCCTTGAGCCGGGCTCGAAACTTCAGGTATTCGCGCACTCTCATGTCATGGTGCATCGGGTTGTTCTCCGGCATGTAACCTATACGGCGGCGCACCTGGTCGGATTGCGTAAAAACATCCAGTCCCGCCACGCGCGCCGTCCCGCTGGTCGCCGGCATGAAACAAGACAGGATCTTCATCGTCGTGCTCTTGCCCGCCCCGTTGCGGCCGATCAACCCGACAATTTCCCCGCGTTCCACCGCAAATGACACGTCCGCCACGGCGGTTCTGCCGGCGTAGCGTTTGGTCAAGTTGCAAACCTCGATCATCATCGTCTTTGTTCCTCCGGCCCGCAATCGGCCCGGACTACCGGAGCTTAATCCGCGCTTCTCCTTCTTGATAGCCAAAAATGAGATTGCCGCGTGTCTTTGGCACAAGCACCGAAAGGTCCGCAGTGCCGCCCGCCTTCAACGCTGAGAGCGCCTGAAATAGGTCCAGGTAGTTTCGCACCCGCTGGTTCCCTATGCCATTGATCAGGAAGTACTCCTGCAGCGAGGCCTTGTCCGCCGGGCTTCCCTTCTCCACGCGCGAGATCAACACCCCGCTCTCGACCCCGCCCAGCCGCCCCAGGCCCAGTTGTTCGACCAAATCCCCCGTCAATTCCTGCAAGTCCAATCCCAGCCGCTGCCGGAATAATTCGGAAAATGGCACCAGGCGGACAGTCACCCGGCGCAATTGCCCGTCCCGCTGCACCGACAGGTCGTAGGTCAAATTCGTTCCCTCTCGCAGCGTGCGATTGAATCGAATGTAATCCCCCGCCGGCTGCCCATTGACGCCCAGGATCGTGTCCCCAATCTTCAACCCGCCCCGCTCCGCCGGACCGTCGGCGTCGAGCTTGCGCACCACCAGGGGAGTGCCAATGCTGACCCTGGCGCCGAACCAACGCAATGCCGTTTCCGGATTAAACATCTCCCCCAGCGCCTGCCGCACTTCTTTGATGGGGATGGCAAAGCCGATGCCCTGGGCGCCTTGCAGAATGGCAACGTTGATGCCGATCAATTCGCCGCGCAGGTTCACCAGCGGGCCGCCGCTGTTTCCCGGATTGATCAACGCGTCGGTTTGCAGCCAGTTTTCCATGCTCAAGTCCTCGTTTTCCTTCGGCGCCTCCCGCCGTTTGGCGCTCAGTATCCCCTTGCTCACCGTCTGACCCAATCCAAAAGGATTGCCCAGCGCCACGACCGTCTCTCCCAGCAACAAATCATCATCCTTGGCGAAGCGCACCGCTTTGAATTTCTCCCCGCTCTTCTTCGGAATGATCTTCAGCAACGCCACGTCGTTTTGAGGACTCCCCACGTACACCCCCTGCACGTCATACACCCCTCCCCCGGCCTCCTCCGAAAGCTTGACCTGGATGCGGTTGGCCCGCTTGACCACGTGCAGATTGGTCAGGATGTACCCGTCGTCGGATATGATCACTCCCGACCCAAGGGCGCCGCTGACCCTGGGCTGCCCGTAAAAACGCCGCCAAAACTCCTCAAACGGGTCCCGGGACTGGACGATGCTCTCCGTCGCCACATTCACCACCGAAGGCATGACTTCCTCCACCACTTGCACCACGGCGTCGCGCCGGATATCCGCATCCGCCCCAACGCCCGGCGCCAGTGTCAAAACCGACAGCGCCAAGCCGCTGGCGGCGACAACTCGCGCCAGCCGCCGCCCGATTGATTGTGGCCTCCGCATAGTCATAAAACCCGACAGGGCAGGCTTGGATTCGTTCAATTGACGCCCAAACCGGACCGTCACTGAGCAATGCAATTATTTGGCCTGATCCTTCGGCTCCAGTGAGCCTTCTCCAAGGCCAAGAAGGTCTTTCTTATGGAAAAGGGGGAACACGCGATAGCCCAGCGATTCGATCTTCGCTCTGCCCCCCTCTTCACGGTCAACCAAGGCCGCGACAAAGGCGATTTTCCCTCCGGCCTGAACCACCGCTTGGATTGCTTTCAGCGTTGACTCGCCTTTGGTAATCACATCGTCAATTACAACAACATCGTCCCCTTCCTTGAAGTTGCCTTCGATCAGTTTTGCCTGGCCGTGGTCCTTCTGAGCCTTGCGCACCGAGAACGTTCTCAACGGTTCCGAGGCGTCCTCGCGGTGCGACATCATGCCGACCGATAATGAAATGGGGTCCGCGCCCATCGTCAACCCGCCAACACCCCTCACCTTGCAGTTGAGAGACCGCTCTGTTTGGCGGATTAAGTTGTACATCGCTTCTCCCACAAGCCATGCCCCCCTGGAATCGAATGTCGTCAGCTTGCAGTCAATATAGTATTTACTGTGGGCTCCGGATGATAACACGAAATCCCCGTGAAAGACCGATTTTTCCCTCAGCAGCACCAGCAATTCCGATTTGACTTGATCGATCATGTTCCGCAAATGCCTTTTGACTGGAAGAGCAAATAATTGAGCGGTTGTCAAAAAGCAAAGTTATTCTCCGTTGCCCGCGGGATCAGTCGAGCAGGCGCGGGTCGAACACAAATCTCTCAGGCCTGCAAGGACGGCATGACACAAAAAAACCACTCCTCCGGTTCTCTTCCAAGAAAGCCAGACTTGAGCGGGCGTCCAACAGCGCGACGCCAGGGATTGATCGGGAAATTACGGCGGCTGCACCCAATCAAGCGCCGCCGCATCCGCATCTCCTATGCAAAACTGGGCGCCACCTCGACCTTTTGCCCCGGGGCAACTGTCAGGTCCTGTCCGGCGGACCAGACTTGGTCATTGAGCAGCACTTTGAAGGTGATCGTGTCGGTGACGGTTTGCGACCAGCGCCACGTGGAGCCATCCACGCAGACCAGCGGCACGCCGCGCTCCCAAGTCAGGCCGGAACCTTTGCCCCGCAAATAAATGGCGTTGCCAAAGCCCACGTCCTTTTTCACGTCGATCACGGTCACAGCTCCCCGGGTCGGAGTTTTTTCAATCGGTTTTGGGGCGGCTTGCGCCTCTCTGGCCGGTTGAAAGAATCCCCTTCCGGTTGCGGGAGTTTTTTCAATCGGTTTTGGGGCAGCTTGCACCTCTCTAGCCGGTTGAAAGAATCCCGTTCCGGTTGGGGGAGTTTTTTCAATCGGTTTCGGGGCGGCTTGCGCCTCTCTAGCCGGTTGAAAGATTCCCGTTCCGGTTGCGGGAGTTTTTTCAATCGGTTTCGGTGCGGCTTGCACCTCTCTAGCCGGTTGAAAGATTCCCGTTGCCGTTGCCGTAGTTTTTTCAATCGGTTTCGGGGCGGCTTGCATTTGTTGAACCGGTTGAACGATTCCGGTTCCCGGTGTGGGTGTTTTTTCGTTCGGTTTCAGGGCGGCACGCGCCGCGCTTTTTTTCGTTTTCATATTTAGTTATTCCAATGTTTCCAGAAAATGAGATCGCCCGTGCGTCTCTCCTTGGAAGCTGTTGCCAGAGCAACCCGCGTTCCAGTTATTGGCTTGGACTCGATTCCCGGCGCAAATGTTCACGTCGGTGGCTCATTTTCCGGCTTCGTTTCCGTTACAACGTCTCCACTGTGCCAAAACTTAGCCAGCAATGACAGCAAAAAGTTGCTCTTGCTCGCCAACTGGCCGCACGAGCGGTCCCGCCGTCAGGTCTGCCGGGCCGGGTCGAGCAATTCCTCCAGCCTGTCCTTGTCCAAGCCGGACATCTCCAACGCCACCTGGCGGATCGTCCGGTTGGTTTGGTAAGCCACCTTGGCGATTTTGGCCGCTTTGTCGTAGCCAATGACCGGCGCCAGGATGGTGCAATTGGACAGGCTCAATTCCAGGTTGGCCTTGCATTTCTCCGCGTTGGCCTCCAGCCCGCCGACGCAACGGCGGGCGAAAACTTCGCTGCCTTTGGCCAGCAGTTCGATGGCCTGCAACAAATTGTGCGCCATGACCGGCATCATCACGTTAAGCTCAAAATTGCCGAAACTGCCGCTGAAGGTAATCGCCGCGTCGTTGCCCAGCACCTGCGCGCACACTTGCAAGAGCATCTCGCACATCACCGGATTGACCTTCCCCGGCATGATCGAAGAGCCGGGCTGCGTGGCCGGCAGACTCAATTCCCCCAATCCCAGCCGCGGCCCCGAGCCGAGGAACCGGATGTCGTTGGCGATCTTGATCAGGCTCACGGCCACGGTCTTGAGAGCGCCGGAGGTCTCCACCACCGCGTCACGCCCGCCTTGGGCTTCAAAGTGATTGTCGGCCTCGCGCACCGCCAGGCCGGTTTCGCGCCCGATGCGCTCAATGGTTCGCCGCGCAAATTGCGGGTCTGTATTGATCCCCGTGCCCACCGCGGTGCCGCCCAGCGCCAATTCGCCCAAATTCATCTCCGCCGCGCGGAGGCGCACGATGCCGTGCTGGACCTGGCTGGCATAGCCGCTGAATTCCTGTCCCAACCGGATGGGAGTTGCGTCCTGCAAATGCGTGCGCCCGATCTTGAGAATGTCGTTGAACTCCCGCGCCTTCTTGTCCAGTGCCGCCTGCAACTGCGCCAGCGCCGGGATCAAGACCCGTTCCAAGCCCTCCAAGGCCGCCAAATGAATCGCTGTCGGGATGGCGTCGTTGCTGGACTGGCCTTGGTTGACGTGGTCATTGGGATGGACCAGTTTGCCCCCGCGCTGGCCGCCGAGCAACTCGCTGGCGCGATTGGCGATGACCTCGTTGGCGTTCATGTTGGTCGAGGTCCCCGAGCCGGTCTGGAAAATATCCAGCACAAATTCCCCGTCCCATTTGCCGTCAATGACTTCCTGGGACGCCTTGACAATGGCGTCCGCCAATTCGGGTTTCAGCCCTCCCAACTCCTGATTGGTCAGGGCGGCGTGCTTTTTGATCAATCCCAGCGCGCGGATAAACTGGCGCGGAAAACGCAGATTGCTGATGGGAAAATTCTCCACGGCGCGGGCGGTTTGGGCGCCGTAATAAGCGGTGGCCGGCACCTGCATGGCCCCCATCGAATCCGTCTCAGTGCGAAATTCTTCTTTCATCGGCCCCAGAATGCTCAAAGCCGCCGTTCAATGCAAGACGCGGGGCATACTCAGCAGTCGGCAGGCTGCCCGGCAGACCTCACGAATTGCAAACACTTTTGGAGTGGGGGGAAACATGCCGCACAGACGCCGGAAGCGGGCGGCTGAATCTTCCGTTGCACACCGCGGTAGGCCCGTGCTAAAGTAGCTAATGACTGGTCAATTTAACTGGGACAAAACTATGGAAAGTGTCACTGCGTTGGAAGCCAAGACCCGGTTTGGTCAACTCCTCAAAAGGGTTGCCCAAGGCGAAGAAGTCATCATCACCCGGCACGAAAAGCCGGTCGCGCGCCTGGTGCCCGAAGGCCGTCGCAATCTGGAATCCGTGCGCGAGGCGGTCGCCGGCCTTTTCGAGTTGCGCCGGCAAATCCTTCACCGGAACCGGGGGAAACCAAAACTCACCGCCGCGGAAGTCAAGGCCTGGATTGGAGAGGGGCGGCGGTGAGCGCCCGTTTCATCGTGGATGCGTCCGTCGGATTTGCCTGGGTCTATCAAGGTCAGGCAACGCCCGAAACCGATCATTTGCTGAATGAAGTCGCCGCCGGTGCCACGGTGATCGTGCCCGCCCTGTGGTTTTTGGAAATGTCGAATGTTCTCTTGATTGCGCAACGCCGCCACCGGCTGACGGCTGGACAGCGGAAGGCGGCGATGGAGAAATTGGCCGCCATGCAATTAACAGTGGACGAAGAAGGGTTTCGTAACGCCTTCGGCAAAACCAGTGAACTGGCCGAAAAATATGGCCTCACCATTTATGATGCCACCTACCTCGAATTGGCGTTGCGTCGATCGCTGCCGCTCGCATCACGCTACGAGGCTTTAAAAAACGCCGCCAAGCAATGCGGCCTAAAAGCCCTCTGAATCGGGGTCGTCTTGCCCCAAAGAAAGTTGCGCGTACTCTGGCTGAGGTCCTGCGGAACCAAGTTCTCAAGGAATAAATCGCGCAGGAACACGCGCAGAACGCCACAAAAACTGTCCATCGTTGACTTCCCCCAATCCTCGCTGCGAGCCGTTGCAAAGCCACTGTGGACCTTGATAAAGTCAATTCACCGGAAAACCTTTTGCGTCATCTGGATTGACGAAAACCAATTTCTCCAAATTCGGGCCAACCTGTATCAGCGCGCAGGGCCGCGGAGAAAGGAGTGCCAGGAGTTCATCGTCGTTGATCACGCGAAAACTATCGGCTCTCGTTCGCACGATTCCGGCAAACACCGTCGCCCCGATAAATTGTCCGGACGACAGCGGCCTCGTCGTTACCATCGCCGCTGCAACAAGGGGCTGGCTGCGCACCAGCGTGTAACTTTTTTCGACCATTGCTGGTGTCGCCTTGGATAAAACATCTGGACGGCGCGGAGTGCTTTGCCGGATCAAAACGACGGCCAATCCTAATACGACGAGCAATGCTGTCGCGCGCCCCGCTCGCCGAATCTTATGGCGCTGACGAACCACGCGCAAACTTTCGCCCAGCATCGCTTCGCGAAGGCTCGCTGGCGCGGCTTCGCCGAACACATCCCTCAGCAATGCCTCGTCGTCACTCTCGCGTTTCACGGTTTAATTCCTTCAGTGTTGCATCCTTCAATTTTCGGCGGATGCGCGACAATTGTGATTCCACCGCTTTTTCCGTCATCTGCAATTCGCCGGCGATCTCGCGAGCGGTGCGGCGCCCAATGTATTTTAGTTCAATCAACTTTTGTTCGTTGGGCGGCAGCGCCGCGACGCGACGCCTCAACAATGCGTTCAGGCGTTCGTCGGCCTGATCGTCATTGGCGTCTTGGCCCTCAACTTCTGCCTGGCGCTTAAACCGTTCCAGGAAGAAAAAGTATCGCTGCCTTTTTTTCCTTTCGTCGGCGAAGGCAGTGCGTGCCAAAACCGTGAGCCAGCTCCAAAAGACATCGCCGTCGCGAAAAACCTTGATGTGGCGCGCCACTCGAACCAGGGCCGCCTGGAGCGATTCACGCGCCAGGTCTTCGCTACCCTCGGCGGCGACAAGCAAGTAGCGCCACAAGCGGTCAAAATACTGGTCGTAGAAATCCCGCCATGCCTTTTCGTCTCCTTCCGCCATCCGCCTCGTGAGCGCTTCAACCTGCAATGGTTCGAGCGTGCCTCGATCTGCCGGCACGAAACACGGGCTGGAGGATTGAAGATTTTCGCCCAAAGTTTGCTCATTAGCTGCCAAGCAAGGCTCATTATCCAGATATTTCCTCCGGCGGGTCGCCTTGCGTTCTAATGCGCTGGAGGAGCGAGCGCGTTCACTTTCGCTTGCAAATCTTTGATTGTCTGGCGCAACGAATCAAGTTCCGTGCGGGTTGCGTTTGACGCCGGCAGCGTCTGAAGCACGTTGTCAATCGTCTTCAATTCATCCGGGTCGCCAAAGGCCATCAAGAGCTTCGTTTCCTTGTGGTAATTCAATTCGGGTGGAGAAGGGTCCTTTGCCATTTTCCAGCCCGTTTGAATCGCGGTCGTGATATCGTCCACCGTGAATCCGTGTTCCAAATAAGGCGCCAGAGAGAAAAAACGGCAGACCCTTCCCGATGAAACCAGCGGGGGAACAGTCGGTCTTTGGACATGAAAATACCAAATCGAATTCTCCGTCGGGGCGCCTGTTGTTTTAAAACCATAACTTGTCGTCATGGTCGTGTATTGTGGCCCCTGTCCGAAAAAGGGTGATGCCGTGAGCACAGACACATTTTTTACGCTCATGGGTTCCAGCGCTTGAAACAATTGCGCCACATTTACGCCGGTCATCTTGAGTGGAGGCAGTTCGATATCTTCATCTTCTTTGCTGATGATTACGTTGAGCGGCCTGCCCGAAGCAGCCTCGATAGCCTTGACTAAGTCCCTCGGCCCGCCGCCGGGGAATTTGAGATCAAACGTGGCGAGAGCCCCCGCTGCCGAAGCGTTGGAAGGCGTCTGCGGCTGGCCAAAAACGGGCGATAGGCCCAATACCAGGGAGCAGGCGATGACATAGATAACTTTTTTCATGTAGTATTCCTTTTGTTGTCCATACCGTTCTTCATACGGATACACGACGGTCGCGGCTAAATCCCTCGCAAAACTTTGATAAATCGCCCGCTCACCCAAGCTTGCGTTTGCCGTCCACCACGACCCACGCACCCTGCCAAAAATCCACTTGAGCCCCGCCTTCCGGCTCGACCTCCATGGTCAAGGCCAACCACGCAAGAAAGGTGCGAACCCTCGACCATCCCGCGAACCCCTGCAAAACTTTGACCCACCTGGGACAAAGTTTGGTAACATTCAAAATCGACCCCATCTCAAGGGGATTGAAGGTTTGATGTTTCCCCCTCTTGCCATTACCATTAAACAGAGTGCATAGGATTGCCTTTGAATTCGGGCCGATTGTGGTGGCCTGGTATGGGATATTCCTGGCGGTGGGGTTTCTGGCCGGCATCTGGACGGCCAGCCGGCGGGGACTGCGCCAAAATATATCCGCCGACACGATCTATGATCTGATGCCGTGGCTGCTGGGGGGCGCGATCATCGGCGCGCGGGCGCTCTACGTTGTTTCTTACTGGGACGAATCATTCGCCGGGAAACCGTGGACGGAGATTTTCATGGTTCAGCATGGGGGGCTGGTCTATTACGGCGGCCTGGCGGGCGCCTCGCTGGCGTGCGTCGTGTTTGCGCGCGCCAAACGACTGCCGCTGTGGAAGCTGGCGGATATTCTGGCCCCGAGCATCGCGCTGGGGTCCTTCTTCGGACGCTGGGGCTGCCTGATGAACGGCTGTTGCTACGGACGGCCCACCACGCTGCCTTGGGGCGTCCAATTTCCACCCGGCCACGAAACCTATCCCAACCGCGTCCATCCCACTGAAATCTACGATTCGCTCCTGAACTTCGCGCTCTACGCGTTCCTGGCTTGGCTCTACCGGCGCAAGAAGTTCGACGGTCAGGTCTTCGCTCTTTATTTGATCTGCTACGCGGTGCTGCGTTCATTCGTGGAACACTTCCGGGGCGATTATACGCCGGTCCATTATTGGGGCGGGCTGACTCCGGGGCAGATGGTGAGCATCGCGACCGTGCTGGTGGGATTGATCCTCCTATGGAGGCTGCCGCGAAACCATCCGGGCCTGCACCCCAGCGCCAAGGGGGCGGTTTAAGGAATGGACAGCCCGCGACCTGTCTTTTTGGCCGGCCCGACTGCCGCCGGCAAATCGGCCATTGCCCTGGAACTGGCCGGCCGCCTCAACGGCGAAATCATTTCGGTCGATTCCATGCAGGTCTATCGGGGACTGGACATCGGCACGGCCAAACCCTCGGCGGCGGAGCGGGAGCGGGTGCGGCATCACTTGATCGATGTGGCGGGCCTGGAGGAACGATTTGACGCCGCGCAATTTGTCCGCCTGGCGGCCGCCGCTGTCAACGATATCCAATCGCGCGGGCACACGCCCGTATTCTGCGGCGGCACGGGACTTTATTTCAAGGCCTGGCTGGAGGGTTTGGGGGAAGCGCCGCCGGGCGAAGCGAAACTGCGCGCGCAATTGGAAGCGGCGCCGCTGGAGGAGTTGCTGGAGGAATTGGCGCAACTGGACCCGGTGGCCTTCCAGGCCATCGACCGGCGCAATGCGCGCCGGGTCATACGCGCGGTGGAAGTCCTGCGGTTGACAGGCAGGCCCTTTTCCGGGCAGCGCGCGCCGTGGAACAAGGGGCCGGACGGCGGGCCGCGCTTGATCGGGGTGACCCGCCCGGCGGGCGAGTTGGTGGAGCGCATTCACCGGCGGGTCGAGGAGACGTTTCGGCGCGGTTTGGTGGCCGAAACCCAAGCGCTGTTGCAACGCGGCCTGGCGCAGAACCCGACGGCCATGCAGGCGCTGGGCTACCGGCAAGTGGTCGAGCATCTGCGCGGAGAGCGCGGACTGGCGGAGACGATCGAACTGGTGAAGATCCGCACGCGGCAATTCGCCAAGCGGCAATTGACGTGGTTCCGGCGGCAGATGCGCATGGAGTGGGTGATGGTCACAGGATCCGGTGTGGAAGCGGTTTATGATCTCGCAGTTGCATTGCGAGGACAGCCCGGCTAGTCTGGCCCTCCGCCAGTCAATGAACTGGCCCGAAATGCTGATAGTACAAAAATATGGGGGGACCTCGGTGGCCAACCCGGAGCGGATCAAAAACGTGGCCGCGCGGGTGGCCAAGTATCGCTCCCAAGACACCCAGATAGTGGTCGTCGTTTCGGCCATGAGCGGAGTGACGGACAACCTGATCAAAATGGCCAAGGAATTGACGCCCCTGCCCAACGAGCGGGAGATGGACATGCTCCTGGCCACCGGGGAGCAAACGACGATTGCCTTGACAGCCATCGCGCTGCAGGCGCTTGGAGTACCAGCCGTCTCTCTGACCGGCGCCCAAGCCGGCATCATGACCGACGGGGTCCACACCAAAGCCAAGATCAAGAACATCACGCCCAAGAGAATCCACACCCTGCTGAAGGAGGGCAAAGTGGTGATCGTGGCGGGATTCCAGGGCGAAACGCCGGAGGGCCAGATCACGACGCTGGGGCGGGGAGGATCGGACTTGACGGCCATCGCGTTGGCGGCGGCGCTGAAGGCCGAGTTGTGCCAGATTTACACCGACGTCGATGGCGTCTATACGGCCGATCCGCGGATCGTGCCGGGGGCGCGGAAGCTGGCGGAGATTTCCTACGACGAAATGCTGGAGCTGTCGGGGCTGGGGGCCAAAGTGATGCAGTCCCGCTCGGTGGAATTCGCCAAGAAATTCGGCGTGGTCTTCGAGGTCCGATCCAGTCTCAACGACAACCCAGGAACCATTGTGAAAGAAGAAACTCGCAGTATGGAAGGCGTCGTCATCCGCGGCGTCTCGCTGGACAAAAACCAGGCCAAGATCACTCTGGTGGCGGTGCCGGACCGGCCCGGCGTCGCGGCGCACGTGTTTAAGGCGGTGGCCGACGCCAACATCAACGTCGATATGATCGTGCAAAACATCAGCCACACGCCCGACGCCCCGGCGACGGACCTTTCCTTCACGGTGGACAAGCCGGACTTGTTGAAGGCGTCGAAGATCATCGAGGGGTTGAAGGCAAACCTGGGTTTCCGCGCGGCCATTGCGGATGAAAAAATCGGCAAGCTCTCCATCGTCGGGGTGGGCATGAGAAGCCATCCGGGCGTGGCGGCGAAGATGTTTGAAACGCTGGCCGCGGCGGGAGTCAACATCGACATGATTTCGACCAGCGAGATCAAGATTTCGGTGGTGGTCGAAAGCGGCAAAGGCGAGCAGGCGATGCGCGCGGTGCATGAAGCGTTTTTGGAGAAACCAGAGTGAGAGCCGGCGCCGGCGATTAAGTTAATGAACCGGAGCCGGCGGCCTCGCGCACCCGCTCCATAATCACGTCCGGCAGGTGCGGCTCGCTGCCGATGCTGGCGGTGTACCACAGGCGCTTGCCCTCGCGCTCGGTCGGATTGCGCCACGTCGGCTGGCCCAGCTTCAATCGCTCGCGCACGACCGGGCGCGGCGCGCCCAGCAGCACGGGGATGTCCTCGTGGGAATGCAGGCCGTCGCTAATGAAAAAGGGCACCATGACAATATTGCGCGCGCGGGCGAGTGAGTAACAATCGCCAATGCGCGGTTCTTCCTCCATGTAGGCGGCGTGGACTTCCCCATAAATCTCTTTGGCGCGGATCAATTGGACCTGTTGTTCGATGGCCTGCCGGGAGTTCTCGTTGTTGGTCGTGCCGTGGCCGGCGATGAACAGCGCCGTTTCGCCCGGTTTGGGCGCGCGGGGAAATGGGAATTGCTCGACGATCGCGCGCGCCCGCGCCAGAAGCACCTCCGTCATACTCGGGTGGGTTCCGACCGGCCCGCAGTAATGGAGGGTCTGGCCGTCCCGCTGCCGGGCGCGCGGAAAACTGGCGCCGGGCTGGGGGTCGAATCCCAACTCGCGCGGGATGACCTCGTCGGTGAAATAACCTTCGCTGATGAACAGCGGGACGAGAAAGACGCGGGGCGCGAAAATCCCGCGCAGGACTTGCCACACATAAGGCTCTTGCTTCCAAAAGGCCTCCTGCACCCGCGCAAACAACTTGCGCCGGCGCAATTCATCGGCGTGCTGGTAGGTGGGCGCGGCCGAATCCGCGTTGAGAGTTGATCCATGCCCGATCAGCACCAGCGCGTCCTGCGAAAAGTCGTGGTTCTGGTTCATGACAAGAAAAATAACCCTTGCGCGCAACGCCGCCTGACTCTATATTTCGCGCTCTTTCGAAAGAAAAGTACAATATGCGACGTCCCAAAGGAATAAAGACGAAGAAATCGGTCGCCAAACGGTTTAAAATCACCGCTCGCGGCAAGGTGATGCGACCGCACGCCGGCAAGCGGCACCTGCTCCAAACCAAGAAGCCCAAGCGCCGCCGCCGCCTGGGAAAGCGTTCGGTCATGGATCCGACCGATACGCATCGTGTATTGCAGAATTTACCCTTCAGCCACTAACCAACCCGCCTCTCTTCACTATGCGTGTCACCAACTCGCCCGCCTCGCGCAAGCGCCGCATGCGCACCATCAAAGCCGCCAAGGGCTTTCGCCTGCGCCGCTCCAAACTCTATCGCTACGCCTCCGACGCGGTCGATCACGGCCTGCAGTACGCCTTCCGCGACCGCAAGAGGAAGAAACGCATCTTCCGCGCGCTGTGGCAGGTGCGCATCAACGCCGCCACACGGGCCGCCGGCATGACCTACAGCCGTTTCATCGAGGGTCTCAAGGCCGCCAAGTGCGAGCTGGACCGCAAGATTTTGGCCGACTTGGCCGCGCAGGACGCGGCGGCATTCGCCGAGTTGGTTCAACTGTCCCAAAACGCGCTGAAGGCCAAGAAACCCGCTTAAAGAGGCCGGGGCGGCGTTTATGGAAATCGAACCGCTCAAAAAAGCGGCGCTGGCCGAGTTCAATGCCGCCGCCGATCTGTCGGCGCTGGAGCAGGCCAAGGGAACATGGCTCGGTCCTCATGGAAAACTCACCGCCTTGATGAAACAGCTCGGCGGGTTGCCCAAGGAAGAGCGCCCCGCCGCCGGCAAGCGATTCAACCAGCTCAAAGCCGAGTTGGAAATGGCCTTTTCCGCGCGCCGGTCCGACCTCGAGATCAAAGCCGCCCTGCCCAAAGAGAAGACCGACTTCACCCTGCCGGGCCGACGGCGCGCGCTAGGCGGGCTCCATCCGCTTACCCAGGTCACGGAGGATATTGTGCGCAGCTTCCGCAAAGCGGGCTTCGCTGTCGCCGACGGCCCCGAGATCGAGGATGAGTATCATTGCTTTGACGCGCTCAATACCCCGGCCGACCATCCGGCGCGCGACACGCAGGACACGTTCTATTTGCGGTCAAAGGAACGCCTCCTGTTGCGCACCCACACCTCGTCGGTCCAGATCCGGGTGATGGAAAAACAGCCGCCCCCGGTGCGCATCGTCGTTCCAGGGCGCGTCTATCGGCGCGATAATCCCGATGCCACGCACAACCCGACGTTCCATCAAATTGAGGGGCTTTACGTCGATGCCGATGTGACGGTTGCCGATTTGAAGGGCACCGTCGAGTTGGTCTTCAAGGAGGTGCTGGGAGAAGAGACGAAAATCCGGTTTCGGCCCCATTACTTCTCCTATACCGAACCGAGTTTTGAGATCGATTTCTCCAGTCCGTTGACCCGGAAAATGGGCAAGGAGTGGCTGGAGATCGCCGGCTGCGGGATGGTTCATCCGGCCGTTTTCGAGCAAGTCGGTTACGATCCGGAGGTCTGGACTGGCTGGGCGTTCGGTTTTGGGATCGAGCGCATCGCCATGATCCGCTACAATATCGACGACATCCGCCTCTTCTACGAGAACGACGCGCGTTTCCTCCGCCAGTTTTAAGGCGACGATTATGCTTGCAAGGAGCCATGGGAAAGGAGCAAAAAAGGTCAGTGGATTCTGCGCCGGTCAAACACACGATCCTGGTCGTGGAAGACGAGCCAACTTTGCGCGCCTTGGTGCGCAAGGTGCTCGAACGCGGCGGCTATGAGGTCATCGAGGCCCCGACCGGGCTGGCCGCGCTCGAATTGTGGTCGGAGAAAAAGCCGCACGTCGATCTCCTGCTCACCGACATGGTGATGCCCGACGGCATTTCGGGCTGGCAACTGGCCGAGAAACTCAAGGCGGAGAACCCGAAACTCAAAGTCATTTACACCACCGGCTACAGTCCCGATTTGATGGGAAAGGACTTCGTGATCAAGGAAGGCGTCAATTTTCTGCAAAAGCCCTACCCCCCGCAGAAACTCGTGCAGACCGTCCGCAACGGGTTGGAGTCGGACTAAAGCCGCTCTCATTAAGCGGTTCCTTGAAGAGGGCCACTTTTTTTCAAATTGGACAAAACCGCGCAGGCCAGTGCGTCGTTTTGCGCCCGCGAGGAGCATGGCGGCGGCACGCCCGCCAGTATGCGAGGCTTGGCACGACCGATGCTCGGTCGAAGAAAACGATTGGCTGCCTGAACTTGCCGAAAGCTATGAAACTTCAGCGAAAGAGTCGCAACCCCAACAGACTGTGGCTTTTGCAAACGGCGGGAGCGTTGGGATTGGTTGATTGATTGACTGATGAATTCCAAGCCAGCGTCGGCTGGCTGTTTTTTGCCAAAAAAAGCTGCGTTTCACTGTTGACAGGATTGGGCTGGTCGGTTAACATTTGTGCTTTCACAGTGGACATGTGTGCCCGTAAAAAGTCGTTTATTTAACAAAAAACTATGAAAATGTTTCGACCCCTTGTTTGTATTGCCGCAAGCGCGCTGCTTTCGGCATTGAGCGCCAACGCCACCCCCTACGCCTCCGCGGTGACCAACAACAACGGAACCATCCAGTGGCGATTGAATGAAACCGTCAATGGTTACGTGTACGTGCTTTTCGACGACAGCACGGTCAGTAATTTTATCGGGAACAATCTGACGGTCGGCCCCCAGTCATTCAGTTTGGGGAGCCACACCAATTTTGCCATCTACATCTTTAACATCGGCACGGGAGTTCTGCACCAAATCAGCCCCAATCCAAGCACAAACACGCCGACGGTCGATTTCTTTGGCCCGCGCGGGGTGACGGTCAATCGCAATCCGAGTTCCCCCTATTTCGGGACCATTTATGTGGCCAACGCCTCGGGTGGATCGGACAGTGTGCGAACGACTTACCGGGGGGTGTACGCGATCAACCCCGACTATAGTGATGCCTTCGGACAAGGAACCAACTCTCTCCCCCCGTACTACACCTCGCCGGGCTGGGGCCAAGGCACCGCCACCAACACGCCGCCGACTGGATTCATCGGCTATGGCAGCAGCACCACCTACGGTGTCTGGCGTGTTTTCGTCGGACCGGACGACATGGTTTATATCGCGGACGCGTCCGGCGCAATCCCGGCGGGCACAATTACGGGCGGGGGCGTGTGGATGTGCCCTCCGGACCTGAGCAGTGCCACGGACCTGTTTCCGTACAACGGCACTGCCGGCAGCTTGAACAACGGCTACGTTTGCGAGGTGGGCACGCCCTGCGTGACCGGTTCTTATGCGGCCGGCACTCTGACTCTTTACACCTGCGAATGGAACCGCTCGCCCTATCAGAATGTGTGGCAGTATCAGTTCTTCACCACCAACGGGACGCCGATTCCCCTGCCGTGGGACTTGAATAACAGCCCCAACGCTCTAGTCAGCAGTGGCAGTTGCCCTTCCATGTACAGTTATGGCATTAATAATCCCAACACTGATGTCAACGCCGGCATTTCCAGTGTCGATGAGGTGCTCGGCGACAGTTACGTGGGGCCGGATGGCCGCTTTTACTGCTGCGAGGCGCGCTCGTCCAGCGCCGGGTACAGCAGTTACATTTATGACAATGCCGCCAGCGGGTATTGCATGATATGGGACGGCGAAGACCAAGCGTTGGAGAACGGCGGCAGCGCCGATCCGTTCTGGGCGGCTGAAGGCATTGCCGTTTCGGACGATAACCAGTATGTTGCGGCTACCTTAAGCAGCTCTGATACGCAGTATGGCACTCCCTACGGCTATGTTGTCTATACCAAGCTCGGCGCGACCAACGACAACGGCGTGACCAATGTTCCCATTCTGCCGCTCACGGCCATTTCCTATAACCCCAGCGCCAATACGACCACTCGCGGAGTCGCCTTTGACAAGGCGGACAATATCTATGCCGCCAGCGGCAGCGATGATTCTCTGCGGTGCTTTTCCATGGGTTTGACCACGTTGACGATCACTTCAAACGACTACACGGGCAGCAATGGTGGGTTCTTGCTCACTTACCCGGCGATTCCCCAGGCGAGCGTGACGGTTTCCAGCCCGCTGGTTTCGCAGGCCAACGCCTACGGCAATCCGATCAGCGCCACCTTCACCTTCAGTATCAATGCCGCCCAAAGCGCGGACGTCACTGTCCCCTTCACGATCAGCGGCACGGCGACCAATGGAAGAACTTACACATTGACTGGCACAGGCCTGACGACCAACGCGACCTCAGGCAAGATCGTCATTCCTGCCGGGCAAACGAGCGCAACGATTACGATGACGCCCTCGGCGACCATCACCTCTGCTGTGACGCTGACGGCGGTTTTGACCATTACGGCGAGTGGGGCTGTTGCGGCGGCTCCGCCGATCGCGGCCCCGGTCGCCATTGCCAACACCGGGCCGCAAGCGATCGCGATTACCGGTGTTTCGGTTCCCAGCTTTTATCGCGGGCTTTCCAATGACTTCGCGTCATTTGTAATTACCCGTTATGGCGACACCAATGCCGCGCAATACACCATAGCGGCCAACGCGTTCAGTTACGCGGGAACAGCGACGGCGGGCGTGGATTATGCGCCAAGCGGAGCGATCACAGTCAATCCAGGCGACCAGACCGAAACGGGGACTGTTTCAGACCCGGTTGTCACCGGTGTTTATCATGGCAATGAGTCGGTCCAGGTCAGCTTGAATGGCAACTCCCCGGTCACGGTGGTCGGGTCGAGCACGGCCAGTTTGACGTTGGTCGATAATGAGGATCCGCCGGCCCAGGTTCTATGGTCGGATACGTTGAGCAGCGCTGCGGACAGTGTCAATTGGACATTGACGTTTGCCAACAGCAATTTGGCCACAACGAACGTCCTTCCCATTGTCATTCCAAATTACCCCAACTACACGGCCTCAAATCCCGACACGAATTCTTTGGATGATTTCGACGTTGAGTTCGGTTACGCCGTGACTAATGACGGCGTTGGGTTGTCGCCGGTGATGCTTGCCAAGGGGTGGACCAATGCTCTGAAAGTGACGGTCAACAAGATCGATAATTATGTTAGTCAGGGAACGACCGGCGGCGGGTGTTCCGCAGGCGTCAACCTGTATCCGCAGGGGTTGCATTTCAGCGGGAATTATGCGTTCCGGTTCAGCATGTGCCTGACGGAAGGGGTGACTTACACCACCGAGTTCAATACCTTCGGCATCAACCATTATGGGACAAACTGCAACTGGTTTGCCGGGGATTACGGCTATGGCAATGGGACCACCAACTCCGATGGCGACTGGTTCTGGATTGATGCCGACGTGGACGGTTGGACCGGCATCAACAGCTACGTCATGACTGCCGGACCGCCGCTACCCAACAGCGGCTGGGCGCTGCTTACAGACGTCGGGGGGCCTTATGCTCCGTACACGACCTACTTCCAGAATCCGGTTCCCTACAACGGCTATCCGGCGGGTGTTCCGCAAATTGGCGACGGAAACGCGGGCAGCTCGTGGGCGGACGTGGAAATCAAACAGGTGAACAACGTGATCACCATGTCGATCAACAAGTTCCCCATCATCGTCTATAACAATACCAACTACGCCACGTCCGGTGACATCATGCTGGGCTACGATGATCCGTTTGCCTCGGTCGGCAATGTCGCCGCATCTGGCATTCCGGGAGCCGGTGTCTATTATTCCAACGCGCGCGTGGTGCAATTGACGCCGCCGGAGGTCACTGGACTCTCCCATGTCAGCACCAACCTGACAATTAGTTTCACGGACACGGACACCGACGATACGCCTGCGTCGTTCACCTTGAAGAGCGCCGCCAAGGTCCAAGGCCCCTATTCGGCGGTGAGTCCCGCGCCGACCTTCACGCAGGCGACCAACGGCGTGTGGTCCACGACGGTCGGTGTGCCCAGCAACACAACGAACATCTTTTACGTTGTGCATCATAACTAATGACTGAACCGGTTGCCGATGTTCATCCCAAGGGCATCCGCTTTGGAGCGGATGCCCTTGGCTGATGTGGTTTGCGTCGCCGACAGGGGGTTTTTTCATGTTGCGAGGGACTGGAAGATAATGTAGGTTTATTTATGTGGAGCAAACTGCCAACTATTAGACGTCGTTCCAGCCTGTGCTGGGAGAAAGCGTTCACGCTCATTGAGTTGCTGGTCGTTATTGCCATTATCGCGATTCTGGCCGCCCTGCTGCTTCCCGTTTTGACACGCGCCAAACAGCAGGGGCAGCAGATTCAGTGCCTGAGTCACAAGAAACAAATCCAGTTGGCATGGCACTTGTATGCGTCCGATTTTCAGGATGTCATGGTGCCCAATGCGCCGCTCACTGATATGAACGACAATCTGACCTGGTGTCCGGGCAGTGCGGAAGCGTGGACGTTCGCCTCGGTCAACACGAACGTTGCCCTTTTACAGAATGCTCTTCTTGGCCCCTATCTGGTCAAGCAGGTCGGCGTTTACAAGTGTCCGGCCGATGTGATTCTTTCCGCGGACATGTCGGGCACGCATTCAGCGGACAGGCTGCGATCGGTATCCATGAACAGCCAACTGGGATGGGTTTACATGGCCACACCGCAGCACGCGGAGGACAATTACGCTACCGGCTATCGTTGCTACATAAAGACCACAGATATCACTCTTCCGCCTCCGACGGCGGTCTTTGTGTTTGCGGACGAAACCATGTACACATTGGATGACGGCTATATGCAGATGCCGCCAGCGGGAATTCCTTGCTTTCCCAACGCGCCGGCGTGGTATCACTGCAACAGCGGGTCGTTTTCCTTCGCCGACGGTCACGCCGAAGCTCATGCGTGGAAAGGCGGCATCTTGAAGCTGCCCTACCAGTTTGGCTTAACGGGCGAGGGCGGGGACAATAACACCACTGCACGTGATCCAGATTACCTATGGCTTTCCCAGCATATTGCCTACAACAGCAACTCGCCCTCGATGTGGTGATTCTTTAGCGGTGGGCGCGGGTTGCCAGGCAGTTGCGTCCGGGCCGTGTCCAAGAGCCGCCTTCAGAAGAGGCGCGCCCCGGAATCGGGAGGCCTTCACGCTGATTGAACTGCTGGTCGTCATCGCCATCATCGCCATTTTGGCGGCGATACTCCTGCCGGCCCTCGCGTCCTCCAAGGAAAACGCCCACCGGACCGCCTGCAAAAGCAACATGCGCCAAGCCATCCTGGCCATCGTCATGTACGCCGACGACAACCGCCAGCATCTTCCCCCCTGCCGCGACAATGACGACCAGTCCCATCTTATTCGCATCGCCAACGCCGCTTTCACCAATCTGGTGTTTTACTCCGGCAACTCGAATATCCTGGTCTGCCCTAATTTCAGATTTGGCAGCTTTGATCCTTACGATGCGACCTGGGGCTATCTCATCGGCTACAATTACTGCGGCGACGTCAATACCAACGGCTGGAACTACGCCAACCCCTATGCCTGGTGGTCTCCGGCCAAGGCCACCGAAAACGGGACCAACGTCATCCTGACCGACGCCAATATGTGGGGCGGCGGCCTGGTGATCGTTCCCCATCGCAGAACCGGGGGATTATACGATCCCGGGCAGAATCAGGGATCTTCCATCGTTTTGAGCGCACCGTACGTAAATGAAACTCCCACCCAACTCGGCGCCGAGGGCGGCAACGTCGGCCACCTCGACGCCTCGGTTCTGTGGGTGCCCATCAAGCAGATGAGAACCCGCTACGCCTCTTCCTACATTCTCTACATGGCCGACTGGTGAGCGTGCGCGGTTGGGCCGGGAAACCCGGCTTTTTCCAGAAATCTTTCGTGTCCCCCCCCTTTTTTGCGGCTACACTCCCGCGTGGTCAATCCGCGCGCCATTCATAATCTGGCCCTCGTCGGTTTCATGGGCACCGGCAAATCTTCGATCGGGCGCCTCGCGGCCGAACGGCTTCATTTTGAATTCATTGACACTGATGAGGTGATCGAAAGCCAGACCGGCAAATCGATCTCCGACATCTTCGTCCAGCACGGGGAGGCGGCGTTTCGCAAATTGGAATTGGACCTTGTTCAGGCCCTTCGCGACCGGCGCAACACCGTCATCGCCGCCGGCGGCGGCTTGGCTGCCAACCCGGAGAACATGGCCAGCTTGAAGGAGCACGCGCTGGTGGTTTGCTTGTGGGCCGCGCCGGAAACGATTTGGGAGCGGGTGCGCGCGCAATCGCATCGGCCCCTGCTCCTCCAGGTTGCCGACCCGCTGGCCCGCATCCGGGAGTTGCTGGAGCAGCGCGCCCCGGTTTATCGGCAGGCGGATGTATTGCTCCACACCGGCTTGCGCTCGCCCAAGGAGGTCGTCCAGCAAATCCTCCATCAATTCCACCTCGCAACCAAGTGAAGGCGGCGATCCAACAGCGGGCGCGGGAATTGGGGTTCGACGACTGCCGCTTTACCACCGCCCGCCCGCCCGCCCACGCCGCCCAGTTTCAAGACTGGCTCGCCGCCGGCCGCCACGGCCAGATGGGCTACCTCGCACGCAACGCCCGCAAACGCGTCGATCCCGCCCAAGTCCTCGACGCCGCCAAATCCGTCATCACCCTGGCGGTCAGTTACACCGCGCCCCCCGCCGCCCATCCGCCGGCGCCAGGTGCGGCCGGCGAGATCGCCCGTTACGCGCGGTTCTCCGATTACCACAATGTCATCGGCCAGCGGCTCAAAACGCTGGCGGAGTTGATCAATTCCCTTGGCGGGGAGGGTGCGCGGTCCTTGTGGTATGTCGATACCGGGCCGGTGCTGGAACGCGACCTGGCGGAGCGGGCCGGGCTTGGTTTCATCGGCAAACACACTAATCTCATCAGCCGCAAGCTCGGCAATTGGATTTTCCTCTCGGAAATCATCACCACCGTGGAACTGGAGGCCGATTCGCCGGAAAAAAACCACTGCGGCTCCTGCCGCCGCTGCATCGAGGCCTGCCCGACGGCCGCCATCACCGCCCCCTTCCAACTCGACGCCCGGCGCTGCATCTCCTATTTGACCATCGAGTTGAAGGGGGCGATACCCGAGGAATTGCGCCCGGCCATTGGCAACCGGATTTACGGCTGCGACGATTGCCTGGCGGCCTGTCCATGGAACCGGTTCGCGGGCGAAGGCGCCCTGATGCGCCCGCATTACCGCGCCGATCTGGCGGCGCCCGATTTGGCGCGGATGCTGGCGCTGGACGAGGCGGGTTTCCGCGCGCGGTTCGCCGGCACGCCGATGCAGCGGGCCGGGCGTCGGGGCCTGCTGCGCAATGTGTGTGTGGCGCTGGGGAACTGCGGCGACCCAGGGGCCTTGCCGGCCCTGGAGCGGGCGGCACGGGATACCGAAGCGCTCATAGCCGAGCACGCGAGGTGGGCGATCGCGCGGATCAAGGGCGCCGAGGTTGACTTGTCCTCGCCAAGGCCCTAATTTGCGGGAGCATCGCATGAGGGAAGTCACAACTTTTTCTTGCCAGACGGCTGGCGGATGCAGTATATTTATGACAGCGGGGCGCGGTTAGCTCAGTGGAAGAGCATCACCTTGACACGGTGGGGGTCACAGGTTCAATCCCTGTATCGCGCACCATCTCACAGGGAGGGATAGGTTTTGACAATGCAGAATTAACGACTAAATTCAAGGAGAAGCTATGTTCACAAGATTGTTGCCCGCATCGCGCCGAATCAAGGAGGCGTTCACACTCATCGAATTGCTGGTGGTCATTTCCATCATTGCCATTCTGGCCGCTCTGCTGCTGCCCGCATTGACCCGCGCCAAGATCAACGCCCAAATGAAAGTGGCGCAAACGGAGGAAACGGGCGTCGTTGGCGCCATCGAACAGTACTATGCCACTTACAGCCGGTTGCCCGCATCGACCAACGCCATCGCCGCCGCCCTGGCAGCCAACGCCAATTCCAATGATTTCACTTATGGAACCGCCGCCCTGCCGGGCATGCCGGTGGCGCCGACGACTGCCCCGCCTCTCACCACACAAGGCAGCGCGGTGTCGGTTCAGACTCAGGGCGCGAATTGGCAGACCAATAATTCCGAATTGATGGCCATCCTTCGCGACGACAACGTTTATCCCGAAACCAGCGGCACCCTGGCGCACATTTACAATCCCCAGCAAGCCGTCTTCCTCAATGTCAAGCCGGCGGTCGGAACTCAGCCTACCCCGGACACCGCCACGGGCAGTCCCGGTCTGGGATCGGACGAAGTGCTGCGGGACCCGTGGGGCCTGCCCTACATGATCACCGAGGACCTGAACTACGACAACCACGTGTTCGATGCGTATCTGAGTCAGATTTACAAGAACAAGTACAGCACCAATCTCTTCGTTCCGGCTCACGCCGTCGTGTGGTCTTTCGGCCCATTCAGGACGCTCGATTTCAAGGCGGGATGGAAAACCGGCCAGAACAAATACGCGGTCACCAGTTTTTAGGCGCGGCTCCGCTGAGGCGGGGAAAGGGTTTTCGTTGTTGCGCAGCGGTGGCTTTTAGTGTTCCTTTTCCGGGCGATAATGGCCATTAAACTGTCAACACTGTCGATCTGCCTGGGATTGCTGGTTGCCGTGCTCAATCTCTTCGGGTTGGTCAACCCCGGCGGGTTTGCCGCCGTTGCGCGCAAATTCCCGCGCTCACTTCCGGTGGGGTACGCCTTCACACTGGCCGGCACGGCGTGGTTCATGTGGAACGTCAGCCAGGAATCCCTCGCCGATTTTGAATCGCTCAAGCCTTTTCTTTACACCCTGTTCATCGGGGTTGGGGTGGGGACGTGCTTTTTTGTGCAGGATTTTCTGGCCGTGCGCGGGCTGTCGGTGCTCCTGCTGCTGCTGGCCAAAACGATGGTGGATTCGCAGCGTTGGGCCGACAGCCACTGGCGATTGGTCATCGCGCTTTGGGCTTACGCGCTGGCCTTTGCGGGAATGTGGTTCACCGTGTCCCCCTGGCGGCTGCGCGACCTCGTTTACTGGGCAACGGCGAATGAGCGGCGCGTTCGCCTCGGCAGCGCGGTGCCGATAGCCTTTGGAGTGTTTGTGGCCGTGCTGGGCTTTACGGTGTTTTAGCCCTTATTTGTCCTTTAGCGTGATTTCCCCCTTCCAGTCCGGCGGCAATTGGCCGGCGCGCAGTTCCTCGATTTGTTCGAGGTAAAACCGCGCAGGGCCGTCGTCGGGGGAGATTTCCAGCGCGCGGCGGAAACCGTCCGCGGCGGCGGCAAAATCCCGTTGGCCGAATTTTTCCAGCGCCTGGGCGAAGCATTCCCGCAACGGGCCCGAGTCGGCGTCCTGCTCGGGCCGTCCGACCAGTTCATAAACAGCGACCGCTTTCTCGAACCCTTTGAGGCGAAAGAGGCCGAGGTAACGGGTGACCAGGCGCGAGCCGATTTCCTTCTGGGTCTCGCCGGTGAGCAGGACGCGCGTGCCGGTGTATTTGTTCAACCCCTCCATGCGGGAGGCAAGATTGATGTTCTCGCCGATGGCGGTGTAATCGACGCGGGTGTCGCTGCCGAAATTGCCGACATTGGCCACGCCGGTGTGCAGGCCCAGGCGCGTGATCAAGTCGCGTCCGTTGGCCTGGTGGGGCTTGAGGGCGCAGAAGCGTAGGGCGGCGTCGCAGGCCAGGTAGGCATGGTCGCTTTGCTGGTCGGGGGCGTTCCAAAAGGCGAAGATGGCGTCGCCAATATACTTGACGACAGTGCCGTCGGTGGCGTGGATGCAGTTGTGGACGGCGGTTTGAAAATAGTCGTTCATCAGCCGCGCCAGTTCATCGGGGTCCATTCCCTCGGAAATGGAGGTGAAGCCGGCGATGTCGGTGAACAGAATCGTCAACAACTGTTTTTCCGCCCCCGGCCTGAGCAGCTTGGGATCACGGGCGAATTTCCTCACCAGCTTGGGCGACAAATAAAGGGAGAGCGATTGCTCGATGCGCACCTTCTCGGCGTAGAGTTGCAATGAGTTGAAAGCCACTCCCCAAACCAGGGCGATGGGAATCTGCCCCACCACCACGATGAGCCAGGGAAACCAGGTGTAATGCCACTGGAACATGTAATAATCGGCGAAAGCCACAGGCATGGCCGAGAGCAGCGCGATGAAGGTGGCCATGACAGGACGGATCAATACGAACATCGCTCCAAAGAGGATTCCGAGCGTGATGATCATCGTCCGTTCCAGCAGGTAATAGGGCCGCCTCAAGTAATCGCCACGAATCAGATTCAGGAAAGCGATGGCGTGAACCGTGACCCCGGCGGCCCATTTGTTCTCCGGAAGGTAGGAAAAGGGGGTGGAATACTCGTCCTTGCGTTCACCCTGCAAGAAGGTTTGAATCTTGGCGCCGACAAACACAACCTTGTGGCTGAAGTATCCCGGGGGAACATCGGGGTCGTGGTCCGCAATCGCCTTGTAGAAACTGAGCGACGGCAGCGATGCTTCCGGTGAGTAGTAATTGATCCAGAAGGAGTTCCACTTTAAGGCGTTGCTTTCGTTAAATGACGGATTGACCAGCACGGCAGTGACCCATGCTTCACTCGGAATTTTTTCATCGGGGTTCTTTTCATTCGGAATTGTCGGTTTGTACCTTCGTATGTACTCTCCCGCATCCGGGAACAACGTGTCCGCGCCGACATCCGCCGCCACGGCATTGAACTTTTCGTAAGGCATGATAAGTTGCTTTCCGACGGCTTGGCCGGCCACACCGTATTCTTTGATGTTCCAATCGGCGGCCAGAATGACCTTTCCGTTCTCCTGGATGGCGTCGGCGAATTGTTGGTCAACGGCAGGGTCCATGGCGTCACTGAACACGACGTCGAACACCACGGCCGCGGCGTGGTCGGCTGTCAATCGCTTCAACAACCGCGTGTAATAGGCCCGATTCCAAGGCTCCAGATACTTCTGGTTCAAGTGCGCGTGTGAGGCGTCATCGAGATAGACCATGACCACGCCTTGAGGCTGAATGATCGGCCTGAAGGCGAAGGGCAAGTCGTAGCTCTTGGTCACCAAACCGTCTCCCAACCCGGTCGTCAGGAGCACCAATCCTATTCCGGCCGAAAGAACAACCCCTCCCACGATGCCCCTGGCCTTTCCCCGCAGTTCGCGCCGAAGAGCGTCGCGCCAGTCAGGAGTATTGTTCTTTGGGTCAGGCACAGCCAAAGGGAGTCTAGCTCCCGGCTCCGATTTTAGAAATTAAATTTGAAGCTGGCCGTGAACGTGCGGTTGTGCGCTTGCTCCAGGAAGTAGGTCACGGGATCAATATGATAGTTCGCGTCGCCCAAATTGAGCACGCCCAGGGACACTTCGGCGTGGCGTCGCGGAAACCTGTAGCCGGCGAATAGGTTCAACTGGCAAAAACTGTCGCCCGGTTCGCCCATGCTGGCGATGTTGAACTGGTCCCACCAGTTGGCTTGGAACTGGCTGAAAAAGCCGCAGGGCAGGTAAAAATTGGCGAAAAGGCTGACCTCATTCAATGCCGAGTTGTCATGCAGGTCGAACAGAAATGAATTGGCTGTGCCGGGGGGCGCCATCACGTGGGTGGACAGGTCAATCGATTCCAGGTTGTATCGCGCCCCTATAGAAAGATTTTTGCCAACCAACTGGCTGACACTGACGAAAACGTCCTTTTCCTGGTAGTATTGCGTCTGGCTCAAATCCGCGACGGCAGCCGGCACGAGGAACCCGCTCCAGGCGCCGATTAACTGGTCTCCCCGCGAGGTCAACAATTGGCCCTCAACGTCCAGGTATGTTTCCGTCGGGAACTTATGATCGATGCCCAGCCCCCAGGTTTCAAAGCGGGTGGCCGGCGGCGTTCCAAAGCCCGCGGATTCCGGGATGAGGCTGCGAAAGGCCTGGTTGAAACCGGCCACCTGGCTTGGCTCGATCAGCGTGCTGCCGTCATTGATGAATCCACTCATTGAGCGGGTATAGTCGGCGCGCACCCGTGTGCCCTCGAGCAGCGTCCAATCCAGGCCAATTTTGGGCGACAGCCGGCCTCTCTCGTCCTCCTGGGTGGAGAGCGGCGGATTGACCGCGTTGAGCGGGAAGCGCTCCCAATCATAAGTCGCCCCGCCCGTCAACCGCAGCGAATCGAACAGCTTCAACTGGTAATAGCCGTAGAAGCTCACGCGCTCAAAATCACTCTGGACATGCGGCACGGAACTGACGGGCGCAACCACCGGCGGCGCGCCGCCTTCGATGTCAATCATTTGATTGGCGGTGGTGACGTTTTCCGACTGAAAACGGCCGCCAAGAATCACGCTTTGCCGGTCGCTTTGATAAACGTGCTGGGCTTCGATTGAGTTCAATTCGGTCGTGCTCTGCTCGTTCTGCCGGACGGTTGACAAAGCCCCTGGATAAAGCGAAAGAAACAGGGGAGCAGCGCTGTTGACCAGAGGAGCGCCATAAAGGCTGTCGCTGGATGTGAAATAGTCCTGCAAGCCGCGGTATAAAACCAGCGAGTGATTGCCGTTGCCCCAATCGCGGTGGTACCCGGCCAGAACATTCGGGTCCTGTATTTCGTGCTCCCGCAAAGTCGGGTCGTATAATGGGTTTCCAATAAAGCCGGGTTTGGTTTCCGCGGGGTTTTCGGGGGTATTGTAATAATAGTGCTGAAAGACATCTCCCGTTTTCAGCTCCGTCCGTTCCAGTTCGACAAAGAGGGTGTCCTTGGGGGAAATCTGGCATTTGACTTTGGCCGAAAAATCCGAGTTCTGGATGTCATTGTTCGGGCGCCAGCCGCGGTCGGAATAGTAATACCCATCCAACGAATAGGCCATGTCCTGCATCGTGCCAAATTGCGACACGTTCTCCATCCAAGCTCCCCGGCTGAAGAACGCGGTTTGGGAACTGATGCCCACGCGGTCGGCCTGGAAGAGTTTCGAGTAGTCCTGTTGGGAAATATTCTGGGAAAGCGCTCCCGCGCCCACCGGCGCCAGGAGATTGGCCACCAGCAATTCATCCTCAAACGGCGTTTGATACCGCAAGTCCTCCTTCTTGGGGTCTTGCAGCGCATCGTAGCTTTCGGACAGAAACAGATGCGCCGAGTAATTGGCGTAATCGTCTTCGACCGCCTTGGTGGCTTCGCGCACCGCCACATCGCTGAAGCCGGCGTCTTGATAAATCAGCGCCAGGTTCGCGCTCCGCACGGCCGCGTCCTGGTCCAGCAAAAACTTTGAGCGGAATAGGGCGCGATTGTTGTTCAAGGCCTCGGAGTGTTCCAGATCCTCGATGGCTTGGTTAATGGCGTTGCGCTGGTCGCCGAGCAGCGCGGCGTAGAGCCACGCCGTGGGATCATTGGGATCCAATCGCATCGCCAGGCCCAATTCCTTTTCCGCCAGGTGCGTGTTCCAGGAGTATTGCCCCGGCTGGTCCAGGCTCCAGGCCTTGCCGAGGTAGCTGCGCAGAAAGGCGCGATTCGGCTCCAGCGCCGCGGCGGTTTCCAAATCGTTCCGCCCCTGATTGATCTCACCGCGGCGAATGCGCACCAAACCGCGGCCCAGCCAGCCGTTGGCCAGCGAGCCGTCGGCGGCAATCGCCTGGTCAAAATACCGGCCGGCCTCGGTGATTTTGTTTTGCGCGCTCAGCGCGAAGCCTTTCAAAGCCAGGGCCTGCGCGTTGCGGGGCGCCAATTCCAGGCTCTTCTTCAGAGCGTCCAAAGCCGGCTGGGTGTGTCCGAAACTGAATTCCATCTCGGCGACACGTTCCTGCGCGAAACCGAAGGCCGGGGACTTGACGCCGGCGCTGAGGGCCATTTGCAGGGCCTGCGCGAGATCGCGGCGCGCTTGCGCCTGGTAGGAACCGGCCATCCATTCGGTGGCGAGGGTGCGCGGGGCGGTGCGGCTGTATGGCTGGCCCTTGACGGCGGCGATCATTTCCTTCAAGGCCCCGGCCAGCGCCGCGGCGCGCGGCTCTTGCGCCGCCCGGTTCAATAGCTTTTGGGCTTCATCGACCTGCCCGACGGCCAGGAGCAGCGCGCCTCGATAAACCCGCTCTGATTCGAAAGCCGGAAGGCGGCCTTGCGGGTACTGCCCCAAGGCCTGGAGCAAGTCGCCCGCCCGATAGGCCTCCAGCGAAGCGGACAGGGCCTGCTTGGCGTCGGCGCTCAAGTCCAGTTCATCCGGATCGAGTATCGCCGGATAATACAAAGTCCATTGAATGACATTGATGGCGTCGATGAGAGGGGATTTCCGCGGGGCCTTGCCAGGATCGACCACGGCCCGCTCCCCGGATTGAAGTTCGATGGAGCCTTGGGGATTGTTGATCGAAACCTGGCCGTCCAGCAGCGCCAATTCGGTGCGCCCGCTGCCGTCCACCGCCAGGCTAAACTCAGTGCCGCGAATGGCCCCGGAAGACGAAGGGGTCTGAAACTGAGTTTCATTGGGCTTGTCCCGATTGAAGAAATAAGCCGCCCCGGACTTGACTTCGATGGGCGCGTTTTCCCCCGTCTGGCGCGGCGTGCGAATCGTCATGGTGGTTAATTCGTACACCCGGATGACGCTTAAATTGGACAGGCGGATGGCGGCGCGGCTGTCTTTTCCAGATCGGACTTGATCGCCCGAATGCAAAATCTGGCGGGCATGTCCGGCGACCCAATTGGATGTCCCGGCCGGCGCGATTTCAACGACGCCGGCCACCGTGAGCAAAACGGCATCCTGCGGGCCGGGGGCGGGCTGGGCCGGAAGGAGCGGTGCCATTGACAAAGCGCCCAGCAGGAAAAGGACGCCAGCCATCCGGTTGTGAAACGAGCGCATCATCAGGTTTTTTCCGAGTGCTTGAAACTGTTTAAAGCATTGCGCGGCCCCTGGCAAGCAAATGCGCCGCAAATGCATTGCCGCCTTCGCCGCACAATTGACAACCCTCGATGTGAAGCATTTGTCGAACCAACTTTCGCCGCGGGGTTTGCCTTGCGTCCAGGCCGCGTTTGTGATAAAAGTGCCAGACAATCTGCAAGTGGTCACAGTGAAGGTCATCATCGAATATCTGGGTCGGAGATCGCGCGCCACACTGATCCTGATGGGGTTGGTTCTGGTGATTTACATTGGCGAATTGGATTACGTGACCGGGCCGATGATCGCGCTGACGATCTTTTATGCCGTTCCGATCTGTTTCGTTTCCTGGTTTGCCGGCAGATGGCCGGGCATGGCCATTGGCCTGGTTTCGGCACTGATCTGGTATGCGGCCAAGTACCTCGACCCCGGTTACATTGACGATCACCTGGGTCTGCTTTGGAACGGGACTCAGCGCCTGGGCATGTTCGTCCTGCTGGCGGTCTTGACCGCCGAGGTCGCCGAGCGCAAAAAGGTCGAGCAGGTCTTGCGCGCGTCGCAGGAGGGCTTGGAATCGCGCGTGCGCGAGCGCACCAAGGAACTGGCCCTGACCAACGAGGCCTTGCAGGCCGAAGTGCTCGACCGGACGCGGGCTCAAGCCGAACTGAAAGCGCTCAACGAAACCCTCGAGCAGCGCGTGGCCGAGCGCAGCGCCGCCTACGCGCAACGCGCCGAGCAATTGGCCCGCTCCGAAGCCGCCTTGCGCCGGCAGACCAGCATCCTCCAATCCATTCTCAACAGCATGGGCGACGGCGTCATCGTGGCCGACGCCAAGGGGGAGATTCTTCTCTTCAATCCCGCCGCCGAGCGGTTGATTCGGGCCGGGTTGGGAACCGTCACCCAAGGCGATTCGCCTGGGGGCTGCCTGACTTATTTGCGCGACACCCTGAACACCTACCCCACCAACGAACACCCTTTGTTGCGCGCCATGCGCGGGGAGGTCATTGATGGAGCCGAAATCTTCCTGCACCTGAGCGATGCCGCCGAGGGGGTTTGGCTGACGGCGACCGGGCGTCCGCTGGTGGATGAGCAGGGCCGCATCCAGGGCGGCGTGGTGGTCTATACGGACATGAGCGCCCGCAAGCTGATGGAGAAGCAAGTGGCCGAAATCAGCGACCGCGAGCAGCGGCGCATCGGACAGGATTTGCATGACAGCTTGTGCCAGCACCTGGTGAGCATCGGCTTTGCCGCCGAGTTGTTGCGCGAAAAGCTCGAGCGTTACAAACTGGCCGAGGCGGCCCAGGCGGAAACAATCGCCGAAATGGTCAACGAGGGCATCTCCCAGGCCCAACACCTGGCGCGCGGGCTCTATCCAGTGAGGCTGGAAGTGGACGGGCTGGCGTCGGCGCTGGAGGAATTCGCCACGATGGTGCAGGCCCGCAACAGCGTCTCCTGTCATGTCTCGTGCGAGGAACAGGTCCTTATTTACGATCAGGTGGCGGGCAACAACCTTTACCGCATCGCCCAGGAAGCCGTCAACAACGCTGTCAAGCATGGGCATTGCAAAAACATCTCCATCGCCCTCGGCGCAGTGGACGACGAGGTCATTCTCACCGTCAAGGACGATGGAGTCGGCTTTCCAGACCACCTTGGATCGAGCGGGGGAATGGGCCTGCATATCATGAATTATCGCGCCAAAATGATCGGCGCCTCCCTGGACATCCGGCGGGGAGCCGGCGGCGGGACCATCGTTCTGTGCTCCTTTCATAACGAAAACATCGCCGCAAAAGGCGAGGCGCTGGCGCAGAAAGTTTGATCACCATGAACACGGTTACGCGATCCAAGCCCGAAGCCGCCGAGGCCAAAGTCTTTCTGGTCGATGATCATCCCCTGGTGCGCGAGTGGCTCACCCAGTTGATCGAGCGCGAGAACGACATGATCGTTTGCGGCGAGGCCGAGGACACGCATGAGGCCCTCGAGAAGATCGAAGCCACCAAACCGGACATCGTCATCGCCGATATTTCCCTCAAATCAACCCATGGGCTGGAGTTGGTCAAAGACTTGCAGGCCCGTCTTCCCTCGCTCCCGGTGCTGGTCCTGTCGATGCATGACGAATCCCTCTATGCCGAGCGGGTGTTGCGCGCGGGGGCCAAGGGCTACATCACCAAGCAGGAAGCCACCAAGCGGATACTCCTGGCCATCCGCCAGGTCCTGGACGGCCAGATTTATATCAGCGAAAAAATGGCCTCCCGCATGGTCCACAAAATGGTCCTCGGCCGCGCCCATGAGGAGAAATCGCCTATCGAACGGTTGACCGACCGGGAATTGGAAGTCTTTCAACTCATCGGCCGAGGGCAGGGGACGCGGCGCATTGCCGCCGAACTGCATTTGGGCATCAAAACAGTCGAGTCCTACCGCGCGCGCATCAAAGAAAAACTCAAGCTGGAGGACGGCACGCAGTTGCTGCAGCACGCCGTCCAGTGGGTGCATAGTCTGCAGGACCGCTGACTAGCGGCGGCTTGCGGCTTTATATTTCTGGAACAAACGGACAACGATTATGTTTTGGTGTGACCAATTGGTGGAAACGATAGCCGGGCCGCAGATCATTAACGACTCCAAGACGCCCTCGGGTCGCGCCCATGTCGGCGCGTTGCGCGGGCCGCTGATTCATGACGCCATTTTCCGCACGCTCAAGGCCAGGGGCGTTCCGGTGCGCTATCTCTTTGGCGTCGATGACTACGATCCGGTGGATGAAATCCCTTACGGCCAGGCCGAACACTTCGAGAAGTATCTGGGCGCGCCCCTGTGCAACACGCCGCCGCCGCCCGGCTCCAATGCCACCGACATGGCCGAGCATTATATCTCGGAGTTTTTCAGCGTGTTTGCCGAGTTGGGCATCCGCCCCGAGTTCTACCGGATGCGCGACATTTATCGCGGCGGCAAGTTCAACGAGGCGATCGATTCCATTCTGCGCAAGGCCGACGTTGTCCGCCGCATCTACAAGGAGGTCAGCGGCGCGGAGCGCTCCGCCGATTGGCATCCCTTCCAAGTGGTGTGCGAGAATTGCGGACGTGTCGGCACCACTGTTGTCACCGCTTATGATGGCAAGGAGGTAACCTACGAGTGCCGGCCGGGCCTGGTGAAATGGGCCAAAGGCTGCGGTCACCGCGGCAAAGTGTCCCCCTTCAACGGCAACGGCAAGCTGCCGTGGAAACTGGAATGGTGCGCCAAATGGCGGACTTTCCCCGTGACCATTGAAGGCGCCGGCCAGGACCACAGTACCAAGGGCGGTTCGCGCGACGTGGCCATGGCGTGTCTGCGCGCCATCTTCGGCCAGGAGCCGCCCTTGAATTGTCCTTACGACTTCTTCCTGGTGGGCGGCGCCAAGATGAGCTCCAGCAAAGGGGTGGGTGCGACCTCTCGCGAGATGGCGGACTTTCTGCCGCCGGAAATCCTGCGCTTTCTTCTCATCCGTCCCTTCCCGCGCCAGCCCGTCAATTTCGAGCCGTCGGAGGTCCATATCATCAAACTCTTCAACGACTTTGACCGCTACCATCACAAGTATCATCACGATCCCAAGGCGGACGCGGGTGACCGGCGGATTTACGAATTGTCCGAGGTCAACGCCGAGCCGGACCATTGGCTGGCCGACTTCCAACTGGTCGCCGCGCTGACACAGATGCCGCATCTGGACATCACGCGGGAATTGGAGAAGCGCAAAGGCACCCCATTCACGGAATTGGAGCGGCATCACCTGCAATTGCGCATCCGCGCCGCCCGCTATTGGGTGGAACACTATGCCACGGAAGAGGAGAAGACCCGATTGCAGGACAGCCTCCCCGCGCGGGCGCACGAATTGTCCGCCACCCAGCGCGCCTTTCTGCATACCCTGGCAAAACTGTTGCCGGCGGCCAGGTGGGCGGGGGACCCGTTGCAAGTCTGCATTTTCAACGCCGCCCGCCTGACGCCCATCGACCAACCGGCCGCCTTCAAAGCCATTTACCGTGTCCTGCTCGATCGCGAGAACGGGCCGAAGGCGGGAAACCTTCTCTCCTTTCTGGAACGGGATTTTGTCGTGGCCCGGTGCCAGGAACTGCCCGTGGACACAATCAAGTTCTTGGAGGAAACGGGGATCACCAAAGACTCCTTCCAGCAATGGCTGGCCAAGGAGAAGGCGAACGTCACCGCGCTTAAAACGAACTTGGAATGGGTCTCCGCCGCCCCGGCCCCTGGGCACGGCCTGGGCGCCATTGAGTTCCTGGCCACGCTGACAGACGGCAAGACCTATTGCAAACGGGTTGTGGAAAAGGAGATCGAGGGATTCGATTCCCGCGCCCGCCAGTGGCTCGGCGAACTTGAAAAACAATGCGAAATCAAAATCGCCCTTCCACCCGCATCGCCCGCGCCATAAGGCAGATCACCGGCTTCGCGCCGCGGCGCATTCGTAACCGTCGCTAACCCTTTGAGTTGCAATAGGGATTGAGTTGTGACTGAACTCCCGCTCGGAGACTTTTGCTCCGGCGCCTTGTCGAATATACAAATCAATCCCGTTCACCTGAACGTATCCGTCTGAACCAGCACATGAGGCAAAAAGTGACATTGCGAGAATTGAGGTATGTTTTTTTTGACGTAACCGGGTTTGCTTTTGAGAGCGCGCACGATATTTGATGGCAATCTTTCCGCGCAAATTGATGGATGGCCTGACTTTTTGGGGAGTGAGATCCCAAATTGGTCAGCAAGGTATTGTGCTTCTATTGTTTCTTAGCCAGCGCACAAGCAGGCCGACGAATAAAACACTAATTATTGCGTCGGAATACGCCACCCTTGATCTAGACGAAGTTGGGCGATGAAACAACTCCAACCATAAGAGCAGCACAAACATCAGCGCCGAGTAAGTGATCAGACACCAAGCCAATGCCGGCTTATGGGTGATTAGCAAAGCTATCGCAATAACTGCGACGGCAACTGGTTCCAAAATGAGGGAAAGGCGATACATGCTTGGATTCGTTGCATCCAATATTAACAAGTGCATCCCTTCGCACAGGACTTTTCCTCCGCAAACACTTGCCACTATCAGCAACTCAGATACGGCGCAACGCCCCGCAGCCGCCAGTAAGAAAAACATGATGATGACGCAAGAAAAACCATATTGCACACCGCCCATGCGGAGTGCCGCGCCAACAATAAAGCAACAGGCCAGGCTTGCACCGAATCCAAGCTTTGTGGGCTCCTGATTCATCCACTGGCAAGGCTGCCAGAACGGTGTTTGAACGTCAAGCATGATAAGTGATGTGTCGCGACTTTTTGAACAAGAGCGAAGGCCAACAGTACCGGAGTCAAAGGATCGGAGTGAGTCAAAGGATCGGAGTCACATCTTAACATTTAACATTTGACGTTTGAGGCGGGTCGTGCCAGGATGCAGCCATGTCGAGACCATTGCGCATTGAGCGTGTCGGCGAGTGGTATCATGTCACCGGGCGTGGCAATGAACGGCGGTCGATTTTCCGGGACGATCGGGAGTCAAAGGATCGGTAGAGGCCAATAGTACCGCATCTTAACATTTAACATTTCACGCGCATTCGTTTTGACTATTAGTACGACAACACTTCGCGGCTAGCGTCGGTGTCGGACCGCACGAACACCGCGGGTCTCAAAGGGGTCGTACGCGTCGTCAACCACCCTGAAGCTGACGAGGAACAGGAATCCGCCGCGTTCTGGTACGAGGAGCGGCAGCCGGGCCTTGACGATGATTTCCGCGGTCAGTTTGAGCGCACGTTGCGCCGCATCGTGGCCGATCCCGTGCAGGTGTCACTATTGACCCAAATTCATTTCTCTGGCGAACATTCCACCGCCATTCTTGCAACGAATACCAGCCACTCTTCCCCATCCCCTTTTAATGCCATCTCCGCGTCCTCTGCGGCTCTGCGCGAGTCGTTCCCCGGTCCCCAAAAAAATCTCCAAAAATTCCGCGCTTTTTCCCCCAGTCGGTTTTTCTCCCTCGTGGAAATGTGATCAACTCCTGCGCGTGAAGGCATGGATGATGCCCTTATTGGGAATATCGCGGGTCGATCAAGCAGGCGCCCAAACCGCCCGCGCCGCCCTTTTTCGTCCCCTTTTTCCCGGCGCGCCGCTTTTGCCAATTTCCACGTATGGAGTTGAATTTTCCTTTTCCCTCATTTTATGAACGACAGACCCCGTTCCCGTCTCCCTTCTCCCATCCGTGCCCCAAGCCGCTTACGGGACCCAAAGGCCCAATTACAATTGACAAATTTTCAATTGCCAATTCTCAATGGATTCTCCCGCGCAGAGACGCCGAGTTCGCAGAGAAAAAAGGAAGAATGATTTCCTTCTCTGCGCCCTCTGCGACTTATAGCTCTTCCAAAGTTATTCACAGATGGCGAGGAGAGACCGGGTTTTGCTCCCCGCAGCCATCTGTGAATAACTTTGGCGGCGGCCAAAAAATGTATTGTCAACAACCA
>JBEKSF010000054.1:0-35177 GCA_049517295.1 Verrucomicrobiota bacterium
AATGAGAAAAACTACACCTATCAGCAAAGAAGAACCCACCCTGTATGAAACAATGAACGATTTGCCCAAGCCAGCCAGGATCGCGCTAAACCAGTTAATGAACCAACGCCTGGCGGATGCGGTTGATTTGCAGTCGCAGATCAAGCAGGCGCATTGGAACGTGAAGGGACCCAACTTCATCGGGCTCCACAAACTCTTTGACGAGGTGGACGAGGCCGTGGAGTCCTATGTGGACCTGATTGCGGAACGCATTGTGCAACTCGGCGGCATTGCCGAAGGCACGGTGCGCGTGGCCGCGTCACGCACGCGCCTTCCCGAATATCCGCTCGACATCGCGGATGGCACGGCTCATGTCGAGGCAGTTGCCCGTGCGCTTTCCGCCTTCGGAGAAGCGGCCCGCGCCACGATTGATGAAACGGACGCTTTGGACGACAAGGACACGGCGGACATCTTCACCGAAATCTCCCGGGGAATTGATAAATGGCTGTGGTTTGTCGAAGCCCATTCCCAAGCAACGAAGTAAAAACGCACATCTGGTTTATTATGAGCAAAACTCCAGTTTAAATGAATGTGCCTGCTTTATTTGATCCGGTCCGCATTGGCGCGTGGGACCTTCCCAACCGCATCGTCATGTCTCCGCTGACGCGCTCGCGGGCCGGAATCGAACGCATTCCCAATGCGTTGATGGCCGAATATTACACCCAGCGCGCCTCGGCGGGTCTGATCATCTCCGAGGCGACGTCGGTCACACCGATGGGCGTGGGTTACGCCGATACCCCGGGGGTCTGGTCGTCAGCGCAAGTGGAAGGCTGGAAACGGGTTGCCCAATCGGTTCACAAGGCGGGCGGGCGCATGTTGCTTCAACTCTGGCATGTCGGACGCATTTCCGATCCGATGTTTTTGAATGGGGCATTACCGGTGGCGCCCAGCGCCATCGCGCCTGCCGGGCATGTCAGCCAGGTTCGTCCACTTAAGCCCTTTGTCAGGCCCCGGGCTTTGGAACTGGAGGAAATTCCCGGCATTGTCGAGGCCTACCGCAAAGGGGCGGAAAATGCACAGAGGGCCGGTTTTGACGGGGTGGAAGTGCATGGAGCCAACGGCTACTTGTTGGATCAATTTCTCCAGGACAAGACCAATCATCGCACGGACGCCTATGGCGGTCCGATTGAACACCGCGCCCGGCTTATGTTGGAAGTCACCGACGCCGTCATTTCAATTTGGGGTGCTGACCGGGTCGGGATGCATCTGGCCCCGCGCGGGGACGCCCACGACATGGGCGACACGGACCCATCCACCACGTTTGGATATGTGGCTCGTGAATTGGGAAAACGGCGGATTGCATTTATTTGCGTCCGTGAATCGCTTGGCCCAAAGCGCATCGGGCCGCAATTGAAAGCGGCCTTTGGCGGCAGTTACATTGCCAATGAGAAATTTACCCAGGCAACGGCCAGCCAGGTGCTGGCGTCCGGTGAGGCCGACGCGGTTGCCTTCGGCGTGCCGTTCCTCGCGAATCCCGACCTGCCCGAACGTTTTCGCCAAGACGCCCCGCTTAACGCGCCAGATCCATCCACCTTTTACACACCCGGCCCAAAAGGCTACACCGACTATCCATTTCTGGGCCGGACAGACCCAGGCCGGCCACCTTGCTTTATTGACCCGAATAGTTAAAATCTGTTCATGCGATCTCCCTCGAATTCAATGGAAAGCAAACTGGAAATATGACAAACAATGATTCAATCGAAGAATTGAGGCGACTGCTCCAGGCGCGCCTTCAAGAATGGCGTCTGCGCGAAGGACAACCGCAGTACCGGCCCAAGCCTGTCGTTGCCATTACTGAAGAACCAGGATGCGGAGGCGAGGCCATTGCTGAGAAGCTTTCCGCTGAACTCGGTTTTCACTTATATAGCTGGGAACTGGTTGAACAAATTGCCAAGGACGCAGATGTGAGCACTCGGCTTGTCGCTTCGCTCGAGGCCCACCCGCGTTCTGAACTTGAGGATTGGCTGGCTGAACTCGAAGGAGACTTTAATCTTACATTGCAGGCTTACGTTGGAAGTCTCAAAAGGGTATTGTTCGCAATAGCTGTGCATGGAAATGCGGTTATCATGGGCAGGGGCAGCAATTTCTTCCTCGCCCCCGATAAAAAAATCGGTTTGTGCCTCGTAGCCCCGCTGGATTCAAGGATAAAGAATGCGATGGAAGAACTTGGACTTTCGGAGAGTGATGCGCGAAAGCACATCACCAAGCTGGAAAAGGAACACCAGCGACTGGTAAAAAAGTACTTCCAGGCGGACATGCGGGACTCCACTCACTATCATCTCGTCGTCAACACGGCCGTGGTCAAACCGGAGATCATTGTGCAGATCGTCAAGATAATGGTCCAAACATAACGGTGCTTCTGCGCGAAAGCGCGGTGGCGTTTCTATTGCTTCGAGAAGGCTGGCGGCAGCCGCGCCGCCCGCCGGGTATATAAACTCGTAATTCAATTGCAATAATTCGTAAACAGCAGAATTCCGTTGTGTGTCGTCCATCGGTTGTTTCATCAAAATCGCCTCATCCTCAAGTATTTGCAACCAACTGCCAGGTTGGCACGGCATCTGCGATCACCAGAGGTATATGTTGGTTGAATTCGACCATGTTGAGCCAGCCAATCGCTATTCAGCGGAGCGAACCCTCCACGAAGTGAACTTTTCGTGCATCGCGCCTTCCGCCAAAAAGGTGAGCGTCGTGGGTGATTTCAACCGCTGGAATCCCAGCGCCAATCCGATGCTCCGGATGCCGGATGGAGGCTGGGTTCTCAGTCTGCCTCTTCACCACGGGCATCATCAGTATTATTTCCTGATTGACGGGCGGCCAACGCTCGATCCTCGATCCTTGGGCACGGTGCGGAACTGGCGGGGCGAGGCTGTCTCTTTGATCGCCGTCAGTTGAGCGGCCGCACATAAACTTATCGAAGCGAACTCCGGAATCGCTTGAACGCCTTGATCAACGCTCAGTGGAAATAATGGCGTATTCGGTGAATTATTCGGCAAAATCATGTATGCCCGGAAGATCGAGTCAGATCCTATTGGGTTGCCAAACCAAGCTCGAAGTTCCGCGGCACGGCATAACCACGCGTGTATGCAAACTTGATGAGACCGTCTTTGTCTGCCCGCGGGGAAGCGGTAATTTCACCATTGGCTTTCAGTCTGTAAATCGCGTTGGGGTGCAAATGGCTCAGAATATGGAGCGTCTCTCCTTTGGGTTGCGGCGCCGCCTCCGTCCACTGGCGTGGCGCGTCTGGATTGTCGGGCCAGCTCTCAATTTGAACCGTTAATGGCTGGGCGGTTGGCCGCGAGATTGACATGGCCCAATCGGTGTTTGTGCCCGGAAAGTATTCCAGTTCCGTGTCGGTTGCATTGACAGCAAAGGGGCGCGAGTCGCGTAGCGTGCAAACACCCGCGGTTACCGCGCAACCTTCGGTGCTCAGATCAATAACATAAAGCCGCCCTCGCAATCGGTAACGAAGTATCGTGCCGTTGAGTTCGGCAGTCAGGCGGGATTCGAGATAGAGGCGGTTGGGCCTGGGTCGAACGCCATAAATATCGCGGTACAACCCCACGATCGGCATGCAGTTTCCAGCTAAAATGTCATCACCCGCGCCACCTTGTGATTGCCTAAGATAGCGTTGAAAAGACAATCCATCTTCCTCATAGCGGGCCAGGGTTTTCTTAACGTACTTGAGCGCCAGGGCGGGATCATAAGCAGCGTAAGCACGAACTCCGACTTCGCCCCAGGACAGAAACAGATCCCCATTCTCGTACTTCGGGAACGGGAAATTGCTTGCGGCGCCTTCATCACGCTGGTAGGTGAAAAAGCTAAGTGGCCAGGAGAAAAGATTCTCCTTTTGCATCTCCGCTTCGATCCGGTCGAGAATGGACTTTTGCCGTGAGGTGTCGTCACAAAGACCGTAGGCAATTGCCGCGAAATTCACCGGGGTGACCAAGTTGTCGCCATGGATGGAACCATCCTTATCGCGCCAATAGGCGTACCAGAGATTAGTCGAATCCCAGAAGCCGCCCTCGGAAATCGGACGATTGAAACTGGTCTTCAATCGCGCCGCGAAATCGCGATAAGATGCCGCCTGAGCCGGGTCGCCAAGGGTTTCCTCCGCGCCTGACCACAGTTCCAGAGCGTAGTAAAGTTCGGCGTTAACCAGTGCGTTTTCGTAGGACGCCCAGATAATATCAATCCAGTCGCTGCCCCGCTGCTCTTTGCGGGAGTCGGTCATCATGGCCACGAGGCCGCTGTGTTGGACCTCACGGCGCATCAGAAAACTCAATGCTCGTTCGCACGCGGTCTTCTGCCCGGCCAGCCATTGCCGGTCCCCGGTCAGATCAAACTGCTCAGCCACATTGATCACGTAATCCGGCTGGGAATCCATCAGGTATCCCCACTGCGCCTCATAAAAGCCCAGCGCATCATAAGTGCCGGGCATGGCATCGCCCGCGTCATAATTCCAGCGAGCTTTGACTCGTCCGTCCGGGCTGAGCGCGTGGTCGCGCTCGTAATCGAGCGCTTTGGAAAAATTGGCAATGTAATCCGTGTCGTCCAACGCCAGTCCGATCTCCGCAAACCATTGCTCGTGCAGACAGATGTAACCGGACCTCCAGCCGTTTCCGCCCACCAACCGCGTGTCTATCACACCGTATCGGCCGACCGTGTTCAGTAACTCGCGAATGCTCCCGCCATCCAATCCTCGAAAAGTGCCCGAGTCAAAGACTTCGTTGTAATCCGGTGCCTGCAGCGCAAATTCGACACTCACTGCGCCAGCCCCCGCTTGGAACGGAGCCCAAAGATCCTGCCGATCCGGCAGAAAACGACACAAATCGTGTTTGGGTTTCAGCTCCTCACTGCTGGCGACGTAATTGAAGGAGAAAATGTTGTTCTTCTGATGTGAGAAGCGGACGGTTCCGTATTGATTGTTGGGCAGGGTGGGAACGATTCGCAGGCAATCGCGTTGCCTGCGGTTCCAAAAAGTGACAGATCCGGCGTGAGCGCCATAGGTCGCGTTAGGCGATTCCAGATACTTGTTCCAGACTACTCCGCCATTATCGAGCAGCCCCCCCGTCCACGTGGACATGCTACTGAAATCCCATTCTGGAAACGCCGCGTCCTGCAGAGTGGCCGCCGTTGAATATTTCCGAGTGATCCGCCACACAATACGATCCGTCTGAACGGTAAACTGCCAGACCTCGTGGATCTCGCTACCCGGCTTGCCGAAGACTATCCCGGTTATGGTGAGAGTGTCCTCACTGATGGCAACGGCAGGCGTGGCGATGCCGGCCTTCGTGGTAAACCATTGGCCGTCCATGCAGATGCCGCTGGCAACGCCCGATTCCGCCGCCACCTCACGCCCGCGCACGATGACTTGATCCAAGACGCAACGCCCATCGTAATTCAACCTCAACGCCAACTGCCCTTGCCCATCGGCCAGCGTCACGAGCTTCCGTTCGGCATCCGGATGAATCGTCCCCGTTCCGGCGGCCCGAACGGATGCCCCACCCATCAACGATGCGGCGAAAAACAAAAATACAATCCAGCGACCGAATTGAATTCGTCCCGGAGCTTTTCTTTGGGGCGACGAAGGCATCTCACGCTCGGGGCGAACCCAGAGCAACTCCAAACGGTTCTTATAGCAGTTCATAAATATTGTCATTGGCGAAAATTGCCCGTCTGCCAGATTATCAAGTAAAATGGCCTTCGGCACGGAAACGTTTTAATTCACGGAGCTTTCTTCAGTCCCTCCCACTTCACCACCCATTTGCCATCATCAGGAAAACCGGGCGCGTGTTGGCCGGCTGGCGCGCCATCCCATCCGGCAGCCATCAAGGCCGTGGCATACAACAGGCCGCCGTTGCCGGGCAGATATAATGGCAGAGTCGGACCTTGCGGGTTGTGGCCATTGGCAAGATAGCGGTTCTTAGCCTTGTCCATCAGCAGTGCCTGGATCGCGGTCTTTCCTTCACCCAGTCGCGCCGCCGTCATGGCCATCATGGGATAATCCCAGCCCCAGGTGTTGTTCCAATCCCAGTTATCCATCACCTTATGCAGCGTGCGCCGCATGGTTTCACGGTCCACCATGCTGCCATCGAGCATTCCCAGCGGGGCCAACATGCTGGGGTGCGATGTGTTCCGGCCTGGCGTCATAAAAGTGTCCGCGGCGGTTTCTCCGGCGACGTAAAGACCATCGCGGGTTGACAACGGTGGCAGATGGCCAATGACATCATCCCACTTTTTGTCGCGCGGCAACCCCAACCGCTGGCGCCAGTGTTGGGCTGTCTCCAGGCCCCAGCGCCAATACGCGATCTCAAAGGTTGGATTCCATTGATGTTCGTGATCCAAATAGTAAACCTCCGCCGCATCCGCAAAGGGCGGCCCGATGCGGTATTGGTTGCGGTTCGTATCCCAGGCTGCATAGGAGGCCATGAATTTCGCGGTTTCAAACACCAGTTCCTGATATCGCTTGAGGGTTTTCTGGTTCGGATGGGAACGGTAAGCCAGTTCCGCATAGAATATCGGATGGGGCTGCTGCCAGATCAAGAAGCATTCCAGATACGTCGGCGCGGGATCACCGGCAGGGCCAACGCACTTGGGCCAGCGGGCGCCTTCGTAGCCCTGGCTCTTCGCCTGCGCTTCGGCCTTGGGCAAGATGCGCTGGTAAAAGGGAAGGCTGCGCTCCAATAATTCACTCCGTCCCCAAAGCGCAAAATGGGCGGCATGCCACCAGTGCATTTCCAGATGAAACTTGCCGAACCAACTGTTGCAGGTCAGTCCCGTCTCCTGCGGCGGCAGCGAACCGCAACATTGAATGCGGGAGAGATATTGTGAATGTATGATCCGGCGCTCCAGTTCCTTCCAGCGGGGGTCCTCGCTTTGCGAAAGGTCAATCGCCCCGCCGGTGCTCCAGAAATTTTTCCACATCGCTGCCGCTACGGTCCGGGTGGCCGCCGCTTTTGGCAGGTTCGCCGAGAGGGGAGATTGCGAAAAGGCCGCGACAAACTCGATGGTTTGGGCGTTAGTTTTGCCGGCCAGCAGATACCGATGGGGGCCGTCAGACGTAAGACGGTTTCCCTTCGCCCAAACCAAGGCGGCGTAGTAACGGTCGTTATTGAGTGTCCGAACAAAGTCTGCCCGCTGGTCGCCCTTGAGGGTCATGACGGTCTGATGCGCCGCCGGTCGGCCCCAGTCGGCTCCATTGCCGTTGAAACTACCAGACCCATAAGGAAAGGCCAGTAGCACCAACAGACGACCATCGGCAGCCAGAGCAGAATGAATTCGAACCGCCACCAGTTCACGATCCGGATGGCAGCACGTCGAGACATCCACCGGCTCACCCTCAAAGGTGAAATGACTGCGCAATTCTCCGGTCCACAGGGCCAGTTCCTGATGGATGTCCTTCAGATCCTCCAAACGGGCTTCGTGCCCGTCCGCGGTTTTCAGAACCAGCGCGATGCGGCCGAGATTCAGGCGGCTGGGATTAGCGTAAAGGTAGCCCGCCGCCGCGTGCCACGCCGGCGGAGTCTTGCCGTTTTCATCATACAAATAACCGACCGGTCGCCCACTGCTATCTATCATCGTCAGGGGAAATTTCTCCAGTGAAAAGCCCTGAGGGTTGGGCATCGTGTGAAATCCCCATTGCGACATGGTGGAAAGTGGAATGCCGCCATTGTAGTTCCCTTCAAAGGTTTGCAGTCCCGTCACGTCGGCGGTGAAAGCAAACTCGCCATTGCCCACCGACAGTGGCGAAGACACGTCTGCATTCGTCAACACCACGTTGTGTCGCCTCACCAGCGCATGCCGGTCGATAGGGGTGCCATCCTTTGGCGCCGGAAACCCGTCGGCGGCCCAGTTGAGCGCAGGCAGCAGCGCCAAGATGGAAGCGATGAATGACGTGTTGCGGATGAATTTCCGGTGATTCATATTTTTTGATTTATCAACTCAATAACACTGAGAACCTGCAGGTGTTTTCATTGACATTTCTATCATCATCACTTCGGGAACTTGGAAGTTCGAAGTTCATTAATATGGTGCAGCCTAATTTCCCAAAACCCGGTAGAAGTGTTGCGAATAGTTGATGGAGGCATTGGTCAAAGAAACCGCTGTCTGCGTAGCAACAAAATTGGTTTCGGTGGTCCAGAGGCCCGAGGCCAGATTGGTCGTGCTCTGGAGCATATAGTTCCGGCCGGCCACCAGGCTGCCGATGTTCATGACAAAACTATCCGGCGTCAGGAATGTCACGTTCAAGGTCTCTGGCATGGCCGGAGGGATGGTCGGCGTCCCGAACAACTCAATCTCCGAGTAGCCCTCATACCCGTTCTCTCCGGCGGGAGTGGTGAAGTTAAACTTCACCGCCGCCACGTTGGTGGCGAGCGCGCCGCTCGCCGGCATGAGTGTCGCCCGCGTGGCGCATTGCACGGCTGAAGCATTCGCGGGAGTGTAATTGACGGCGCTTAACTGGATGAAGGTTACCGGGGCGGCGATGGTGGAATAAGAAACCGTATAGGCCTGTTGGTCCCGGCCGGCATCTCCCCACCCGCCATAGACCACGATGTTGGTCAGGTTATAGCCGGTGGCCGAACCAGCGAGGGTGTAAGTGACCGACTGGCCCGCTCCGCCAGCAACCGTGCCACAAGTGACCTCGGTCGTGCTGCTGCCGACGTCCGGCCAATAGTTCAGCGAGCCAAAGGCGCCGTCGGTCAGCACGGCGACCACGCCCGCACCGAATAGGCTGAAATTGCCGCTGCCAACGCTGCTGGGGGATTGTCCGAAAATCAAGCTGCCGGGCGCAACCGTCCACGCGGGTACGAAATTCGTGTTGGCGCCGCCAAGCCCCGTTTGTGCGGCATAGGTGGTGATGACATTGTTCACCGCCGCCGGCACGCTGGAAACCGTCAGCGAACTCGGCGCACTTACGGCAACTCCGAAGACGTTGGACGCCTGAAGCTGATAGGAACCCGTGTTCGTCAATTGCAGATTGGCAAGCGTCAATGTCGTGTTGGTGGCGCCGGGAATATTATTGGTCACCCCGCCGCTGATCATCTGCCACTGGTAAATTATGGGAATGGCCGCCGCGAAAGCCGCCGTGAAGGTGACCTGGCCGCCCATCACATCCGCCGCCGTCACCGGCAAGGTGTTTGTTGTTATTTGCGGGCTTGGGCTTATCGAAAAGCCGGTAACAGCAATTTGCACGTCGTCAATAAAGACGGCGTTGTCATTGCCCGCCAAATCCGTTCCGACAAAAGCCAGGGTTTGCGTAGCCGCCGTGGCCGTGAAGGCGGCCGAGTAGGGTGCATAGGCGGTGGCCGCTGGACCCGGATTGTAGCTCCCGACCGTCGTCCCGTTGACCGTCACTTTCCATGACTCGGAATAGCCCGGACGTTCCGCCGCCAGAAAGGTGATGGTGTAGTTTGTGCCCGGAATAAAACCGGAGATGGCCTGCGTAATGGTTCCGTAGGTCTGAACAAACGCCGCCTGGACGCCCTGCGGGGCATTGGGATTTGAAAAGCCGCTGCCGTTGGCCACGATGCCTGAACCATTTGGACTCGCGCCGCTGAACGTCCAGGATCCGCCTGGCGGATCGTACTCGAAGTTGCCGGAGCCGATGCTCGGGGTCTCAAAGCCGAAGTCGGTTACGTTGGTCAGAGCCGGTCCTGGCGGCGTGGCGCTGACCTGGCTGGAGTTGGCAGTCGGGCCACTGGAGTTCATTGCCGAAACGACGTAATAGTAGCTTGTGCCGTTGTTGAGGCCGGTGTTGACATAGTTCGTGGCCGCCACATTTGCCACCGTAGAGTAAGGGCCTCCGTTTTCCGTCGCATTCTGCACGAGGTAACTGATGGCCCCGCTCGAAGCGGTCCAACTCAAACTCACTTGCCCGTTCCCAGCAATCGCTATCAAGCCCGTTGGAGGCGGAAGTTGTGGCGTTGCGCTGACCTGGCTGGAGTTGGCGCCCGCCCCGCTGGCGTTCACTGCCGAGACGGCGTAATAATAGGTCGTGCCGTTGGCCAGGCCGGTGTTGACAAAGTTCGTGCCCGTCACATTGGCCAGCATCAAGTAAGGTCCGCCGTCCACCGTCGAACTGGCCACATTGTAACTCGTCGCCCCGCTCACGGCGTTCCAGCTCAAACTCACTTGCGCATTGCCGGCCGTCGCCGTCAAGCCCGCCGGCGCCGGCGGCGCTCCCGGCGAAACCGCGGTAATTTGCACGGCGTCAATAAACACAGCGTCCTCATTGCCCGCCACATCCGTACCGACAAAAGCGAGGGTTTCCGTGGCCGCCGTGGCCGTGAAGCTGGCCGTGTAGGTGGCATAGGAGGTGGCGCCGGCCCCCGGATTGTAGCTCCCTGCCGTTGTGCCATTAACCGTCACTTTCCAGGACTCGGAATAGCCCGAACGTTCCGCCGCTTCGAACGTGATCGTGTAGTTGGTTCCCGGAATCAAACCGGAAATGGCCTGCGTAATGGTTCCGTGATCCTGAACAAACGCCGCCTGGTTTCCCTGCGGGGCATTGGGATTTGAAAAGCCGCTGCCGTTGGCCACGATGCCGGAACCATTTGGACTCGCGCCGCTAAAGGTCCAGGTGCCGCCGGACGGATTATACGCAAAGTTACCGGGGCCAAGATTGGGAGTCTCAAAGCCGAAATTCTCATTGACGCCGATGGAGACATTATCCAGGAAGACGGTGTTGTCGCCACCCGCCAGATCGGTGCCCACAAACGACAAGGTAAGAACGGCCGCCGAAGCGGTGAAGTTGGCTGTGTAGATTGTATAATTAGTGAACCCGGGAGCATTATTGACTTGAATCACAGTATTATCCAGCAGGACATTCCATGACTGGGCGCCGCCGGCGCGCTGGGCGGCCTCGTAAGCAATGGTGTAGTTTACCCCCGGCGTAAAACCGTTCAGAGTCTGCGAAATGGCGCCCTGTCCCCGCACAAAGGCGGCTTGGACTCCCTGCGGCGCATTTGGATTACCCAAAGCACTGCCGTTGGCCACGATGCCTGAACCGTTGGTAACCGCCGCGCTCCCGCTGAACGTCCAAGCCGCGCCGGACGGATTATACTGGAAGTTGCCCGCACCGAGGCTGGGGGTTTCAAAGCCCCAATTGACGCTGCTGTTGGTGACTGCGATGTTGACGGCAGCGGAATCCGCAATGCCGCCGCCGTTGTAAAATACCTGGGCAAACAAATTGTAACTGCCATTGCTTATGTTGGCCCAGGAGCAGGTATAGGGCGCGCTGGCGACCTGCCCAATCAAGGTGGAATTGGCATAGAACTCCACGCTGTTGATGACGTTGCCATTGGTCACCACGCTGGCCGCCAGATTCACCGTGGCGGGGGCGCTAAATGCGGCGTCGTTGGCCGGCGCGGTCAGCGTGATCGCCGGGGCGGCGAGTTGATTGGTGGCGACGTCGATCGTTACATTATCCAGGAAGACGGTGTTGTTGCCGCCTCCTGAATCGGTGCCCACAAACGACAGGGTATGAACCGCCGCCGAAGCCGTGAAGCTGGCCGTGTAGTTCACAAACGCGGTCGCCCCTGCCCCGGGATCGTAGCTGCCAACCACAGTGTTATCAATCATCACATTCCATGTCTGCCCTCCATTGTTGCCGAAACCCCGTTCCGCGGCGGCGAAGGTGATCGTGTAGTTTATGCCCGGTATAAAACCGGAAATGGCCTGTGAAATCGTGCTGTATTCCTGGAGAAAGGCGGCTTGGACTCCCTCAGGGGCATTGGGATTTGAAAAGCCACTGCCATTGGCCACGAGGCCTGAACCGTCGGGACTCGCCCCCTCAAACGTCCAGCCCGCGCCGGACGGATTATACTGGTAGTTGCCCGAGCCAAGGCTGGGCGTCTCAAAGCCGAAATCGGCAATGGTCGGGGCTGTCATTTGATTCGTGGCGATGACGATGAGGGTGATCGGAGTCGCATGGTTCAAGCTGCCGGAGGCGCCGGTGACCGTCACGGTGTTCGTGCCCGTGGCCGCGCCGGGGGTGGCGGTGAAGGTCAGCGTGCTGCCGGCCGTTGAACTTGTTGGATTGAACGTCGCCGTCACACCGCTGGGCAAACCCGAGGCGGACAGACTGACGCCGGAAGCGAACCCATTGAGCGCATTGACCATGATCATGCTCGTGCTGCTGCCACCGGGTGTGACCGCCAGGCTGCCCGGCGCGGCCGAGAGGCTGAAATCCGCGGTCGCGGCGGTGGTGCGGGCCGCCACGCTGAGGCTGAAGGTCACGGTGCGGACCAGGCCGCCGCCCGTTCCGACAATCGTCACGGTCGCCGGGTTGGGGTTGGTGGGCGCCGTGCTGCTCGCCGCAAAGGTCACCGTGCTTGTGCTCGTTGCGCTGGCAGGGTTGAACGAAGCCGTCACGCGACTCGGCAGGTTGAATGCGGACAAGTTGATGCTGTTGTCAAAACCGTCGCCGCTCGTGATCGTGATCGTGGTTGTGACGTTGGATCCTTGATTTACTATCAGACCGTTCGGCAAAGAAGTTAGGACGTTTGGCACAGAAAGCGAGAAGTTCGGCGCCGTATTTGTTCCAGCGAGAGCGTTAATCAACGTTTGTCCCCGGGGACTGCCCCAACCGGTGCAGAGGTCGTAGCCGCTGACAGCCGAGAACATGGTTGGGAAACTTCCGTTCTCGTTGTTGCCGGTCGTGATGTCGTGAAAATCGTTGGTGTAACTTGAGCTTTTGCCAATGGCATAAATAAGTGGATTGAGGAAGCCGACCGGCGGATTGCCCAGGGCCGCCGCCTGCTGATTGACCAGTGCCATGAAAGCCGCATACAACGGCGAGGCAAAGCTCGTGCCGCCCCACCCGGTGTAAACGGAACCATCCCCACCGACGATGGTATTGTCCACGTCGGCCTGTATGGCTACATCGGGAAAGTTCCGGTAGGCGGTCGAGCCTTGGTTGTGCGCCATGCTGATGCCCTGCTGGTAACTTGGAATCGGCATATTGACTGCGACTCCACCGGCGCTGCCTCCCCAAGTGGTTTCCGACTGCCAGGGTCCGCCCGCGCCGCTGGTGGTCAGGGATGTGCCGCCCACGTCTGTAACCAGCGGGCCGAATGGAGCCCAGGGATTCCCGTTGTCATCGCCGTTCGACCCTTCATCGCCGCTGGCCATAAAGAAGCTCTGGCCCTGGGCCGCGAATTGTTCCATTTCCTGGTTCTGCATCGGGGACGGAGGCAGCCAACTGATGGAAGTGCTGATTTGTTTGGCCTTGTTGTCGATGGCCATTTGATTCAAGCAATCCTCATTGCCACCTTCATAAACCAGGATGGCGGCACGCGGGGCCATGGCGATAATTGCATCCATGTCCATATCGCTCTCGATGCTATCATTGGCCGGGCTGGAGGGATCGCCCTGAGCGGCGCCGTCCAGATACACGTTGGTGACGCTGGGGACCGGCCGGCCGGCCAGCCGCGCATAAACGATGGGATTGGTGGCGTAATACTGACCGTCATAGAGCGCGACCGTTTGTCCCGAGCCGTCGAGCGAAACGCCGGGGACATAGGCCGTCCGGTAGTCGTCCCCGAGAAAATTACCGCCCGGGCCCGAACCGGTCGCGGAATTATTTTTGACCGATGAATTATTGGAAAATTTGGCGCTGTGCCGATGGCGCGGCGGCTCGTAGTTATCGAGGCCGCTGATGCCCAGCACGGGAACATCGGCGTCCAGCGACGGCGCCGCGTCCGCTGAATAAAAAATGCGGTTTTCCTTTGGATGCTGATAAACGCGCAGGGTAACCCCAAAAGCTTTCTCAATATCCGGGACCGCCCCGCTCACACTCACCAGCGCGCGATTCGAGTATTTGGCCTCCACCCTCAGCCCATGCCCTTCCATGTAATGTATGACCGACTGGTATTCCTGTTCGGTCGGGCCAAATGCTTCCGTGAACTGTTCGGGCGTGAGCCAATGATGGTATTGGGGGTTGGTCGGATCCATGAGCGCCTGCAACGTGGCGTCAAGCTTTTGCTGGTTGCGCAATGGCAGCCCGATGGCCAGACGCAAGCGGTTGGTGGCATCAAGACGGCCAAAAGAAGTCAAATGCGCCACAACGGACGGCACATAGCCTTGGGAGCCGTGGTTCAACTCCCGCCGCCCCTGCGCTTGGACCGGGGGCGCCAAAAGGAAGAGCAGAAATGCGCCGGCGATGGCAACCCGCATTTTGACGAGCATGCTCGACAGTTGAGCGTGCGCTGGTTTGGCCGCCTGAACCATGGTAACGCAGGCCGGCATTCTAGTTTTGCGCCGCCGTCGCGGAATTTGCCAGTTTCTCCACCGGAAATGTCATTTTGTGCCTTGCCAAACAGCCTATAAAAAGAAAAATTAAACGCGAGTTGATTTTTTTACTTGCAGCGACCCGTTGCGGCCCGAAAACCTTCCCGGTGCCTGGGAAAAGAATCTGATGATAAGGGTTTTAATCGCCGTCATATTAGTGCTTGCGGGCATTGAGCCGCTGGCAGGATCGGTTGTGCCTGTGAATTTGCAATGTGAATATCGTTCCAATCCGCGGGGCCTTGATGTGGCACAGCCGCGCTTAATCTGGCAGGTGCAATCGGACAAACGCAAGCAAGCGCAGACTGCTTATGAAATCCTGGTCGCCAGCAGCAAGGAACTTCTCCAAAATGGTTATGGGGATTTGTGGGACAGCGGCAGGGTTTCCAGCGATGAAAGCGTCAACATTGCTTATTCGGGCAAACCACTCGCGTCAGGCGTCCAATGTTTCTGGAAAGTCAGGGTTTGGGATCAGGATGGCCGGGCATCGGTCTGGAGTTCGCCCGCCGCGTGGAGCATGGGACTGCTCGCGGCGGAGGACTGGCGGGGAAAATGGATTGGATTGGATGAAGACGAAAAACCAAATCCATTCGAAGGAGCGAAGTGGATTTGGTTTCCCGAGGGAAATCCGGCGGTCAGCGCGCCGGTAGGCACTCGTTATTTCCGCCGCGTTTTTGAATTGCCGGCCAATCAGGCCATTCGCGCGGCGACCATCGCAATGACAGCGGACAACGAGTTTCATCTATTTGTGAACGGTCAGGAAGCCGGCAGCGGCGACAATTGGAAGACGCCAGGAAGGTTTGCAATAGGCGCTTTTTTGAAGCCGGGGAAAAATGTTTTGGCGGTAGTGGCGCGCAACGTTGGAGACGGGCCAACCCCCGCGGGATTGATGAGCAGACTGAATGTCATTTTTGAGCAAGAAAATGCCTTGACGCTGGACACTGACGATGGTTGGAAGTCGGCACGGGATTCCGAGGATGGATGGAATACTCTGGCTTTTGACGACACTGCCTGGATGGCTGCCAAGGCACTTGGAGTATATGGAATGCAGCCTTGGGGAACTATTGGAAACGAAGATCGGCGGTTGCCGGCCCGCTACGTGAGACGTGAATTTTCCGTGGAGAAAAAGGTGCGGCGCGCCACGGCTTATGTCTGCGGACTGGGGCTTTTTGAGTTATACCTGAATGGCCGGAAAATGAGCGATGACGCGCTGTCACCCGCTCTCTCTGAATATGACGCGCGCGCCTTCTACTTGACCTTTGACGCGACCGATCAACTCAATGGAGGCGATAACGCCATCGGCGTGATTCTTGGCAACGGCCGCTTTTTTGCGCCGCGTTCGAGTGTGCCGGCGGAGACGCGGACCTTCGGCTATCCGAAGCTGCTGTTGCAATTGAACATCGAATACACGGATGGCACAACGGCGCAAATTGTCAGCGACGAGAATTGGAAGCTGACCGCCGCCGGCCCGATTCGCGCCAACAACGAGTATGATGGCGAGGAATATGATGCGCGGATGGAAATGCCCGGCTGGTGCCAACCGAAGTTTGATGATTCCAACTGGCAGCGGGCGCAGTTGGTGAAACCGGCCGCGCCGGTCTTATCGGCGCAAATTGGCGAACCCATCCGCGTCATGGATACGCTGCATCCGATGGCGATCACGAACCCAAAGCCGGGCGTATATATTTTTGACATGGGACAAAACATGGCGGGCTGGTGCCGGTTGAAAGTCAGCGGGCCTCGGGGCGCCGTCGTAAAAGTCCGCCATGCTGAAACGCTTAAGCCGGATGGCACGATCTACACCGATAATCTCCGCAGCGCCAAAGCCGAGGACATTTATACGCTGAAGGGACAGGGCGTTGAAACTTATGAGCCGCGATTTACCTATCACGGTTTTCGCTACGTGGAGGTCACGGGATTTCCCGGCAAGCCGACCTTGAGCGCCATTGAGGGCCGGCTGGTCCATGACGCCGTGCCGACGGCGGGACAATTTGCCTGTTCCAATCCCCTGCTCAATCAGATTTACCACGCCATTTATTGGACCACACGCGACAACTACCGCAGCATACCCACAGATCTTCCCCGCGACGAACGTCAAGGGTGGATGGGAGACCGGCAGGAAGTGTCAAAAGGCGAAACTTATATGTTTAATGTTGCGCCGTTGTATGCCCAGTGGCTGACCGATATGCAGGACGACCAACATTCCAACGGCAGCGTGCCTGACGTGTCTCCGGCCTATTGGTCCCTCTACCAGGACGGTGTCGTCTGGGCCAGCACCTACATCGTCATTCCGCACATGCTTTACGATCAATACGGTGATGTTGGGATTCTGCGGAAGCACTACGATTCGATGAAAAAATGGACTGATTACATGGCGTCATTCCTGGAGGATGACATCATGCCGAGAAACACTTACGCGGACTGGTGCTTTCCGCCTAAATCCTTGACGGAGATGACGGTGATTAATTCCAGCGACCCAAAGTTAACCACGAGCGGGATTTTGATGAGCACGGCGGTTTTCTATCATGATTTGAGGCTGATGGCGCGGACGGCGCGGCTGCTGGACAAAACCGGGGACGCCGAACATTTCGAAACGCTTGCCGGTCGGATCAAAGTCGCGTTCAACCGCCGCTTCTACAATTCCAGGGCCGGCTATTACGACAACGGCACGCAGACATCCTGCGTGCTGCCGCTGGCGTTTGGACTGGCGCCGGATGACCGCAAAACAAACGTGTTCGCCCATCTCGTTGAAAAGATCACCGTTGAAAGCGACAACCATCTTGGAACGGGACTGATCGGCGGGCATTATTTGATGCGTGTGTTGTCGGACAACGGCCGGCCCGATCTCGCCTGCACGATCGCGACGCAGACGAATTATCCGAGCTGGGGCTACATGATTTCAAAAGGAGCCACGACGATGTGGGAGCTTTGGAATGGCGACACCGCCGATTCCGGGATGAATTCCCGCAACATCGTCATGCTCATTGGCGATCTCAACATCTGGCTGCACGAATACTTGGGCGGCATCCGTCCCGATCCGGAAGCTCCGGGTTTCAAAAAGATCATTATCAAGCCCGAAATTGTCGGCGGTCTGACCTGGGTCAAGGCTGGTTATGATTCGATTCACGGACGCATCAGCAGCGAATGGCACCAATCGGCCGGGCAGTTTAATTTGCGAGTCACCATTCCCGCCAATACGACGGCCACGGTCTGCCTGCCGGCGATAGAGATTAAATCCATCACCGAAAGCGGAAAACCAGTGGAACAGGCGGTGGGAGTTAAATACTTGCGACAGGAAAATGACAGGGTTGTTTTGCAAGCTGGCTCCGGGAGTTACTACTTTGCCGGTAAAACCAAGTAGTTCACCCGAATTTACAGCCCGCCGCGCGGTTGTGCCTGCCTTGTCAAACTGGAAGCTGGTCGAGAAGTTCGATCAGTTCGTGGTGAGGGGCGATCGGGTTTGACGAGGCTAATTGATGATTTATCATTTGGAATTCCCGTTGCGTCTTCGGGCCTTTGCCGCTTTGCGTTAAGGTCCGTGGCGACAATGGGCGGCGATCGGTCGCAAATAGCAGCAATTGCTGGCATTTTTGAGGATTTTTGGTTTTAAGGGTGGGACAAAATGACGCTCACGCCAGGGGCATAGGGAGCCATTTTCCCCTTAACCCTGACTTCGCGCGGAGGCGCGCAGAGAAGGCAGTTTTTTCCTCCGCAATTGCGGACGAGGCGGCGGGCAGGTTGGCGGCGTAGGCTTGACCTTGACTTGGCGCAGAGTCACCTTGACTTGGCTTGACTGAGCTTGACTTCTTGTTGACTCCGGGGTGTTGGGAAGGGGGGCCGAGTAGGATTAAGATTACGATTAAGATTATGATTATGAGCAGGTTATGACTCAACTTCGCCTTCGGCCGCCCCACGGCAGGCTAACCTTGACTTGGCTTGACTGAGCTGACTCACCCTGTCCTCGCCCGGAGGAGGCTGAGTTCAACTTTAACGTTAAAGGGCCTTGGCTCCGAGCGGAGGGGCGATTGGCAGTGCTTCGGGCGATGCGGGAGCGGAGTTGTTTTCCGATATGTCAAAGAGCAAACCGACATGGGTCAATGTCCCATATTATAATGGGACTTGCAAGTCTTTTTTTGAGGATTTTTTGGATGGGCCGTTATAGTGCGCACAAATCGCAAAAATGGCTGGTTGGGAGCGATGGAAGACATTGATGGGAAGGGGTTTCTGAAGGAAAGTGCCAATGGTGCGAGTCAACACCGGGACAATAACGAAGCCAAACAGTCGGCGAGCTCAACGAGGGAACGCCAGAGGGAGGGAGTCAAGTCTTGTTTGGTATCGTGACGGAGTCCACTTGCGGGGAAAGCCCCCGGAGTATTGCCGGCCAAGCTTTTGCGCCCTGCCGGCAGCGTGCCCAATCCCCCAGCCCTGTCAACCAAGAATGTGGCAATGCAAGGAACCGACCCCTCCTCGACCCCTCCTCCGACCCCTTAACATAATTGGGATCTTAACATGGTGTCGCTTCCTGACGGAGCTTAGAATCTGTTTGGGTTTGGTTTCTACAGCGATGACGCGCCTACGGCGCTTAGCTTCAACATTGGAAAGTATGATTGAGTTTTGGTTCCGCAAAGCTCCAGCCCCAAGCAGGGCTGCGACTGGCTCGCGGATAGCCTGTGTATAACCAATGTTGTAATAGCGCGGACTTTGGGGCGAGGGCGGATCTCCTGATGCCTACTTGAGCTTGAAGACTTTTTGTTTGCCGGCGTAGGCGAGGGTGACTTGGGAGGGGCCGATGTTGATGATTTCGGCGCCGTTAATGCGGGCGCCGGTGTCGAGCATCCTGCCGTTGATCAACGCCACGGGGTGGTCGGCGCGGTAGATGATGCCCTGGATTTTAATCGAATCGAATGGCGATGCGGACGCCGCCGGCGCCACCGGAGCGGGCACGGTATCCGCCGCCGGAGTCTCCGGCGGTTTGGGCACGGGCGCGGACTGCGGGGTGGGAGCAGGGATGAAGTACGGGCGCAACATCACAACGGCCAGAGCGCCCACGACGGCAGCAGTCAGGACGAGCAAGCTGGCTGAGGGGCGCCGCGGCTTGCCTGCGGCGGGCGCGGCGGAAGAACCGGGGCGCGCGGGGGCTTTTGACACGGGGGTGGCAAGGCCGTTGGAGAGCGCCTTGCGCCAGATGGCTGTCTTATCGGGCAAATCCAGCGTGGCCAGATATTCGCGATCGAGCTTTGGCATGGGGATGCCGTCGGCACAGCCTTCTTCCTCTTGGGCGAGGACGTCGGCGACGTGGACGGCGGTGAGGAGGGAGAATTCAGGCCTGGTGGTCAAGCCGGGGGTAGGATAGAGGGCGACGGCTTCGACCAAGGGCAAGGGGAGGCCCCAGACGCCAAGAAGGTAGGCGCCGACCTGATTGTGGGTGACGCCGAGTTTGTCCAGTTCGACTTCATGGAGCGGGCGGTGCAGGTCGCGGGCGGCGTCGAGGACGGCGGCGTATTCATTTGACAAATTGTTGACGAGGACAATCTGGCCCACCCGGTGGAGGAGGCCGGCGGTGTAGGCGTCGGCGGCCATGCGGTCGCCACCAGTGGAGCGGAGGACGATTTTGTTGGCCAGCCTGGCAACTTGGAAGCTGTGCCGCCAAAGCTGGTCGAGGGACAGGGTTCCAAGCGGCGCCGGGGCGGAGGAAGCGAACATCTGCAAGCACAGTACGATGGATTTGACCATGTCCAAACCCAGGATCGAAACGGCGTCGGCCGGACGGGTGACTTTTTCATTCAACCCGCAGGCGGGGGAGTTGACGACTTGGAGCAAGCGGGCGGTGAGGGTGGGATCGCGGGCGATGATTTCGGCGACGCTTTCGACGCTGGCGTGAGGGGATTCGATTTTTTTAATGACTTCAAAGTAGGTGGCCGAGAGGCCGGGAAGGCGGCCCAGGCGCGGGACAAAGGAGCGGAGTTTATCGGTGCTCAGCCAGGCATCCAGCGCAAGGCTGCGCTCGACGATGGGGATCAACTCATTGGGTTTCCAGGGCCGGGAGATGAACTGATGGGCGGTGCCCAGGCAGTTGATGGTTTGTTCCCGGTCGGTGACGTCGCCCAAGACGAATAAGAGGGTATGGGACCTGCGGGCGGAGGCCAGGCGTGGCAATTCGTCGGCGGTGACGCCTCCGGCGCGCAAATTGGCGATTACGGCGTCAAAAGGCTCCTCGACCATTTTGGCGGCGGCCACTATGGCGTCAGGCAAAAACACGCTCCGCCAGGCCTGGCTGATTTTGGCCAGAGCCGGGTTCAGGCAATCGATTTCGCTTTCGGCAAAACCGGCGAAACAGATTTGCTTTTTCATTGGGCAAAATGTCTTGTCATTCCAGGCCAGCCGGGACGACTGCAGCACGGCCCACCTTAGCATCGGCAGACGGCGGAAAAACTTGATTGTACCCAAGGGGGGAGGGGCGGAGGCGGCAGGGATGGGAGAAGGGACGAAAGGGACGAAAAGGACGGAAGGGACGGAAAAACGGGATGGGGGAGAAACGGGCAAGGGCGCTCGAAAATGGCTTTGACTTTCCGGCGACAGCTTGGAATGTGATTCGGGGCGGGGAGTGCCGCCATTAGAACAACAATCACGAGGTCTGATTTATGCCGGGTTCAGCGCCTAAAATATCGTCGAGCCGCGAGTATCCCACGGGGGAGCTGGTGCGGCGGCTGACGGCATTGGCGTGGCAGTATCGGGGCGACTTTCTACTGTCGCTGGGGCTGAGTCTGGTGTTGCTGATGCTGGGGCTGGCGGGGCTGCAATTGCTGGGGGTCGTGATTGATGTGATCCGGCACGCGCTGGATGCGACGCAGCAGGCGCCGCGGTATGCGTTTGGGTGGAGGCCGCCCGCACAATGGACAGCGTTGCGGATCGTCACGGCGCTGGCGCTGGCGATAGTGGGGCAGGCGCTGCTGAGGGCGGTGCTGACCTATTACTACAACCTGGCGACGGCGCGGCTGACGCAGGGGGACATTGTTCCGTATTTGCGCGACGAGCTATACGCGCGGCTGCAACGGCTGAGTTTCCGGTTTTTTGACGTGCATGGGTCGAGTTCGATTTTCAACCGTGTGACAGGGGACGTGCAAAACACGCGGCTGTTTGTCGATGGGGTGTTGTTGCAGGGAGCGAACATGGTGCTGACGCTGGGAGCGTACGGGGTTTTCATGTGGCGGATACATCCGGGGCTGACGGTGGCGTGCCTGTCGGTGGCGGCGCCGCTGTGGTGGGCGACGCATCATTATTCGGGGCGGCTGCGGCCGGGGTATCTGCGCAACCGGGAACTGACGGACAACCTGGTGCAGTTGTTCACCGAGAGCGTGCGCGGGATGCAGACGATCAAAGGGTTCGCGGCCGAGCCGCATCAAATCCGGCGATTTGAGGAGGGGAACAGGATGGTATCGACGCAGCAACGGCAGATATTCCGGGAATTGACGATGTTCACGATGGCGACGCAGTTTCTGTCGCAACTGAGCCTTGTGGTGCTGTTCAGTTACGGGGGTTGGCTGTATGTGAAGGGGCAACTGCCGCTGGGAGGGGGCTTGGTGGTGTTCGCGGGGCTGCTGCAACAATTCAACGGGCAGGTGGCGAACATCACCAACATTGCCAATTCGGTCCAGCAGAGCTTGGCGGCGGCGCGGCGAGTGTTTGAAGTGATGGACATGCCGCCGGGAGTGGAGAGCAAACCGGGGGCCAGGGCACCGCAACAGTTGACAGGCCGGATTGCATTCGAGAAGGTGACTTTCGGGTACCATGAGGGCGAGCCGGTGTTGCACGAGGTGTCCTTTGAGTCCAAGCCGGGGCAGGTGGTGGGGATATTTGGCATGACGGGGGCGGGCAAGAGCACGGTGCTGGGGTTGATTCCGCGCTTTTATGATCCGCAAAGCGGTCGGATCATGGCCGACGGGCAGGATTTGAGAGAAATGGACCTGGACGGCTTCCGGCGGCAGATAGGGATAGTGTATCAGGAGAGTTTTCTCTTTTCCAACACGGTCAGCGCGAACATCGCCTTCGGCCATCCGCACGCGACGCGGGAGCGGATAGAGGAAGCGGCGCGGATTGCATGCGCGCATGAGTTTATCATGGAGCTGCCGCGCGGCTACGCGACGGTGCTGGGGGAATCGGGGGTGGACCTTTCCGGCGGGCAACGGCAGCGGCTGGCGCTGGCGCGGGCGTTGTTGCTGGCGCCGCCGATACTGCTGCTGGATGACCCGACGGCGTCCGTGGACGCGAAGACCGAGCAGGAGATCGTGCAGGCACTGCGGGCGGCGATGGCGGGGAGGACGACCTTCGTGGTCTCCAGCCGGCTGAGTCTGCTGAGGCGCGCCGACGTGATTTTGGTGCTGGAGAACGGACGCTTGACGCAAGCGGGGACGCATGACCAGTTGGCGCATCGGCCCGGTCCGTATCACCAGACGGCGCTGCTGCAGTTGATGGACCTGAGCGAGAGCGAAGGGAGGGCGGCGTGAGCGAATCGGCCCCGCCAGTCACCACGACGGCCCAGGCGCTGAAGGCGCTGGCCGAATCGCGGGAGGCGATCACCTATTTTCACCCCGTGGAAGAGGAGGACAAAAACCAGGCGCCGCTGCGATGGTCGCTGGTGCGGCGGATCTACAGTTACACGCGGCCCTACCGGGCGAGGCGGAACTGGCTTTTCGTATTGACGGTAGCGCGGGGGCTGCAATTGCCGGCGCTGGCGTGGATGATCGGGCGGACGATCAACGTGCCGATTGCGGGGAAAGATTGGGCGGGCATCCAGCAATACGCGGCGGTGTATCTGGGGCTGACGCTGGTGATGATCGCCACGCTGTATTTCCGGCAGCGATTCGCGCTGGAGCTGGGGGAAGCGGTGGTGCATGACATGCGGAGGGACCTGTTCCGCAAATTGACGACGCTGCCGATGTCGTTTTTCAATCAAACCAAGTTCGGCCGGATTATCAGCCGGATGACGTCGGACATCGACAACGTGCGGGTGGGGGTGCAGGACGTGGGGCCGGTGTTGACGGTGCAGGCGATGCAGATGGGGGGATCGGCGGCGCTGATGACGTGGTATGATTGGAAGCTGTTCGCGGTGATGCTGCTGCTGGTGCCGTTGATCTGGGTGATCAACGAGCGGTATCGGCGGGAGATGAGCACGCGGCTGCGGCGGGTGCAGGAATCCTGGAGCCGGCTCAGTTCGACACTGGCGGAGTCGGTTGGCGGGATACGTGTGACGCAGGCCTTTGTGCGGCAGGAGGTCAACGCGGGTTTTTTCCGCAAACTGGTCAACTTGCATGGGGACAACAACGTGGGAGTGGCGCAGGCCTCGGCGGTGTTTGTGCCGTTGTTGCAGATGAAGAGCCAGTTGTTTCTGGGCGTGATGGCGCTTTTGGGGGGATACGGCGCATTGCAATGGCACGGGTGGGCGCAGATGGAAGTGGGGGACCTGGTGATGTTTTTCTTTCTGGCCAACCTGTTTTTCGAGCCGGTGCAAGTCATCGGCGACCGCTATAACCAGGCGCTGACGGCCATGGCGGGAGGCGAACGGCTTTTTCGGCTGCTGGACCAGGAACCGGATTGGCGCGACTCGGCGACAGCCAGACCGCTGCCGCCGGTGCGGGGGCGAGTCGAGTTCGACTCGGTGCATTTCGAGTATCAGGCCGGACGTCCGGTGTTGGCGGACATATCGTTCGTGGCGGAGCCGGGGGAAACCGTGGCGCTGGTGGGCCACACCGGGAGCGGGAAAACGACCGTTGCGGCCCTGCTTCAGAAATTGTATTTGCCGACGCGGGGCCGGGTGTTGATCGACGGGCATGATCTTCTGGAGGTGACCAGCGATTCGCTGCACGCGCAGATGGGGAGCGTGCAGCAGAACAATTTTCTGTTTTCCGGATCGGTCATCGACAACATCCGATTTGCGCGGCCGGATGCGACGGAGGCGGAGGTGAGGGCGACGTTGCAGGCGCTGGATTGCCTGGATTTGATCGAGGGGCTGACGGACGGATTGCGCCATGAGGTGGGCGAGAAGAGCGCGGCGCTGTCGCTGGGGCAGCGGCAACTGGTCTGCTTTGCGCGGGCGATGCTGGCGGACCCGCGGATCGTGGTGCTGGACGAAGCGACGAGCGCGATCGACACGGTGACGGAGACGCGGTTGCAACGGGCGCTGGAGATATTGTTGCGGGGGCGGACGGCGTTTGTGGTGGCGCACCGGTTGAGCACGATCCGCAAGGCAGGATTGGTGCTGGTGCTGGAGCATGGGCGGATTGCGGAGCGGGGGACGCACCAGAGCCTGCTGCGGGCGGGGGGCGTGTATGCGCGGCTGCATGACGAATTCATCGGGGCGAATGATTGAGGGAAAGAACAGTTGCATTGGGGAGGCGATTGTGGGAAATTCCCACGATGATAACCTTGCGAGCGGATGACAAGAAGCGAGTCCGAATTCCGGCAGCCAAGCCGCGGGACGTATATCACCCCGAAACCTTGACGCGCGACTTGATCGTGCTGCGGCGCATCGAGCCGCCGAAACCGAAAAAGCGAATGACGGCAGCGGAGGTGGGACGGGCGATCAAGTCCAGCCGGTTAAGATTCACCGCCAGTTACGATGAATTGCGCAAACTGACCCGTGAGCCATGACGCTGTTTGACTCGTCTGTGATTATTGACGCGCGGGACGAAAGGTCCCCCTGGCACAAATGGGCGGTGGCGCAAATCAAGCATTTTGCTTCGACGGAAGGCGCCGCGGTCAACGTCATTGTGCTGGCCGAGGTGAGCATTCGCGCCGAGAATCCTGAAACGGTCAATCAAGAATTGTCGGCGTGGGGAATGGAATTGCTGCCTCTGCCCGTTTCCGCCGCCGGACCCGCCGCCAAGGCTTACGCGAGCTACCTTGCCCGGAGAGACAAGGCATTGCCAAAAACTCCCCAGCCGGATTTTTTTGTCGGCGCCCACGCGCAGGCCGAGGGTTTGAAGCTGGTGACGCGCGACCCTGCCCGGCTCAAGACTTATTTTCCCGCGGTGAAATTGATTGTTCCGCAGGAGCAAGCGGAGAATTGAGTCAAGGATTTCCGCGCCCGCGCTTGCGGGGCGGGGCTTGAGCAGGCAGACTGGCCGGCTGAATGCGTCAAAGGATTCGAGCGTGGATCGAGGGGATAGAAACGCCGTTTCTGGAGATCATCTTCGAGCGGCGGCGCGGCAAACGGGCGGCGGTCATGCGCTCGGTTTTGTTCGCGCTGTCCAAGGTGTACCAATTCGCGCTGAAGATCCATCGCTTTTGCATCCAGGCGCGGCTGATGCGGGACTCGACGCTCGGCATCCAGGTGATCGCCATAGGCAACCTGACATTTGGCGGGACGGGCAAGACGCCGGTGGTGGAGAAGTTCGCGCGGGAGTTGCAGCGGCAGGGGCGCACGGTGGCCATACTCTCTCGCGGCTACCGATCGCGGCCGCAGCCGCTGGGGGCGGTGATATTGAACAAATTGTTCTTTCGCGAGGACAGCACGCCGCCGCGGGTGGTATCCGACGGGAAATCGCTCTTGCTGGATTCCGACACGGCGGGGGACGAGCCGTACATGCTGGCGTCAAACCTAAAAGACGTGGTGGTGCTGGTGGACAAGAACCGGGTCAAGAGCGGGCGCTACGCGATCGAGCATTTTGGGTGCGACACGCTGTTGCTGGACGACGGGTTTCAGTATTGGCGGCTGGCGGGGCGGCGGCAGGACGTGGTGCTGGTGGATTTCCAACAGCCCTTCGGCAACGAGCATTTGTTTCCGCGCGGGACGTTGCGCGAGCCGCCGTCCCACCTGGCGCGGGCCAGCGTCATCTTCATCACCAAAAGCGACGGGGACACGGCTGCGTTGCGGCAGCGGATCGCGCGCTATAACGCTGGGGCGGCCATCATCGAGTGCATTCACGCGCCGCTTTACTTCGAGGATGTATTCACCGGGGAACGCAAGGGGCTGGACCTGTTGCAGGGCAAGCGGGTGGCGTCGCTGAGCGGGATAGCGCAGCCGGAAAGTTTCGAGCAGAGCCTGGTGAAGCTGTGCCGGGAATTGGTCTATTCCAAGCGGTTCGCCGACCATCATCGCTATACGCAGCAAGAGATTTTGAATGCGATCAACCGGAGCAAGAAGCGGCAGGCGGAAATCATCGTCACGACGCAAAAGGACGCGGTGCGGTTTCCGAAAATTGACCGGCGCGACCTGCCGTTTTATTTCATGCGCGTCGAGATCAAAATCCTCAGCGGCGGGGAGGATTTCGACGATTGCGTGCGAAAAATCTGCCTGCGCTGAACATGCCTCCGGCGCCCGAAAGAATCCTGGTGCGCGGCCTCAACTGGCTGGGGGACGCGGTGATGAGCACGCCGGCGCTGCTGCGGCTGCGGGAAGCCCGGCCCGGCGCGCGCCTGGTATTGCTGTCGCCGGAGAAACTGGCCGGGCTGTGGCAGGGGCAGGGCTGCGTGGATGAAGTGCTGACCTTTTCCGGGGCGGAGACCCTCTGGCGGGTGAGCCGGCGGCTGCGGAGGGGAAACTTCGGCATCGGAATCGCCCTGCCCAACTCCCTGCGGTCGGCGCTGGAGTTGTGGCTGGCGGGGATACCGGTGCGCATCGGCCGCGCCGGGGCCGGGCGGGGACTATTATTGACGCAGGCCATCGGCCCGCGCCCCGGGGCGGTTGAAATGAGGAAGCGGACCAGGGGCGAGATTCAGTGGTTGATTGCCGGCGCCGGAACGGCGGAAACGATGCCGCCATCGGCGCATCACGTTCATCATTACTTGCATTTGGCCGCGGCGTTGGGCGCGTCGGCTGAGCCGCTGGCGCCGCGGATCGACTTGAGCCGGGGCGAAGTGGAGGAAGCGCGCGGGAAGTTCGGGCTTGCCCGGGTCCAGGGGCGGCCATGGTTTGGATTGAATCCGGGCGCCGAATACGGTCCGGCCAAGCGATGGCCGGCGGAGGGATTCGTGGCGGCGGCGCAGGCGTTGCAAAGGCAAACCAATTGCCGGTGGGCGGTTTTTGGAGGGGTGGGCGATCGCGAACTGGCGGAGAACATCGCGCGGCAGGCGGGGGAGGGGGCGTTGAGCCTGGCGGGCAAAACCGGTTTGCGCGAACTGGGGGCGGCGCTGAAGATATGCGATCTTGTATTGACAAACGACAGCGGGCCGATGCACCTGGCCGCGGCGGTGGGCACGCGCGTGGTGGCGATTTTCGGCAGCACCTCGCCGGAGTTGACCGGCCCTGTGTTTTCGCCGCGGGCGCGGATCGTGCGCCAGCCGGCGCCGTGCGCCCCGTGTTTTCTGCGGCAATGCCCTATTGATCTGCGCTGTCTTAACGGAATCCGGCCGGAATCGGTGGTGGCAACGGCGCTGGAATTGATCGCGGCGACGTGACTTCAGGGCAGCGAGAGGCGGCAACGGCGGCATGGTCCGGCGCTGCGTCAAACATCTTATGTCAAAATCAGGGAAAACCCCGATGGAATACGGACAGCGGGGCGCTAACTTGATGTATGAAAACTAAAGCATTACGCAATTGGACGGTCATTGGTTTGTCGGTGTTGACGGCAAGCGCTTCAAATGTGCTGGCCGGACAGGCGGCCAAGGCCGGACCAGATGAAAAGAGCTACACGGGCACGGTGGCCAGCGTGGATACCAGCGAACACATACTGAGGGTGAATGGAGTTTTTCTGCACAAAGACTTCAACCTCGGCAGTTCGTGCGCTTACAGCGTGCTCGATAATCCAGCCGGGACAATCAGGGACTTGCATCCGGGCCAGAAAGTCACGGTCCGATACCTGAAGAGCGAAGGGGTGCTGGTGGCCGACAGAGTCGAGCAACAGCCCTTGCGTGTCGAAGGGACAGTCGAAGCGATGGACGTCAAGGATCATACCTTGACCGTGCGGCATGACGGCCTGGATAGAACCTACCAATTGGCCGATGGCTACAAAATAATGTTGTACGACAACAAAATTGGCACATCGGCCGACATCCAGCCTGGCAGCCGAGTCACCGTGACGTACGAGAAGCCGCCAGGCGGAGACATCGCGGAGCAAATCGCGCAAACGAGCCAGAAATTCAGCGGGTCGTTGACTGCGATTGATCTGACGGAGCGAACGCTCAAGGCGCAAGCTGTATTTGGCGGCAAGAAGTTCAATCTGGCGGCCGACTGCACCGTTGTGCTTAACGGCAGGGCCGGCGCGAACCTGCGCGACCTGAAGTTGGGCGACCGCCTGGTGCTGAATTACGAAGACGTGAACGGCATCAACATTGTGAACCGGATCGCGACCACCGAGGGGACGGCGGAGGCCATGACGGCGTCATCGGCCTCACAGCATGGTTCCTCCACGCCTGCGGCGCCGGGTTATACCAGCTACTGAGCACGGTCGAGCGGGGAATTGGCAATTAACACGGGCGCGCTCCCGATGGGGCGCGCTCTTTTTGTGAGGGGAAATGCAGTGCAGCAGGCCCGCCTGCCGGCGCGGCTTGCGTTTCGGGCGGCGGTGCGGGATAGTTTGGGCGTGAACCTCACGGTTACGGAATTGACCGATCAGTTGATTGCGTCCTACGCGCGCGTGGGCGGAATTAATCATCTGGACGGCAAGAACCTGCCGTCCAAAACAGCCATCGCGGCCATCACGGTCGATTTGCTGCGGCTGCTGTTTCCCGGCTATTTCGATGAGCACTCGATTCATTCCTCGCAGTTGAAGATGGAGATTACGGCGTTGATGGATTCGGTGCTGGAGCGGCTGGAAGAGGAAATCTACAAAAGTTTCGAGTACGCGCCGCCGGAGAAAATGGACAAGAAAGACGCCCGACGGCTGGCGCACAGCCTGACGCTGGACTTTTTGAGCAGCCTGCCGCAGGTGCGTGAACTGCTGCAAACGGACATCGAGGCGGCGTATCTGGGCGATCCGGCGGCGTTGAGCAAGGAGGAGGTCATCGTGGCCTATCCGTTTGTCGAGGCCATCGCGGTGCAACGGCTGGCGCACGAGCTGTACCTGCAAAGAACGCCGTTGATCCCGCGGATCATGACCGAGTGGGCCCACGGGCGGACGGGCATCGACCTGCATCCGGGGGCGCGGATAGGGTCGCACTTTTTTATTGACCATGGGACGGGCACGGTGATTGGCGAGACGGCGGAGATCGGGCGGCACGTCAAGCTCTACCAGGGGGTGGGGCTGGTGGCCCGCTCGCTTTCGGGCGGCCAGTCGCTCAAGGGGCAAAAGCGGCATCCGACCATAGAGGATGAGGTGACCATATACGCCAACGCGACGATTGTTGGTGGCGAGACGGTAGTGGGGGCGGGGAGCACGATCGGGGCCAGCGTGTTTCTGAGCCGGAGCGTGCCTCCCCATTCGTTGGTGACGCCCGAGAAGATCGACATTAAAGTAACAAGCAAACGGGACAGATTCAAAAGTGACTTCCAGATTTAAGGAGGAGGAACCGTTGCGGCGGATTTCCGAGACCTTCGGGCCGCCCCTTGTGTCTGTACCGGTGCGCCGGCGCTAATGGACACCATCAGATTATGCCGCCAATGCCGCGCTCCACTGCCCGCGGAGTGGGCGGGAGGGCTTTGCCCCGAGTGTGAAAGCACGCCGGACCGCGCGCCGCCCGCCGGCGTCTCTCCGACCCCGCCGCCGCCGCCGCCAACTCCGTCGGAGCTGGCGCAGTTTTTTCCCGCACTGGAAATACTGGAGCTGATCGGCCAGGGGGGTATGGGAATGGTCTATAAGGCGCGCCAGCGGCAACTGGATCGGCTGGTGGCGCTGAAAGTTCTCTCGCCCGAGCTGGGGCGGGACGCCGCCTTTGCCGCACGGTTCTCTCGGGAAGCCCAGGCGCTGGCCCGGCTGCACCATTCCAATATCGTCAGCGTCTTTGATTTCGGGCGCGCCGGCGATTACTTTTACTTTTTGATGGAATACGTCGATGGCGTCACGCTGCGGAGGCTGATCGACAAGAAACAACTTCAGCCCGGAGAGGCCCAGCGGATCGTGGTGGAAATCTGCCAGGCGCTGCAATTCGCGCACGAGGAGGGGATCGTGCATCGCGACATCAAGCCCTCGAATATATTAATTGACAAGAAGGGGCGGGTGAAGGTCGCCGACTTCGGGCTGGCCAAACTGGCGGGAAACGGCGCCAGCGAGCCGGCGGGCCACGTGCAGACGGCGCCGCTTTGGGGCACGCCGCCCTACATGGCGCCCGAGCAATTGGAAAAACCCGCGCACGCGGACCATCGGGCCGACATTTATGCCCTGGGAGTGGTGTTTTACGAAATGCTGACCGGCGGACTGCCGATGGGGCGGGTCGAGCCGCCCTCCAAGGTGGCGGGGGTGGACGCGCGGCTGGACGAGGTGGTTTTGCGCGCGATGGACAAGGAGCCCGACCGGCGTTACCAGCAGGCGGGAGACATGCGCGCGGCGGTGGAGAAAGCCACCGGGCGCTTCTCAAGCCTGGCGGGAGACATGCCGCCGGCCCGCCGCAGGCACGGGATGTGGAGGTATCTGGCCTGGTTCGGCCTGATGGCCGGGACGGCGGTGCTGGCGGATTTATTTTATTTGACGATCAAGGATCACTGGCCCGAACCGATGGCCGGGCGGATACCGCCGGGGGCGATGGAGGCCTTCGCGGCCAGCCCGGAAGGGGCGGGGGTGGGCCGGCGGATGGCCGCGGAGTTGCGCCTGAACAAGGACCAGTTGCAGAACGTCAACAAGAGTGTGCGCCGCTTCCAGCGCGAGTTTGCCAGCTTGGAGCGGCGCCACACCACGCGGCGCAAGGACGCGGCGGGCCACGTGCATATCACCATCGAGCCGTTTCCCGACGCCATGAACGAGTTGATGAGCCGGATGTGGGCGGACCTGGGAACGGTGCTGGGGGCCGACCAACTGGCGACGGCGCGCGCATTGCATTTCGAGAAGCTCTTTCCGCACACGGGCCAAAGCACGGTGAACGTGGAGATTTGGTGGGAGAACGGCGACTACCATTACGTGGAGAGCCAGGAGAACGCCGGCAAGCCGGGCGCCACCAACTCCGCCGGCGGCCCCGCCTTGCCGCCGCGGTATCGATCGTATTTGCGTGACAGCCGATAGCGGAGGAACAAGATGGATTGGCGCATGAAAACCGCATGGGATGCCGCGCTGAATTTTCTTTATCCAGCCGTTTGCCAGATTTGCGGGCGGGAACGCGCCGGGGCCGCGGAGGGCTACGTCGGCGGCCAATGCTGGTCGGCGCTGCGATTTGTCACCGCGCCCTTTTGCGATCGTTGCGGAGTTCCTTACCAGGGGGATATCAATCATCCATTCCGGTGCGCCAATTGCGAGGGGCTTGATTTCGGCTTCCGCTACGCGCGCTCGGCGGTGGTGGTGACGCCGCTGATTCTGCAAGTGATTCATCGTTACAAGTACAATCGGGCGCTCTGGTTCGAGCCGTTTTTGGCGGATTTGCTGGAGCGCCAGGCGGCGCCGGCGCTGGGGCGGGAGCAATGGGACTTGATCGTGCCGGTGCCGCTGCATCCGCGCAAGGAGCGGGAACGGGAGTTCAACCAGGCCGAGCGCCTGGCCCGGCGGCTGGGCCGCGCGCTGCAAATCCCGGTGAACACGCGGGCGGTCCGGCGTGTCAAATTCACCGACACGCAGACCCGGTTAACGCGCCCGCAACGGGCGGCCAATGTGGATGAGGCCTTTGAGCCGCGACACGGGGGGGAATTGAAAGGGGCGCGGGTCATTGTGGTGGATGACGTGATGACGACGGGGGCGACGACCAGCGCGTGCGCGCACGCCGTGCGCCGGGCCGGGGCCGCGGACGTGTGCGTTTGGACGGTCGCACGCGGAGCTTGACGAGGGGCAAGGCGCCGGGCGATACTGCCAGTCGTGCGGGCAAGAGAAATGTCAACGACACACTTCTAATATGGCCACAACTTCATTCACAAAGAAGACCTTGGGACTGGAGACCGTCGAACCGGCGGTGACGCCGCCGCCTTCGGACGCCCCGACCAGCTTTCTGAAAAAGCCCAAGCTGGCCTCCGCTCCCTCGCGCAAACGCGATATTCCCGAGGGCGTCTGGACCAAGTGCAAGAAATGCAGCGCGATGATCTTTGACAAGGAGCTGGACGCCAACCTGAAGGTCTGCCCCAAATGCCACTATCATTTTCCGATCGGCGCGCGCGAACGCATTCACGCGCTGGTGGAAACCTGCTCGTTTGAGGAGCATGACGCGAGCATGGAGAGTGTCGATGTGCTCCAGTTCACCGGCGTCTCCTCCTACACCGCCAAATTGGAGCAATACAAAAAGGGGAGCACTCTCAAAGACGCCGTCTGCACCGGCATCGGGCGGGTGGGCAAATACCGGGTTGCCCTTGGCGTGATGGATTTCGCGTTCCTGGGCGGCTCGATGGGGGCGGTGGTGGGCGAGAAATTGACGCGGTTGATCGAGGCGGCCACCGGCAAAGGGTTGCCCCTGATCATCATCTCGACCAGCGGGGGCGCGCGGATGTACGAAGGGATGTTTAGCCTGATGCAGATGGCCAAAACCTGCGGCGCGCTGGCCTATCACGGCAGAAGCAAGCTGCCCTACATCAGCCTGCTGACCAATCCGACGATGGCCGGGGTAATGGCCAGTTTTGCCGCCGTGGGGGACTTGATCCTGGCCGAGCCAGGCGCGATGATCGGTTTTGCCGGCCCGCGGGTCATCGAAAGCACCACCCAATCGGAATTGCCGCCGGGATTTCAAACGGCCGAGTTTCTGCTCGAACACGGTTTGATCGACGCGATTGTTCCGCGGGTCGAAATGAAGGCGCGCCTGTGCGGCTACCTGGACTATTTGATGGAAGGGCGCGACCAACTGGCCGCCTTGGGCCGTTGACATGGAAGAACGCATTCTACGGCTGCTGGGACGGCGCGATTACACCCCCTCCAATTTCCACCAACTGGTCGCGCGCCTGGGTTTGCGCCCCGGCGACCAGGTGCCGCTCCAACAATCCCTCCGCCGGCTTGAGCGCGACGGCCAGATCATCCGCACCAAGGGCAACCGTTACATCCAATCGCGCGAGGCGGACCTCATCCCCGGTATCATCCGTGTCAACCGCCAGGGAAAAGGTATTCTTGACGCCGACGATCCAAAGCTGCCCGACATTGTCATTCCTGAACCCGCCACCGGCACGGCCTTCAATGGCGACCACGTCCTTGTCCGGCGCAACATCGGCGGCCCGGACCGCGACGCGGGCACCGGGGAGGTCGTGCGCATCCTGGAACGCAAACGCGCCCGGATCGTCGGCACCTTGCAGCGGGGCAAGCAGTTTTTATACGTCATTCCGGACGACCCTCGCATCCTGCACGACATTTACGTCGTGCCCCCGCGGCAGGCCGGTCCCGCGGCGAACGTCGGCGACAAGGTGGTGGTGGAAATGCACCCCTGGCAATCGCGCCACACCAATCCCGAAGGCCAGATCATCGAAGTTCTTGGCCGGCCCGACGACGAGGGCGTCGATATGCTCTCGGTGCTGCGCCACTACAACCTGCCGCTGCATTTTCCGAAAAAGGCCTTGCAGGAAGCCGCCGCGCTGGCCAGGCCGCATGGTCCGGGAGAGCCGCATCGTGGCGAACTTCAGGGCCGGGTCGATTGCCGCCAGCATTGCGTGGTGACGATCGATCCGGACGACGCGAAGGATTTTGACGACGCCCTGAGCCTGCGGCGCGAGGGCCAGCACGGGTGGAAACTCTGGGTCCACATCGCCGACGTCTCGCACTATGTTCGGCCCGGCACGGCCCTGGACGAGGAAGCGCGGGAGCGGGGCAACTCCACCTACTTGGTGGACCGCGTGATTCCGATGCTGCCGGAGGCGCTAAGCAACGATTTGTGTTCGCTCAATCCCGGCGCCGACCGCCTGACCAAATGCGTCGAGTTCCTCCTCTCCAACGAGGGTCGCGTGCTGGAGGCGAAGTTTTATTCCGCCGTCATCCATTCCCGGCGGCGGTTCACTTACAAGGAAGTCCTCGCCGTGCTGCAACGCCCCGCGCCGCAGGACCAGATCGAGCAAATGCTTCACCAGGCCAACGCCCTGGCTCAACGCATCCGCCAGGCCCGTTTTCGCGCCGGCTCGCTGGCCCTGGACTTTCCGGAATCCAAAATCCGCCTCGACGCCCAGGGCCGCGTCCTGCTGATCGAAAGAGTCGAGAACGACGTTTCGCATCAGTTGGTCGAGGAATTCATGCTCCTGGCAAACGAAGCGGTGGCGGGCCGGTTGATGGCCTTGCGCCGTCCGGCCATCTACCGGGTGCATGAACCGCCCGCGCCCGCGCGCTTGCAGGAGTACCGCCAGGAGGTGACCAGCCACCAGATTCCATGCGGTGATTTGACCCAGCGCCCCGAGATTCAGAAGCTTCTGGCCCGGCTGGATTCGATGTCGATCGGGCCGGCGTTGAAAATCGGTTTCCTCAGATCGCTCATGCGGGCCCGCTACGCCGTCGAACCCCTCGGCCATTATGGGTTGGGCAAGGCCAAATACACGCACTTCACCTCGCCCATCCGGCGCTACGCGGACCTGGTGGTGCATCGCGCTCTATTTGACAGCGTCAAGGTGCCGGCGGGCGCCCTGGAGCCGGTGGCGCGGCATATTTCGGAAACCGAGCGCAACTCGGCCGACGCCGAGCGGGACAGCAAAGAGATCAAACTGTTCGCCTATCTCAAAAACCAGCTCAAGACCGGGCGGCTCCAGACGTATGCGGCGCTGGTCATCGACGTGCGGAACTTCGGCTTTTTTGTCGATGTGTCGGCGTTGGGTTTAAGCGGCCTGGTGCATCTCTCCTCCGTCGAGGACGATTTCTACATCTTCGACGCTTCCCGCAATCAATTGGTGG
>JBEKSF010000055.1:0-34362 GCA_049517295.1 Verrucomicrobiota bacterium
CCGTGGAGTTAGCAGGATTCGTGTCCGAGGTCGGCTTTGGTCAGATCATTATCACCCTCGCACGTTGCATTGGCAACGATGGCAGCGTTGGTTGACCAAAATTCCGCCGCCGTCTTCCTGAAGTACCTTTCCGTTCAACTGAAACACCCCCTCCCGCCCGCAAAACAGGCATCGGTACACCCATTCAATCGCACGGATTTTCCCGCAGTCGGCGCAGAGGACGGTATGGGTAAGAAATCACGCTGTTTTCCGTGGCCAGCACGCCGCCGATCGGCAGGCCGTAACCCACATTCGCATCGGGCATCAAAGCGTGTCGCTCCCGTAAGATTATGTGACGGTTTGCCGCTCGTACAGGTTTTTGATCTGATACCCCTTCTCATGCATGGCGGCTATCACTTCCCCCAAGTCGTATCGAGTGACCTGGCCGTTCCGCCAGCATCCCGATGATTGAGAAGACATTAGATTCTCGCCGCTATTGACCATTTCGTTTACCCACACCCCTTGGGCGCAAACATCCGGGTGGCCATTTTGTACATGGCGATCTGGGATTGGCGCTGCTTCTCCTGGAATTGACGGAACATGGCGACTTGCTGCGGCGCTAGAAGCTCCGCCGCTTCCGCCAGAAATGCCTGGTTGAATTGCTCCTCCTCGATGCCAAAGACGCGGATGTTCTCCTCGCTGAACATGACGGCGTAATCGGCGGCAAGTTGGTTGCGGCGGCTGATGTCGGTCGTCCAGTGGAATTGGGCGCGCGCCCTGCTCAAGGCCCGGATCAATTCCTCCTTCGTCTCCCGGCTCAAGGCGGCAGGCGTCCGGGCCGTTTTGCGGCTGAACATTTCGATCATCAACCTGTCGGAAACAGTTTTCTCGTAAAGCTGGAACGCTCTGTATCCCTCTTCGCCCAAGAGGCGCCGAATCTCCGCCTCAACACCCTCCATGTCCCGCTTGACTTCCGCAGCCAGGGCCGCGCGCTCCTGCGCGGTCAGGCGGGGGTTCATCAAAGCCCTCGCGCGCTTGCTGCCCTGCGTGGCTTTCTTGAAAAGCAGATCCTTCATTTGCGAGCGCTGCTGCCTGGTGAGACTGAGTTGCTGGAAAAGCGGCCCGAAGTTCTTCTCCATGCTCGTCAAAGACGACAATTCCATCATGAATCGCAGCAGCCGTCTTCCCGCCTGGCCGAGCAACGCGCTGACAGACTTCCAGATCCCTGCCCGGAGGAGAACGATCGCCAGCGCCGCGTAGGCCAGCACAACGGCAACAATCCACCAACTATGCTCAAGCGCCCACGCAATCAGTCCGCCGGTCGGCACGGGCATGGAATAGATGAACCGGTTCATGCCATAGCAAAGCGCGAACATCATCAGCGGCAAACCCAACAGATAGGCGGGAATCAGGACAAGAGGATGACGCCAACCGGCAGACTTCGGCAAGCGGCCACGGGATGCGTTTCGGAGCTGATGGTACTGGCTGCGAAGGCCCCACAGAACCACGCTTGACAACACCCCCATAAGAACCAGGCATCGGCCCCAATGTAATCTCCACGGCAGGAAAAAGCCCGAAAAGGCGATCAGAAACAGCATGGGGAGGGCGAATGTGGCCGCCCTCCGAAATGCCTTGCGATCCGTTTCTTGCTCGGAAATGTCCAATTCCTCCGTCCAAGTTCCCTCCTCGATGCCAATGCACATCCGCCGCCACAGCACGACGATGAACGACACCACGATAATCGCTGCGCAGGCCAGCAGTCCCGCGGCCAAGGCAACCCAATAATCCAATCGGCGGCCTAAAAGACGAGGAAGCCAGTAAAGCCCAATACCCATGGAAACGGCGGCGAAGGCAATCTGGAACCAAGCCACACGCGTCATGAATCGCCGTTCGCGCGGGGACTTGGTGTCCTTGACGGCGGCCATCCACTGGAACGCAACGACACCAAGCGTCGGCCACAGAACCCCCAGTTTGCCGAGGGATAACCAGCCTTTCGCCCCGGCACTTTTGGCCAGGACGCTCCCTGCTGACGCCGCTTTGGCTGAAGCGACGGCGGGCAACGCCCCAACAACCGTCTGTGTGAAGACCGATCCAGGCGAGGTCTTTTCCAGTGCGGTTTCCACAAACGCCAAAATCTCCTCCTGCAGCAATTTTCGCCCCCGTGCCAACCGCTGCCTCACCGCCTCCTCCGTCAATTCCAAGTCGCGCGCGACGGCTTTCACCGATTGGTGCTCCCGGTAATAGAGAACCAGCGGCTCCCGGTACGTTTCGGGAATTTGCTCCAACGTCCGCCAAAGAATCTCGGCCTCTTCGCGGCTGATGGCCCGTTCCACCGGCAAAGGCTCCGGAGCGGATGGCTCGCTGATGTCGTCCAGCGAACTGGCCCGGTGGCTCGGATCGCGTCCCTGCGCGCGCCGGTGGTTGCGGACCAGGTTGCGGGCGATGCCGCAGAGCCAGGAACGGAGTTTCGCCGGCTCCCGCAAATCGGCCATCTGCTTCCATGCCGCGATGAACGTCTCCTGCGCCACGTCCTCGCTGTGGCCCAAATCACCGGTCGCGCTGTAAACAACGGAGCAGACCAACGATTGGTAGCGGGCGACAATCCGCCCGAAGGCATCGCGGTCGCCAGAAAGGCTGGCGTTGACCAGGTCCGCGTCGGCGCCGGGCGTTGGCGGTGTTAAAATGTCGGTTGTCATATCATCGCATCCGTGGTCAAAAGCAGCGCGGACGTGACAAGATTTGTTTCAGTGTGGAGCAATAGCCATCCCTGCATCCAACCGTTTTTGGCAATAGCGTGCTCTTTTCTTGCCAAGTGGTCCCCGGTCGTGTGCTCATCTTCCCACCCTCCAATGCACGCTCATTCTCAATCGCACCAGCGCGATCGTTCGGTCGCCATGGTTGGCGTCTCGCCGGCCACATCCCCGCCCCTCCTGCATCCGCACCCTCATGGTGGCCATATCGAGATGCGCCCCTCTGAGTCTATGCGCGGGATTACCAAAGAAGAGGCTCTCGCCAATTCCTCAGGCAGGTTGAGGTTTTTCCTTTCGGGGTACGAAGCGGATCTCAACGCGCTTATTCACGGCTCCGGCGATCCGCTTTAGCATGGGAAGCGAATGTCCCCTGTAATCCGGATCCTCCAGTCTGCTAATGACAGACTCGGTTGTTCCGATCATTTTGGCGAGCCGCGCTTGCGTCAAACCTGCTTTCTCTCTCAACTCGTGGATTCTACGCGCGAGATCGTCCTCGGCTCTTGCTTCCTCAAGCTGGGCGATCCGTTCCGGCTTGCCCTGGTAATACCGCCGATGCAGACTCTCCACAGCGTCGGATGTCGCTTTGTTCTTCTTTGGCATAATCATCTCTCCTCGTACGTGTGCGCTTTGGGGTCCTTTTCAAATTCTCGTTTTCGTTCGATTGCCTCCTCAATCTCTTTCGCCGGCACCTCCGCCTCTTTTACCGACCCGTGCGAAACGACTGCTGCCGATCGCCCGTGGAAAAAACACAGCATTCGATAATTCACGTGCTGCAATCCGACGCGGATCTCATAAATTCCATCCTGCAGAAAATCCGCTTCCGGCCGTCGGAGTTCGTGGCCCACTTCCCTCAGGCGTTCGATCCTGACTGTGCATTTGTCGAGCGCCTTTGGCTGCAACGAATCCAACCATTCGAGAATCGGTACGGAGCCGTCCTCCTCTTTGTAGAAGACCACCTTAATCTTCGGCATTCGTACCCTTTCTCATCGAAAGCATTTTCGCAAAATTGCGAAGTGTGTCAAGATGCTGAATCGATGGTCTGCCTCAATCTGGAACCGTGACACTAATTGAGCAAATTATACCAATTGTCCCGCTGCCGCGGTTCGTAGCCGGCGTCCTGGATCAGGCGCCGCATGTCGGCCACGCCCATGCGGTAGGTCGTGCCGGCCTGGGAGACGACATTTTCCTCGATCATGATGCTGCCCAGATCGTTGGCGCCGAATTGCAGGGCGACCTGGCCGATGGCCGGGCCTTGCGTCACCCAGGAACTTTGCACGCTGGGAAAATTGTCCAGGTAAATCCGGCTCAGCGCCTGGGTGCGCAAATACTCGTGCGCCCCGGCCGTCGGCGCTTTCAGGCGCGTGTGCTCGGCCTGAAACGTCCAGGCGATGAAGGCGGTGAACCCCTTGCTTTTGTCCTGTTGCGCCCGCACCCGCTCCAAATGTTCGATGCGGTCCTCAATCGTTTCCACGTGGCCGAACATCATCGTCGCGGTCGAACTCAATCCCAGCCGGTGGGCCACGTCCATCACCTCCAGCCATTCGTCGCTCATGGCTTTGAGGGGGGAAATCCGCTGCCGGACGCGATCCACCAGAATCTCGCCGCCGCCGCCGGGAATGGAGCCGAGGCCCGCTTTGGCGAATTGGGAGATGATGTCCTGTAGGGGCAGCCCAAAAACCTTGCGGAAATGGACGAACTCGCTGGGGCTGAAACCGTGGACGTTGACGCCGGGGAATTTGGATTTTATATGCGACAACAAATCCAGGTACCACTGCATCGTCAGGCCGGGGTGATGGCCGCCTTGCAACAGGATTTGAGTTCCGCCCAGGGCGATGGTCTCCTCTATTTTGCGGTCCATTTCCTCCAGCGAGATGACGTAGGCGTCGGCGTCCTTCTCCGTGCGGTAGAAGGCGCAGAATTTGCAATAGACATTGCAGACGTTGGTATAATTGACATTGCGATCGACGATGTAGGTGACGATGCGGTTGCCGCGGCCCTCGTGGGCGCCGGCGCGCGCCAGTAGGCGGCGGCGGTGCGCCAGCAGCCCCAGTTCCTCCAGCGGCAAAGGATACAATTGGAGCGCCTCGGCGGCGTCCACGCGCCGTCCCTCCCACACCTTTTGCAGCAATTCATCCGATGGCATCCGGTCTGTCATGCAACCCAGTTTGCCTGCTGCCCCGTCCGAGTTCAATGCCTGTTCGCGCGGCGCGCGGTCACTTGCCCAGTTTCTGGATTTGGGCGTCCAGTTCGTCCAGCGAAAAACCTTCCGCGACGACCTGATGATTGGCGTCCGCCAGAATCAGCCACGGCAACGCCGCGACCTCCGTGGCCCACTTGGTTTTGCCGGATTTTTCGGTCACGCGCCCGACTGGAAATGAAACCGGCCCGGCGGATTTCCATGCGTTGAAATTCTCGTCGCTGGTGATGGCCGATTGAACGCCAAGGATGGAAACATCTTTTTGCCGGAGCGCGGCGGCTTGTTCATCCAGAAGATGGATGAAGTGGCGGGAGGGCCGCTGGCCGGCGTCGAAAAGGCACAGCAACACCGGTTTGCCGGGTGGAGTGGCGTCACTGGCCAGATTGACCGTCGCCAGGTCGGGCAGCGGGCTGCCTTTGAGTGAGACATGCCGCTGCGGCTGGGCGAAAACTCCCTGCTGCGAACTCAAGGTCATCACAATGTTGGTGTCGCCCGCCTCTGCGCTGGCCTGCGCCGAGCCGCCTTGAGAATTGGCAAAGAGGCGGACCTGCCCCTCGCAAACCTGGAAATGAAACCGCCCCTTGCTGTCGGTCGTCATGTTGCCATCCGGCTGGTCTTCGCCGTTGAGTGACACGTTTACGCCGGAAGCGGGCTTGTCGTTCTCGTTCAACACCTGGCCCGCCACAACGCGATTGGCAAGTTTGAGCGCGAACGGCGTCAGTTCCATGCGATTGGTGTCGGAGTCGTTTTGGACTTGTTGCTGGCTGCGGCCGCGGCCTTTGGCGGTGGCGAAAACGGTGTATCGCGCCTCCGGCGGCAGGCACTTGATCTCGTAGCGCCCTTGCGCGTCGGCGGCCACCGGTTGCTCGTTCAACTGATCGTAACTGTTGCCCGCTTTAAGCCAGACCCCGACCTGCGCGCCGGCCAGTGGAGCACCATCGACATCTTCCACGCGCCCGGCCACAATCAGGCCCGGCTTCAATTGCACGTCCAGATTGGTGGTGTCCTCCGCCAACTCCTGGCTCGCCGCCAGGTTGCGGGCAGTGTCGCGAACGACCAGCATCGCGCCGCCGGACTGCAATTGCCAGGGCTGGAGCGACCAGGTGAGATTGAACGCGCCGTTGGTTCCCGTCTTGACCCATCTGATGCCGTTGAACGAGGTCGGAAACACCGCCACCTGCGCGCCGGCGGCGGGTTTGCCCCCGGCATCCGTTACGGTGCCTTGCAATTTGTGCGCCGAGGCGCCGGGGGCGGAATTATAGGTTTGACCGAGCCGCACAACGACGTTCGTGTCGCCGCCTTCCGCGGAGAGGTTGCCGTAGGACCCGCTGGAATTGGCAAAAAGCTGGGCCGTGCCTTCGCAGACGTGCTCAAAAACAAAGCGTCCCTCGCGGTCAGCTTGCACGTGGGCAAACGGCTGCCCCTCGCCTTGGAGGTTCACATAGACGCCCCCGGCCGGTTTGTCGTCCGCGTCGAGCACCTGCCCGGCGAGCTTGAGGTTCGCTGGCCTGAGTTCGACGGGATCAAGCTCCATGCGGCCCGCGTCGGACGCGCCCACGTCGTACATCGATTTTTGTCCGTAACCGGGCGCCGAGATCAGGACACCGTACTTCCTGCCGGGAGGAAGGGCGGGAATCTCGAAATGCCCCGGAACGTTGGTTCCGCGGCTCAAGCCGGTAAGATGCATGCCGCTCCTGCCGGTCCAAAAGATCAGCGTGGCGAATGCGTTCGTCAATGATTTGCCACTGCACTCCACCCGTCCGGCCAGCGTCACTGCCGGAGCGAGCGTGAGGTCCGTCTGGCCAGTATCTTCGTCAATGTCTTGCGCCGCGGCCAGATTGCGCGCTTCGTCACGAACCAGCAGGCAGTCGGTCATATCGTTCTGTCCGAATTGCCGGGGATTCCATTCCATCTCAAATTTGCCGTTTGCATCCGTCTTGGCTGCCGATGCGTTCGGACCGCCACGGCCAATAATTCCGACGGCGACGCCGGCAACGGGCTGGCCGTTTGTTCCGCGAACAACGCCGGCAATCATTTTTGGCGCCGTCACTTCAATTTCGACACGGTTGGTCTGGCTGGCTGCGACCTCCGCGGCGACTTGACCGGAAGAAAACGTGGAACCCCGGAATGCCATTACGTTGTAACTGCCGGGCGGCAGACGCAGCAGCGCCACTCCATTGCTGTCAGAGGTTGCAACGCCTTGGAAACCTTCCTTATGAGCGTTGACGCTGATATGCGGAAGAGGGGTGCGTTCATTTTTCTTCAACACGGTCGCTTCCAAAAAGCCGCCGCGAAGGGCCTTCACTTCAATTCCGCGCGAAGTCTGGCCCGATTCGACCGAAACTCGAACCGTCTCGGCCACCCAATCCGGCAATTCATTGGTCCCAAAAGTGGCGCGGAGACGATACGAGCCGGCGGCCACGTCGCTCATGCGGAATACGCCGTCGCTGCCGGATTGGACGGGTTCCACCTCGCCCGGTTCAAAGAATCCGGAGCCTTCGCTCTGCAACTTCAGCGACGCGATGGGAACCGGCTCTTTGCCGCGCTCGGCAACAACTTTGCCTTCGACGGCTCCGGCCGGCTCGGCGATTAGCTTGATGTCGTTTTGACCCGCTCGCCATGGGAGCGAATTCAAATTGAGGGACTCATGCCCCCACTGCCGCAATGCCTTTCCGGGCGACCGAATCAACAGAGCGGCGGTGGCATTGGTCGGAAAGTTCTCAATGCGGAAATGGCCGGCGGCATCGGTCCGCGCGGCAAAGCAGTCTCGCGCCGGTTTGCCGATGAGATAGTCTGGCCCATTCCCTCCCTCTCCTTGCGAAGTTTCGCGGAAGGCGGCGGCTGCGAATACCTCAGCATTGGCGACGGGCTGGTTCGATTCGTCCACGAGCGATCCCGCCAGCGCCGCCGGCGCAGTCAACACCAAATGTTGATTCGTTTCCTGGCCGGAAACACCGGGTTGGCCTAGCGCCGCCCATCCCGGCGCCCACCCCGGCTTCCGCGCCACCAAAAACCCCACGGCGCGCGAGACGCGCAATTCAAAAGCGCCGTTCGTCCCCGTCGTGATGCGCTCCTTCGCCGCTATGCGGTTCATCCACTCCTCATAACGCCAGTATGCGACCTCCGCGTTGGCCACCGGGGTTCCGGCGGCATCAGTGACTGTTCCGCCGCAATTGATTTCCGCCGTGTTGGTGTCCGGCGCCTGGGCGCGCGCCCAAACGCCGACAAGCGTCGAGGCGGCGCAAACCGCAAGGATCTGCCGCAGCATTTTCATATTTTTGTTGGATTATTTCTTAGCTTCCAGCGTCAGCGGACTGGTCAGCACCTTGTAAGGGCTGAAGATTTTGACATCGCCGGTCAGCGGACGTTTCACATTTTTTGGCTCCCGCCATGAGAGCGAGCAGACGCCGCCTCACCCAAACTCGAACGTGTTGGTGCTGTGCAGCGAGCCGTTCGCGTCGGCCAGCATCAATTTCGGCCCGCGCGGGCGCTCGCCGCCGCAAAGCATTTCGATGGACTCCTGTTGCAGGCCGGCAAAGTGGAGATTGAAGGTGATGTCGCGGCTGTTGGTGGGGCTGTCGGCCTCGAGCTTGGCGGTCACCGGTTCGCCGATCTTCAGGTCGGCGGCTTTGTCGGCCGCCACCTCGAAATTGGCCGTTTCGGGAAAATTGTAGCCCGAAAGCGTCCACGCCACGCCCTTCTCGTCCTTCCGGTCAATTTTCCAGTGGACCATCCGGTATTTGCCCACCGGCAGGGTGAATTGGCCGTTGGTCGGCTGACGCACAAAATGGCCGTTCTCTCCATAGGCGGTGAATTCGGAAATGTTCTCCGGCACGCGAACCGGGCCGAACGTCAGGTTCTCGGCTTTCTGCACTTTGACGAACGCGCCGTCGCGGGCGGCTTCGATGCGGAAAAGCTTCCCGTCCACTTCCAGCATCCGCGCCAGAAACCGTTCGCCCACCTTGTCGCCTTCGACCTGGACGCGGTCGCTCTCATACGGATTGTCCGCGATGTCGTTGAAGGTGCCGTTGACGTTGCCGTCGATAAGCTGGATGCGCTTCTTGACGCCATCGAAATTCACCATGCCCTCATACCACCCGGCGGATGACGCCAGCAATTGAGCGGGATTGTTTTCATATTGGTAAAAACGAAACACAAGATGATAGGTGATCGGCCCGTCCTCGCCTTTGAATACGATGGGCGTCGCCGGGAAATAGGCAAAGTAGGAATCCAGCCGCGCCATCACCGGCGTCTTGTCGTCAAGCCGCCCGTTGCCGGTGCTGTCAATAAACAGTCGGTCGCAGGGGCCGGACTTGCGCGCGCGGTCCAGGCAAAGCCAGCGTCCGCCCGCGGGGTCCATCAGCGTTTCCCAGCGCGCAAAGTAAGCGTGCGCGTTTAACTTGGGGAGGGCGACGCCCGCCGGCGGGTTGGTGGTCAGCTCCAACCGGTGATAGGCCCGGCCCTCGCCACCGCTGTGATACTCCAGCCATTGCTCGGTTTGGGCCAGCGCCGTGCCGGCCAGCGCCATCGTTGCCAGAATCAATTTTAGTTTCATAACACGTTAAGTTTTCAAATTAGCCTCGGGGGAAGGCGCGCTCAAGGGCGGCGGCGTGTCGGCTGTGACATTCAGCAACGCCTTGAGCCGTTCGCGGAAAAGCGGGCTGGCCGAGGACAGGACCAGGAACGGCAGCAGCGTCGCAAAATTGACCGCCGCCGCCACAAGGACGACAGCAACAAGCTGGCTCCAGTCGGGCCTCCCGGCCCCGGAGATGACCCCGATCAAAAAGAACAGCGCGGTCAACACCAGCCAGGTGGCGGCCAGCAACACCAACAGCCACAAATAATTCCCCAGCGGACGGTAGCGACGACGGCAAGCCAATCCGTCAAGGCTCAACGCGACCGAAGTGGCCAGGACGCCCAAGCCCAACGCGATTCCGCCTCCAATCGCTTCATTGCCCACCAAGCTCCAGCCTTGTCCCGCAACAAAGGCCAGCGCGCTGAAGCCCGCCAGGACGGCAATGACGCGCAGGAACGTGAGCAAGCGATGCCGCTGTCGCAGAGTATCTGACAGGAGCCAGACTGCGGCCAGACCCACCGCCAGCGCCGCGATGGCATCGAGGAAAAAGTTCGCCCCGTTTGGCAGGATGGAAACTGGGGCCAACGCCGGCGCCACCACACAGCCCAGCGGGAGCCAAATCCACCACGCCGCCCCGCTGCGGTTGGGTTTCAACGCCAGCAATCCCAGGATGGCCAGCCACGGCAGCAGCAGCGGCGTGACGCCAGGCAACACCCACGCGCAGGCAACCGGAGAACCGTCCCGGGAACCCAGCCCGCCCAGGTCGGACGATGCCACGATTTTCAGTTGGCCGGCCGCGTTAAGGGGTACTCGCCATGAGTACGAGCAGGTGCCGCCTCAGCCAAACTCAAATTTGCCCGACGCAATTTTCTTATCGCCTTTATAGACGGCGAACTCCGGCTGCACGGCAGGACCGTGGCGCACCAGTGAATAAGCCTGGCCGCCCGCGCCGAGCAACTTGTAATCCAGCCGCAGGTCCCGTCCCTGGCGGTTGGCGGTGACCGTATTATTCAGGGGCCCGCCGGCTGCCAAAGTGACCGGCGTTTTGTCATTCACGGCAATCCAGTTATCAGCTCGGGAGAAACTGCCTGGGCAAAAGGCCTCGACCCCGCCCTGCGCGAGCCGGATTTTCGGCTGCCCGTAGCCGCCGAGCGGGACTTTGACGATGGGAGCCGGCAGATCGAGAACCACCAGGTACGGCCCGCTGGCCAGCGCCAGGCGTTGGATGAATTGGCCGGTGATTTTCAACTCGCCAAGCGCGGTGGCTCGCTCCGTAAATTGCAGCGACGGCCTGGCTTCGCCGTTTTGCGATCCGGAAATCAAACCCAGCGCATAAGCATGGCCGTCAACAAAAAGATTGGGCGAAAATGGAAAGGCGTCAGGTGAACCGCTGTCAGCGCCGAATTGCCTGTCTCGTTCCTCCCAGGGGCGAAGGAGCAACTGGCCGTTTTCGAACGAACCCGGATTCTCCGCAAGATTTTGGACCAGGCCCGCCTGCCAGTCCCGGCCTTGCAGTGTCACCTTGCCCTGCCAGTAGGAGCGGACGGCCGCGAAGCACATCGGCTGCCGTCCGAAATCCCAGAACGTGAGGTCTGCCAGAATGCGGCTCATCCCCGAAGGCGTATTGAACGACAGGCGGACGCCCGTGCATACGAGATAGTTGGCCTGCCGCTGCGCGCCCGCCGAAAAAATCCCGGCCGGATCGTCGGTCAAATCCTGGTTGCGATTCAAGTCGAGAAAAAGCTTCCCAGCGTCCTTCTGCCAGAGAAAGGGGATGGAGTTGCTGGCATTGCCGCCGAATTTCAAAACACCGCGAAGGACCTTGCCCAAACCCGCCGCCGGCTCTTTTTTGAATGGCGCCGTTTGCAATGCCATCGAGACATCCCGGCTGATGACGCTGTAGCCCGTCTCCTCAGATTCCAACAATGCAATGGTTGCGGATTGAAGCGGGGGATTGGAACGAACTAAATCATCGGCGCGTACACCATTCCCCAGACCAAAGACAACCAGTAGCGCCACCGGCAACCAAGCTGCCTGCCACCCCCTCGGCCACCGCTGTGACCATCGATGAGTCATGCGCATTGCCATCGTTGTCTCCATTAGCAGATCGCCCGGGTTCTTTTCAAGACAAATCGGACACCGTCCGTGGCGAAAATCCGGGGAAGCGCGACCAGCACCGCGAGCGGTGCAGCTCTTATCTGTTCTGACTTCCCGGTCGCCGTGGCTGGCGTCTCGCCAGCCACACTCTTGGCTTCTTGTAATTGTGCGCCCAAATGGTCGCTGTCTCAAGATGCGCCCGTCACTGCCCGCCTTGCCGGCTCGGCGTCAAGTTCTGTCCGGCGATCTTGAGCGCGCAGGTGAGATCGCTCAGTTTTTCGCCGGGCAAATCGACGGTCAGGCCCTCGGAAGTTTGTGTGAACGTCAGCCGGCCCCTGTGGCCGAGGAGTTCGACGCGTGAAATCTTATTGACGGAAGGGTCAATGGACGAACCCAGGGATTTGATGAGGATTTTATTGCTGTCGGGCCAGCCCATCGCAATTGCGTACAACGTTTTGCCTTTGGTCGTGAAGCGGATGTCCTTGGCCGTGTAGCGGGTGTCTTCCCGGAACGCGCCGCCTCTGGCCCTCACCTCACCCTCGCCGTAAACCAGCCACGGGCGCGTGCCGTAAATGGCCTCGCCGTTCACTGCCGTCCAGTCGGCCAGTTGATGCAGCATCGTTTCCACCTCGGGATCCAGCGTCCCGTCGGGCCTCAGCACGACGTTGAGCAGCAGGTTTCCGTTTTTGCTGACGATATCCACGAGCATCTGGACGGTCCAACTCAAGGGCCGATACTTCCAGTGCCGGTTGTAAAACCAATCGCCGATGGAGGTGTCCGTCTGCCACGGATAGGGACTGATGCCGGCGTTCACGCCGCGTTCATAATCCTGGACCCAGCGGCCATCCGAGGGTTGTTTGCAGGTATAGATGGCCTTGACCTTGCCGTGGTGGAGGCCGGCGCTCAGATTGTAAAGGTTGGCAATCTGGCTCAGGCCGACCTCGTTGCCGAATGCAACGCCGCCGTCGCTGTAAAGCAAGTCCGGGTGATAGTTATCGACCAATTCCTTGATTTCCGAGAACCACAGGCGCTGCCAGCGGGGATCGTTGCTGTACCACTGGTTGTCTCCGGGCGCGGCCGGCCAGTGATACAAGTCCTGGTATTGCGGATCGGCCCCGTCATAAGGAACGCCCGCCAACGGCCCGGTTTTGTCGGACTTATGGCTGTCCTGGAACCACGTAAAACTGGCCCCCAAATGTTCGGAGACGCCGAAGTAGAGCCCGTGTTTTCGCGCGGCTTTCTGCCATTCGCCGACCACGTCGCGGTGCGGCCCCATGTTCACGGCGTTCCATCTGTGGATTTTTGAATTCCACAAAAAGAAATCGTCATGGTGACTTCCCATGCTCACGAAGTAGTGGGCGCCGGCTTTTTTGTAGAGAGTCATGAGGTGATCGGGGTTCCAATTCTCGGCCTTCCAGAGCGGGATGATGTCCTTCCAGCCGTTGGTGGAGGGGTGGCCCCATCGGGCAAGATGATCTTTGTAGTCCTTGGAGCCTTGCTGGTACATTTGCCGCGCATACCAATCCCCTTCCATCGGCACCGCCTGCGGTCCCCAATGCGCCCATATCCCGAACTTCGCGTCGCGGAACCATTTTGGGTATTCGTAATTCGTGAGCGAATCCATCGTCGGTTGAAACGGGCCGGGCGCGATGGCTAATTCGGCGGGTGGGTCGGCAAACGCCCTTTGCGCGTTGATCATGGCAACAAGCGATACCGCGCAGAGCGCGGCAATGTATCCGGTTGTAAAGTGCGATCTCATTTTATTCCTCGTCCGGCTCGATTGTCCGGCTGTTGTCGCATAAATTCCACAGAATATGTTCCCTTGTCTATTCTTTTTAGCGCTTTCCACCTTCGTGCTAAAGGCGGAAGTCACCGAGGCGAAGGCGAGCGTTACCCACTATTTGCACTATTGCGCTTTTTCATTGACGGCGGCGAGTGCCAGCAGCGGGGTCTTGTCGCAGCGGTCAAACCATGCTTTTGCCCAATTTCAATTCGTCCCACACCATCGCTGATAATGCCTTGCGCACCCCGGAGTCCGCTTGCGCCGTTGTTCAAGGTATCCCGGTTAATCTTATCAATCCTGTCAAAACCCCAAATTGCCATTGACCAATTTTCAATCACCAATTCCCAATGAAACCGTCCCCATTTTTCTGCCTCCATGTTCCTGCCATCAGATTCCCTTGCCAGCCATTCCCTTGACGTCCTTGAAAAACCCTCAAAAAAGAACTTGACGGTCCCATAATTATATGGGACATTAAGCGGTGTCGGATTGCTCTTTGACATAACGGCAAGCGCCAGCCGCCCGCCCACCGCGCGAGCGACCCAAAAGCACTCAACCCGATCTACGTTAACGTTAAAGCCACCCCACCAGTCAAGCTTGGTCAAGGCAAGTCAAGGCGCCGGTCAAGCTATCGCTGATTGATCTGCATCTTCCTTATAGTCATACTCTTAGGCCCTTCCCCGGCTCCGAACCGTCAAGAAGAAGTCAAGGTTAGTCAAGCCTAGTCAAGGTGACCAGTCACGCCTTGCCCTTCTCTGTATCTCCTGCGCGAGGTCCGGGATAAGAGGCATTAGGGTTGCGCCCAACCGCGCTGTGCCCCTTGCGTGTGCGTCATTTTGACCCACCCTAAAGACCAAAAACCTTCAAAAACCCCGGCAATTGCTGATAATTGCGACCCTTTGCCGCCACTTGCCGTCCATCGCGCAAAAAACCTTCTTGCGCCAAAGCCTCGACGGCGGCGCTGCTATCCCAGCCCAGCCTATCCGCCATTTTTTTTCGTCCCTGTCGTCCCTTATGTCCTTTCGGTCCCTTTCCTGCCCCTCTTCCACACGCTCAACCCCAAAAACCCAAAATGCCGCCACGCCTGAAACTCCCGCCGAAACCCTTGCCTGCCTTCGTGGACTCGCCCTGCAGTGCCGCTACCCCCAGTCTTCAACTTGACGCCAGCCGCCTCCTGTTCAACAATGACTAATAGATATTTGCAATCGTTCAGCCCAATGAAATTCTTGCCCGGACTCAAATGGCCGCCCCGTCAATTGGCGGTGCTGGCGGGTTGCCTGGCGTTCGCGCCGGCCGCGCTCTGCGCCTCCGATCACGCCGAATGGCTCGATAAAATGCAGCCCATCACTCCCAGGTCTTACCTCTGCCGCCGCGCCACCTCGCCCATCGTCATCGACGGAAAACTCGACGACCCAGCCTGGGCCGCCGCGCCGTGGACGGAAGATTCCGGCGACATCCAGGGCGCCGCCAAACCCAAGCCGCGCTTTCGCACCCACGTCAAATTGCTTTGGGATGACACCTATCTTTACATCGGCGCCGAATTGGAGGAACCCCACGTCTGGGCCACGCTCACCAACCACGACTCGATCATTTTCCTGGACCCGGATTTCGAGGTGTTCATCGATCCCAAGGGCCAAACGGAGCCTTACTACGAGTTCGAGATGAACGCCCTTAACACCACCTGGGATTTACTGCTCGATAAGCCTTACAAGGACGGAGGCATGCCCCACACCGAGTGGGAAATCACCGGCGCCAAAACCGCCGTCCACGTTAACGGCACGATCAACAACCCGGCCGACGTCGATACCGGCTGGACGGTCGAACTGGCATTCCCGTGGAGCGCCCTCTCCGAGCACGCCCGCCATCCCGGCCCGCCCATCGAGGGCGAACAGTGGCGCATCGATTTCTCGCGCGTCGAATGGCAAATCACCACCAACAACGGCGCCTATCAAAAGGTGCCCGACACGCCGGAGGACAATTGGGTCTGGTCCCCCCAGGGGGTCGTCGATATGCATCGGCCCGAAATGTGGGGCCTGCTCCAATTCACCAGCCGCCCGGCCCCCGACCCCGTCGCCGTTGCGCCCATTCCCGGCAAACCGGCCCGCGACCTTGCGCTGGAGGTTTATTATGCGCAACGCGATTTCGTCAAGGCGCACCAGCGCTGGGCCACCAATCTGGCCGATCTGGACGTCTCCACCTCAAGTCTTCCCGCCGGCGTTCAAGCGCCCAGCCTGGAACCGACGCCCGACGGCTACTTCTGCTCGGTCGCTTTCGACGATGGCGGCCGCCAGCGCGTCTGGCGCATCCGCCAGGACCGCCTGCTCAAACTGGATGAGCCGCTGGCCGTTGAGAGCGAGTCGCTCGTTGCCCAGGCCGCGGAGAAATTCGGCGATGCCGGCAGGCGGGCGGCTTATTTTTTGTTGGACAACATGCCGGTGGAAGATCGCGGCAGGTTAAGCTGCGATTATCTCATGGACAATCTTTCGCTGGCCTTCGAAGCCCGGCAGCGGTTTCCGTGGGCCAAGGCCGCGCCGGAAAGGCTCTTTCTTAACGACGTGCTGCCCTACGCTTCGCTGGACGAGGGGCGTGATCTCTGGCGGCCGCGCTTCTACGAGATGGCCGCCGACATCGTGAGCAATTGCAACACGGCGACCGAAGCCGCCCAGGCCTTGAACCGCGAGGTCTTCAATCGCATCAACGTCCACTACAACATCCACCGCAGGCGCAACAATCAAGGCCCCGAGGAATCCATCCTCCAGGGCATGGCCACCTGCACCGGCCTGTCCATAATTCTCGTTGACGCCTGCCGCGCCGCCGGCATCCCCGCGCGCATCGCCGGCGTCCCGCAATGGGACGACAAGGAGGGCAACCATACCTGGGTGGAAATCTGGGACGGCGATTGGTTTTTCACCGGCGCCGACGAATACAAAAAAGAGGGCCTCAACCGCGCCTGGTTCAATCACGATGCCGCCAGGACCGCCCGCAGCCCCAACCCGCTCAACCAAATCTACGCCTCAAGCTGGCGCCGCACCGGCCAGTACTTTCCGCTGGCCTGGGACCTCGACTCGCGGCAAGTCCCGGGTGTCAACGTCTCCGCGCGCTACGCCCTCCTGGAGGCCGGCACCAACGCCGTCGCCCCGGTTGTTCATGTCCGCTTGCTCGACAAGTCCGGCGGCGAGCGCCTTGCCGCGGATGTCGAGATGATTTCCGAATCGGGCGGCGTGATCGCCACCAATCAAACACGCGCCGGCACCGCCGATCTGAATGACATGCCCGATTTTACGCTGCCGCCGGGCGCCAAGGAAGTGACCTTTCGTTTCACCCGCGACAGCCAGGGGCGTGAAGAGGTCGTCCAATGCGCCTCGTGCGCCGCCTCCCACACGCTCGACTTTGCATGGAACGACATGGCGCCCATGGCACAGCCCGTCCTGACGGCCGAATCCTGGCTGAACCGTCCAGCCGCCGAGCGCGGCCCCGCGCCCGAGGCGGCGTTTTCCCGCCAGGACGCTCCCCGGATCATCGCCCTTGCGTGGCACGACATTGTCAAGCAACAGGAGGGAGAGGCCGCGCAAGAATTGGCGGACAAGCATATTAGTGTTGGCGACAAGTCCTTGAAGTGGATGGAGAGGGATTTCGGCGACGCCCCCGGCGCCAAGCACAGCCTTTGGATCACCCTCCACGGCGGCGGCCAAGGCACCGAGGCGGAAAACGACGCCAATTGGAAGGGCTACTTTGGCCGCTACGAGTTCCCGCCCGGCAGCATCAACGTCGCCCCGCGCGCCCCGGCCAACACCTGGGATATGTGGCACGTCCAATGGGCCGACGGGTTGTTTGACCGTTTGATTGCGGACATGGTCATCAGCCGCGGTGTCGATCCAAACCGCGTTTATCTCATCGGTTACTCGGCGGGCGGCGACGGCGTTTATCAACTGGCCCCTCGCATGGCCGACCGTTTCGCCGCGGCGACCATGTGCGCGGGGCATCCCAACAGCGTCACGCCCGAGGGCCTGCGCAACCTGCCGTTTTTACTGTACATGGGCGGCGAGGATTCCGCCTACCACCGCAATACCGTCGTGGGCGAATTCAGCGCCAAAATGGACGCTTTGCAAAAGGAGGATCCGGCCGGATACGAACATCGTCTCACCGTCTATGCCGGCTTGAGCCACAACATGATGGGCCGCGAAGCCGAGGCGATTGCCCGCATGTCGCCCCTGCGCCGCGCCGCCTGGCCCAAACGCGTCGTCTGGATGGAGAACGACAATTTCACCCATCCCCGGCTTTACTGGCTGGAGCGCGCGCCGGGGGCGGCCGACCCCGCCGTCATTTACGCCGCTCATGTCGAAGGCCAGACCATTACGATTGAAGCGCCGTCCACCGGCAAGTTGATCCTTCGCCTTTCCGACCAATTGCTCGACCTCGACCAACCGGTGCATGTTCAGGCCTCGGGCCGCACGATCTTCGACGGCCCGGTTCAGCGCACCCTGGCCGCCGTCGAACAGTCGTTGCGCCAGCGCCAGGACCCCGACACTGTCGCCACGGCCCTGCTGCCCGTTTCCTGGTGAAGTTAAGACCGGTTGTTACGCCCAAAGACGCAGCCCAATCAGGCCCCAGTATCCATAATAGACTGCGACCGCGGCCATGGCCATTGCGACGAAAACCGAATGCCAGTAGGCGATGCGATTCATGGGCGCGCGTCTTTCGCGAATGACGATAAACAGGCTCGCCGCCGCGGCCAGAGGATAGGCAATGCTCACGAGCATGATGCTAACACTAAGAAAGGAGGGAGTGCCCAACGCGGACAAATCCGTGACAACACCGATGATCATCCCCCACACTGCGACAACAATAAGGCCGTCAAAGACCATCAGCAAAACCGCGCTCAGCAACGGCACAATCCGCACCGCCAGCGGACCGGCGTCAGGCAGTCTGCCCAAGAGCTTTCGCAGTCCCCAAATCGGAGCGAAGAGGACCGAACTCAACGTCAAGACGGAGACCAATGCGATTCCGACGATCTGCGCCCAGTACCGCAAAGCGGATACGTGCTTGAAGGTCGTCCACCTGGATTGGATCATTACTTCTCCATCGGCATCAGGCAACAGCGCGAGGGTCGGCGCCGACTGATCTTCCACGCGAAACAACCGCTCCGATACGGGCACCCATCGCTCGTGACTAAGACCGTAGATGCTGGTGGAAAGCCCGTCGGCACTGAAGGCCAGTCTCTCAATGTATATCAACCTCTCAAAGCCATATAACCACTGGTTGCGGGGGCTAATGACCTGATAGTATCCGCCATAATGCCGTTGCAGTTCGGCCGGAACGGACGCGGCGGGTGGCATGGCCGGCGGCGTCAGATCGCGAATCACGTATTGCCGGACCAGTTTTGCAATTTGGTTCATTGCCTTGCCTTTTCCCGAATTGATCATGACGGCGTAACCGCGACCGTACTCAGGAAGATAAGCCATGTCAGTGAGGCCGCCCATGACCGCGCCGCTGTGTCCGTGAAATACAAACGCGCCTTCAGCGCTTGCGTCATTGTAAAGCCCATACCAAGCTACCTTGCCCAATTTTGCCGACGGCAAAGTTTCCGTCCTTTCCATGCGCTCGATGGACGAGGATTGGACCAGTTGTATGCCGTCCAGGCTGCCCCGTTGGAGATAAAACCGCACATAATTGGCCATGTCCTTTGCCGACGCATTGATGGAGCCGGCGGCCCGGTAGGAAATGTGCCAGTAGGGATACGGCGTGACGCCATCTGGGTGATACAACTTGGCAAGCTGCTGCTCCACTGCCGGTGTGTAAAAATAACTGGCGCTATCCATGCGCAGCGGATTGAAAAAATGCTCCTGCACATAATCTTCAAAGCGCTTCCCGGAAACCTTTTCAATGACCGCCGCCAGTACGGCGGGCCCGGAATTGCAGTAAGCCATCCGGGTTCCAGGAGCCCAGCGTGATACGCGTGAAGATGCGCCATAGACCAGGGCATCCTTTAAGGTGATTGGCGTCGGATCATTGAGCGCATACTCGCGCAGGTGGATGTCGTCAAAACCCGTCGTGTGTTCCATGAGGTGGACTAGGCGCACAGGATCGCTTGCCTCCCATGGGTTCGTAAAGGCCACTTCCGACACCCATTGCCTCACCGTGTCCGTGAGTTTGAGTTTGCCTTCCTCCTGTAATTGGAGTGCTGCCAATGCTGCAAACGCCTTCGATGTCGAGCCGATGCGAAAAAGGGTCTCCGCGGTTGCCGGTTTGTTGGCGGCAACGTCGGCTTTGCCGATGCCGGCGACCCACTCCGCTTTGTCGCGCGAGACGATGGCGATGGCCGCGCCGGGAGTTTTGGTTTCTTTCAAAACTGCTTCGATCGCCCTCTGCAGCTCGGCAATGGATTTGGGTCCGGGCTTGCTTTCCTCCCCAAACGCATTGGACATTGTGGCGACGGATAAGAGGAGCGCTGTGGCGATTCGCTTTGCCGAGATTCGTTTGGCCAAAAACGCGATCATAGGTTGCTTGCAGGATTCAATGCGGCGACGGTTGACAGCCCCGCCATTTCTTATCTTTTTAATCCCACCACCAGCAGGATCAAATCGATTATGAATAGAAGCACGATCGTCACCTCCAGCGTCAGCATCCACCGGTTGGTCCGGTCCTGGTTGAGCAACTGGTATAGATCGTCCAGCGTCTCCAGCTTTTTGTCGATTGTCCGATGCCAGTCGCCCAAATGAAATCGGGCGGCGATGTTCTCGTAAATCCGCGCCACGTGCCAGTCGCCGAAGAATTTCGTGATGTTGGATAACTCATCGCTGAAGCGCGCCAGGTCGATCCGGATTTCGCGCAGTTCGCGCATGATTTCACCGCGGCGCCGCGGCCGTTGCGTCAGATCGCGGTAAGACCGCTCCAGTGCCGTGTCCAATATGCGGTCGTAGGCCTCCAGTTCGGCCAGTTGCAGGTTGGCCAGTTCCAAAACGTAGAGTATCTCATCCAATTGCCCCGGCTCCTGCACGATCAGGGCCGCGTCCCAGTCCAGCACCGCCAGGTCGTTCTCGTAATAGCTCAGGTAGCGGCCGGTCGATTCGTCGGCCTCCTGTCGCGAAAGCTGGTTCACGTCGTTCTCCTGCGTCAGCAGCGCCGCCACTTCCCGACGGTGTTGGTGCAGCCAATCCTCCGCGCTCAGCGGCCGCCCGTCCTCCGCCAGCAATGGGGCGTCGATGCAAAAGACGGTGTAGGCCTCCTCCTCGGCCAGTTGCGCGACCGGTTTGATGAAATAGGGCGCCAGTTCGCGCCGGGCCTCTTCCGCCAACTGCCGCACCTCCTGGCTCAACACCCCGTTGGAAAACTCCAAATCATGGTAGGCCACCAAATCCTCAATCGTTTGCACCTCAAAGGGAACCGATATGGTGACGCTCAACCCACCGACCGGCAGCAGTTTCAGCGTCCGCTCAATCCGCACCGGGCCGTTGGGGCCGATGCGTTCCATGGGCGGCAGGCGCACCATCTGCGGGCGCACAAAAAACAAGTGGCGCGGGTTGCGCCGGCTGGCGTCGATGCAGAATTGCGCCACCGGCTGGCCAAGCACCTGCGGAACAGGTTGGCGCGTCATCTCGTACGCCACGTCAAAGGCGTAGATGTAAATCACGCGCCCGGCGTAGCGTTTGACGCCGCGCGGCGGTTGGATTGTCTCCGGCGGTTTTAGCATCACCCGACTCTAATCCAAAACAACCTCGCGCAAAAGCCGAAATGACACTGACGGAGAATATGCCGACTGCGAATACGCTTGCATTGCAACACTTGGTCAAGCAAACACTTGCGTCCCTGTGAAAGCAGTTGCATTACTCATACTCACCGCCGGGTTGGTTGGAGCGCAAACAAATGAACTTCATTTTGATGTTCTCCACACACTTGATGGGCACAGCTATGTGAATGCCACAATCACGCGGAGAAACGCCACTTATGCGACAGTCATCTTTGACGGCGGCGGTGCAAGAGTCGCCTTCACGAACTTATCGACAAACATTCAACAAGCCTTCGGATTCGATCCCGTAAGGGCGCAGGCGGAAACCGAACTTGAGAACCGCACGAAGCAGCAATCACAACAACTTCAAGCCGCTGCCGTGAGCGCGCAACTCAAGGCACGGATTGCGCGCGAAAAAGCACTGAGGGCAGCCGACTGGCCGGAGTGGCGCGGACCGAACCGCAACGGTTCTGGAACTTCCGCCGAGGTTCTGGCAAGTTCGTGGCCACCCGAGGGACCCCGCAAAATATGGGTCACCCATGAGTTGCCATCGGGCGGCAACAGCAGCCCTGTCGTGGCCAACGGCCGTGTCTATGTCTATATTCACCAAAGGGACGCGAAATTAGACACGGTTGTTTGTCTGGACGAAAAAACGGGCGAAAAAAAATGGCAAAGGAATTTTCCGGTGGCCATGGTAACGTTGCATGACGCCTCGGGAACCCCGTGCATCAGTGGGGGCCGTTGCCTGGTCATGGGAGCGCGGTTTTGTTATTGCCTGGATGCGGCCAGCGGCGTGCTTATCTGGGAAAACGACACGCGTCTCCCGTCAAAGGATCCGGCTTTGACCGGTCCGCGTCAGGAAGTTTGTTCGTCCTTTGCCATTGTGGCCGGTGTGGCTGTCGTTCTCTGTGGCCCGCCGCTTGGTTATGATCTTCAAACCGGTAAGCTCTTATGGCAGGCGCAGGAAGGCGGCGGCTGGTCGGGCGCCAATTCCTCGGTCTCTGTTTGTCCCGCGGATCGTATCGTCTATGCCGGTCAACATCGGCTCTCCTGCCTGGACGCAAAAACTGGCCGCATCATTTGGGAGTTGCCGGGCGGAGGAAAACATCTCGTTACCTACGGGGTCACACCGGTCCTGTCGGGAAATATCTTGCTCGCTACAAGCCAGGAGGCATTGCGAGGTTTTGACCTTTCCTCCGAAACTCCGCGCGAACTGTGGCACGTGCCCTACGGCGAGGAATTCTCGACGCCGGCGGCGGATGCCGATCATTTTTTCATGCTTGATCCCGGTTTCACTTACAAAGCGGGGACTGATCGTTCCACGCTGCGTGGTGCCTATCACATCGTCTGCCGGAACCTGAACACCGGCGATATTCTCTGGCATACCCCGATCCCGGAAAGCCAATATTCGTCGCCAATCACGGTGGGCGGCAAGGTATTCATCTTGACCGGTAATTCCGTGGATCTCCAGATGCTCGATGCGCTGGATGGCCGCCTGCTTGGTTCGACTGCTGTCGGCGCCGTCCGCTGGAGCACGCCGGCGATAGCTCATGGCAAAATGTTCCTCCGGATCAGTCACGGGGTCGCTTGTTACGATCTTACCGCCTCCGGGCAGGACACCGCTCGGTCAACCACGCCACCGTGAGAAAACTTTTAACTTTCCACCCCGCTCCCGCCGCTCCATCCTTTGCCTTTTGAACGTTGAACGATACGACGACATTCACCATTGCCGGCAGGCCGTTCCGGTCGCGCTTGCTGGTCGGCACGGGCAAGTTTTCCTCGCCTGATTTGATGCGCGAAACCCTCGCCGCCAGCGGCGCGGAAATCGTGACCGTCGCCTTGCGCCGGGCCGACTTGAGCGGGCAGAACGATCCGTTCGCCAACATCCTTGAGTTCATTGACCCGCAGCGGTATTTGCTCCTCCCCAATACCAGCGGCGCAAGGGACGCCGCCGAGGCCGTCCGCCTCGCCCGCCTGGCCGTTGCCGCCGGCCTGCCCAATTGGATCAAACTGGAAATCCACCCCGACCCGCGCTATTTGCTGCCCGACCCGGTCGAGACGCTCGCCGCCGCTGAAATCCTCGTGCGCGAAGGCTTTGTCGTCCTTCCCTACATCAACGCCGACCCGGTCCTGGCCAAACGATTGCAGGACGCGGGCACGGCCACGGTCATGCCGCTGGGTTCGCCCATCGGCTCCAATCGCGGCCTGGAAACACGCCACCAAATCCGCATCATCATCGAGCAGGCCACCGTCCCCGTCGTCGTCGATGCCGGCATCGGCGCTCCCAGCCACGCCGCCGAAGCGATGGAAATGGGCGCCGACGCCGTCCTGGTCAACACCGCCATCGCGGTCGCCAACGATCCCTGCCGCATGGCGCGGGCCTTTGCCGCCGCCGTCCAATGCGGGCGCGAGGCCTTTGAAGCCGGCCTGCCCGATCCGGCGGTGGCCGCCAACGCCACCAGCCCGTTGACCGCATTTTTGACCTAGAACAACTCCATTGTTCCCTTGAACATCAAACCTCAAACCATCCATCCCCGCCTTCCCCGCCTTTCGCGCGTTCACCAAATCCTGGCCGCCGCCAGGCGCGCGCGCGTCCTGGTGCTGGGCGACCTCATGCTGGACCACTTTCTCTGGGGCAGAGTGGCGCGTATTTCCCCCGAAGCCCCGGTTCCCGTCGTCGAGTTCGAAAGTGAGACTTTTGTTCCAGGCGGCGCGGGCAACGTCGCGCGCAACCTCGCGGATTTGCAAGTCCGCTCCGATTTGCTTGGGGTGGTCGGCGAGGACATCGCCGCCGGCCATCTCAGGCGGATTCTCCAGCGCGATGGCATCGGCTGCCGCGGCGTCTTTTCCTGCTCGAACCGTCTGACCACCATCAAAACGCGGATCATCGCCCACCGCCAGCAAGTCGTCCGGGTCGATCGCGAAACCCGTGCCGCCCTCGATGAAGCCACCACGCAACTCCTGCTCGCCAAGACAGAACGCGCTCTCCGATCCGCCGACGCTCTCATCGTCGGCGATTACGCCAAGGGCGTCGTCACTCAGCCGCTGCTCGACGCCGCCAAAAAATTGTGCCGCCAACGCGGTGTCTGGTTGAGCATGGACCCAAAACCATCCCATCATCTGGATTTGTCCCGCGTCTCCCTCCTTACACCCAACCGCAAGGAGGCCTTCGGCCTTGCCGGCCTGCCCGACAACGCGCAGGGCGCGCCGCCCCCGCAGGATGCCGCGCTTCTGCAAGTGGCCGAGAAACTCCTGCGCGAAATGCAGCCCGCCGTCCTCCTGATCACCCTGGGCGACCAGGGCATGCTCCTGTGCCAGCGCGGTCAACAATCCTTTCACATCCCCACCACGGCGCGGGAAGTGTTTGACGTCTCCGGCGCCGGCGACACCGTCATTGCCACCTTCACCCTGGCGATTGTGGCCGGGGCCTCGCCCCTGGAGGCCGCCATCCTTTCCAACCATGCCGCCGGCATTGTCGTGGGCAAGCTCGGCACCGCCACCGCGCGCCCCGATGAATTGCTCGAGAGCATTCGGCGCGAAATACTGCTGCGATGAACGCCGACAAGATCACACGTCTCCGCTCCATGAAAGGCCGCGAACGCATCGCCGCCCTCACCGTTTATGATTTCGCCATGGCCAAAATGCTCGACGGCGCCGGCCTGCCCCTCCTGCTCGTCGGCGATTCGGTCGGCATGCCGATCCTGGGCTACCCGGACACCACCCACGTCACGATGGCCGAAATGGAACACCACGTCCGCGCCGTCGCCCGCGCAAAGCCGCAGGCCCTGCTCGCCGCCGACCTGCCTTTTGGCACTTGTCGCACGCCCGCCGACGCCCTCGCCAACGCACGCCGCCTGCGCGACGCCGGGGCCGAAGCCGTCAAGGCCGAAGGCGGCCGCGCCATATTGCCGCAACTCCAGGCCATCCTTGCCGACGGCATCCCGCTTATCGGGCATCTTGGCATGTTGCCCCAAAACGTCCTCCTCGAAGGCGGCTATCATATCAAGGGCAAGACCGAGGCCGAGCGCCTGGCCTTGCTCGATGACGCCGCCGCGCTGGCCACGGCCGGCGCCTTCGCCATCGTGCTGGAGTTGGTTTCCGCGCCGGTCGCCCGCGCCGTCACCGCCGCGGTTCCCATCCCCACCATCGGCATCGGCTCCGGCCCGGACTGCGACGGCGAAATCCTGGTGACGACCGATTTGCTGGGGACTTCGCCGGGGTTCATCCCCAAACACGTCAAAATGAACTGGCATTTCGCGGAACAAATGCGCGCCGCCGTGGTTCAATGGAAAGAGGGGGTGGTTCACCCTCAGCGGCCATGAAAAAGCTCTCTCATCTCGACGCCCGCGGCCGGGTCAGGATGGTGGATGTTTCCGCCAAAGTACCCGCCGCCCGCGTGGCGGTGGCGCGCGGTGAAATCCACCTCCAGCCGGCCACCATCGCGGCCATCCAAAGGAACCACCTGGCCAAGGGCAACGTCTGGGCCACCGCCCGCCTGGCCGGCATCATGGCCGCAAAACAAACCGGCGCCTTGATCCCCCTCTGCCACCCCCTCCCCCTGACCCATTGCGCCGTCGAGTTTGAAATCCCCCCGGCCCGCAACCGCGTCGTCATCACCGCCACCGCCAAAATCACCGCCTCCACCGGCGTCGAAATGGAGGCCCTGACCGCCGTGAGCCTGGCCGCGCTGGCCATTTACGACATGTGCAAGGCCGTGGACAAATCCATGCGCATCACAGAAATCTCCCTGGTGTCAAAATCAAAAAACTGATGCAAATCCAGGCCGGAATCATCTCCATCTCCGATCGCGCCGCCCGCGGCCTCTACGACGACCTCGGCGGCCCGGCCCTGCGCCAGGCCGCGGAGGCGCGCGCCTGGCGCGTTTTGGCCCAGGAAGTGGTGCCGGACGAAAAACGTGACATCCAGCGCGCCATTCGCCAACTGATCAACAAGGGCTGCCACTTGGTGCTGACCACGGGCGGCACCGGCGTGGCCGAGCGCGACGTCACCCCGGAGGCCGTGCGCGAAATCGCCTCCCGCGAACTCCCCGGCTTTGGCGAAGTCATGCGCCTGGAATCGATGAAGATCACCAAAAACGCAATCCTCTCGCGCAATCTCGCCGCTGTCGTCGATCAGTCCCTGGTGATTTGCCTCCCGGGCAAACCCTCCGGCGCTCTCGAATGTCTGGGCTTTGTCGCCGACGCCATCCCGCATTGCCTGGAGGTTTTGCGCCAGGTGCCCACCAGTTGTTGAGTTATGCGGACGGTCGCCCTTTGTCTTTTGCTCGTCTTTTTCGCCGCCGGATGTGTCAGCAAGAAAAAGGCCGCTCTGGAAGCCCAGCAGGCCTATGTCACCGGACAGACGCGGGCTCTACAGGCGCAACAACAGGCCGCGGCACAGCAAGGCCCGGTCGTGTTCGTGCAGGGGCCGGTGCGCAATCCGGTCGTGCCGTGGGAAGAGGACATGACCTTGAGTCAGGCCATTGTCGCGGCCGATTACACGGCGTTTATGAATCCGGAACTCATCCGGGTCATTCGCAACGGCCAGGTCGCCGGTGAATTCAAAGGCATCGATCTCCTCCACCACCAGGACATGGCCCTGGAAGCCGGAGATACGGTCATCGTCATGCCGTAGGCGCCGTGGCCGCCTTATGAGCAAGCGCCCCTGGGCGCGTTCTCCTTCGCCCGCTGCCCTCCGCTTATCGCGGATCAAAAATCGCTCCGACAAAAAGTATCAATCCCGTTTGCTTCTCGCGGATGGCCAGTAAAAATGGCCGGTCCACCACCATCTCAAACGGCGCCTCCGGCGCGCGCATCGCCATCGCCCGCACTCCGACTCCCGTCACCGCCGCCGCCACTGTCCCCTGCTCGTTGACTTCCAGATACGTTTTTTGCTTGACCCAATCAATGCACAGGGCCTCGTCCGAAATCCCGCTCAAATCCGCCTCTTTGGTGAAGGCCGCCCGCATCCCCAGCGAACCCAGAACGTTCTTCAGATCGTATTCGTTCTCCAGTTTGAATCGCGGCAATTCCACCGTGCCTTGGCGGGACTGCATCCGCCCGATCCATTGGTCAAATGTCTCCGCCCTCAGTACGGCCGGCAGCCCGTCCAGCCGCCCCTTGGGCAGAAAAACATACATGCTGATGTCCCGGCCCGCGTAAGGTAGCTCCACCGCCTGAACGTCCTCCCCTTCGTAATACTCAAACTTGCCCGAATGTTTCATCCGTGGATGCGCCACCGTCGCCCCGGACGCCAGCCTGAACGGCAGCTCGCGCGTCAGGTTCGTCTCAAACGGCGCCAGCCAGTCACCCTTGAAATAAATCGCGTCCAGCAGGATCAGCCGCAGCATCGGATCCAGCGGCGCCCGGACCATTTCTGGAATCTTGCCGTGCGTGTGATCGCTCACCCATTCGTTGATCTTTTTGACAGTCGTGGGGTCTTGAAAATCCGCGCTGGCAGCCTCGGCGTTGTACCAACGCCGGTTGGCCGCGATGAAGCCGGGCCGGATCTCGGCCCTCTGGTCCGTCCAGATCGAGTTGGCGATTTCCAGTTTGATCTTTGGGTCCAGGTTGGACAGATGACTCAGCAGCACTTTGTTGGCCTCGTTCACCTCCGCCACCGGAATCTCCTCCGTATGCAGCATCGCCTGGATTTGCCGCAACGTCTCGCCTCCCGCCCCGTTTTGCACCATCGACAACGCGAATACCACGCCCGCGGGACTCAAAAAAAAGTTCGTCGCCGCCAGCGTCTTCCGGCATTGCCCCAGCAACTCGAACCCGAAGCGATTGTAAGCCTCGGCCGCGTCCTCCCCCGCCGCCGCGGACACCAGGCATAATGACAAACAACACGCCCATAAGGCTTTCATAATCCTTACCGTAGTCCCGCCCCGCCGGAAGTCCATGTTGAAAACCGTCCCGCTTGCTGGCAACCTCCCTCCATGGATCATCTGCCCAGAGCGCGGGAAGTCTTCGACATCGAAATCGCGGCCCTCCGAGCCGTCCGACGGCAACTGGACGCCGGCTTTGACACCGCGGTGGCAATCGTGGTCGAGGCCCTGCGCCAGCGCGGCAAGATCGTCGTCGTCGGCATCGGCAAATCCGGCAACGTCGGCCAGAAGATCGCCGCCACTCTCACCAGCACAGGCTCCACAAGCGTTTTCCTCCACAGCGTCGATGCCTTGCACGGCGACCTGGGCATCGTCAGCGACGGCGACGTCATCCTGGCCCTGAGCTATTCGGGCGAATCGGAGGAATTGCTGAACCTCATTCCGGCGCTGAAACGATTCTCTGTCAAAATCATTTCCTTGACCGGCGCCGTCAAATCCTCCCTCGCCCGCTACAGCGACATCGTTTTGAACGTGAAGGTCCCCAAGGAAGCCTGCCCCTTCAACCTCGCCCCCACCGCCAGCACCACCGCCATGCTCGCCCTGGGCGACGCCCTTGCCATGACGGTCTTGCAGGCCCGCGGTTTCAAGCAAAAGGATTACGCCAGGCATCATCCCTCAGGCGCCATTGGCCGCGCCCTGCTGATGAAGGTCGGCGAAATCATGCGCACCGGCAGCCGCAACTCCGTCGCGCCCGAAGACCTCACCGTCAAGGAAGCGCTCCTGCTCATGTGCCGCGCCAAATCCGGCAGCGTCAGCATTATCGACCGGCGCGGCAAGTTGACCGGCGTCTTCACCGACGGCGACCTCCGCCGCCAAATGACCGCGGACGAGGCCATCCTGGCCAAACCGTTGCGCAGTGTCATGACGCCCAATCCGGTCTGCATTCGAGACGAGGCCCTCGCGGCCGAGGCCTTGAAAATCTTCAACCAGCGCAACATCGACGACCTCATTGTGGTCAACGCCCGCCACGAACCCGTCGGTCTCATCGACCTTCAGGACCTGCCGAAATTCAAACTCATGTGATCGGCGCCAGCGCATGTCACCCACGACACATTTGCTGGCCAGTTGGATCGTGGCGGCGTGGACTACCGACAACCTGCGCGACCGGCGATTGGTCACGCTGGCTGGAGTCGCGCCGGACCTGGACGGGCTGGGCATAATACTTGACGTGGCCCACGGTTCATTGCGCACCGGGCAGTACTACTACTATCCGCAATATCACCACTGGCTCACGCACGGATTGCCGGCGGCTCTGGCGTGTTCGGTCCTGCTGGCGGCGTTGGCGCGGCGGCGATGGAAAGTCCTGGGACTTTCATTGTTGACGTATCATTTGCACTTGTTGTGCGACCTGGTCGGCTCGCGCGGCCCGACGCCCGCCGACTTGTGGCCGATCTTTTACTTCGGGCCGTTGAGCCAGCACCCGATGTGGATGTGGAGGCATCAGTGGCCGCTGGACGGCTGGCAGAACCGGCTCATCGGCGTCATCCTGGTTTTCTGGGCGCTCTCGCTCGCTGTCAAAAAAGGTGATTCACCCCTTGGCGTCTTCAACCGCCGCTGGGACTATGTCTTCGTCGGCGTGCTGCGAAAATGGCGCGCCAATCTTTGCTCGTGGACGGCAAAAAAGAGCGCTCCCGGCCCGTTGGTTTGACCCTCATCCCCTGGCCGTTTATTTGTCGCGCCAAATTGATCGGCGCGGAAAATCTTGCAAAACTTTGACCTCCCCGGATCAAAGTTTCGTCATCCGCCAAATCATCATTTATCGCGGTGACATGGGTGGCGGGGGCGATCGCCCTTTACGGGCCGAGGGAAACTTGCACCAAATCGGCGGGGCGAATCCATTTGCCAAACGCAGCCCGCACTTCCGGTGCCGTCAAGTCGAAATAACGCCGCGCCGCCCGCAGCGGCTCGTCCAGCGGCAGATCGTGCGTCGAACGATAAAGCCAGCCCTGCGCCACTCGCGCCACGCTCGATTCGGAAAGCGGGATGGCCCGCAACAGCAAACCCTTGGCCTGCCGCAATTCCTCCGGCGTCACATCCCTCTCCTGCATCGCCTTGAGATTGCTCACGATGATCGCGCGCGCCTTGCCCACGTTAGGCGGATCGCACGCGTAATTGACCGTGTAGATCGAGCGGGTCTGGCCGAATTGCATCGACGAATCCACAAAATAGACCAGTCCCGCCTCTTCGCGCAGGTCGTGGTAGAGGCGCGTGGCGTAAAAAGCTCCTCCCAAAACGTGGTTGCCCAGTTCCAGCGCGTATCGTTCGTTGTCAGTCAACGTCAGCCCCATCGTCTCAGTCAGCGTGACCTCATCCTGCACGCGGCTGCTGTCCGGCACCCGCGCTGTCCACGGCTTGTTCGGCGGCACCGCCGGCAAGAGTGTCTCCGGCTTGGCGCCCTCCGCGCCCCAACTGCCAAAGTATTTCTCCACCACCGCCTGCGCCGTTTCCGGTGTCACCTTGCCCACCACGACGATGGTCGTCAGGTCCGGACGAAACGCCCGGTGATAGAACTGGGTGACGTCTTCCAGCGTCAACCCTTTGATCGTCTTGGGTGTCGCCTCGCGCTGCGCCGGATCGCGTTTGGGGAATAGCCCTTTCTTCACCGCGCGGCTTTCCAAATAGGACGGGCTTTCCAACTGGCCCGCCACCGACGCCGCCAACTGCGGACGGATGACGTCAAAGGCCTGTGCCGGCAGCGCCGGCGACAATTCATTGTCCGCCAGCAATTGCACCCCGCGCTCAAAATCCTCCGCTAACACCTCCAGCGAAAAATCCGTCCCCGCAGATTCGTTGGCTCCGATGTCATCCAGCGCCTTTTGAAACGCCAGCCGGTCCAGCGTCTTGCTCCCATAAGAAAAAAGCTGCCCCAGCGCGTCGTCCACACCGTCCTTGCCCTTGGCCGCCTCCACGTCCGCGTTGCACTTGACACGCCCATACACGCTGACCGAACCGCTCACCGATTCCGCCTGCACAATCACCTTGAGGCCGTTGCGCAAAACAGTCACCGAGGGATGCACGCTCGAATGCGGAATGTCCAGTCGCTCCACCGCGTGCGCGGCCCAATCCGGCAATTTGACCTTGCCCGCTTCGCTGGTGGCGAATGACTCCTTGCCTCCAAAACTCTTGGAAGAAATCGGCTTGCCCGACGGCCGCGGCGAAAGAATGGCAATAATGGCGTGATTGGTGTCCAGAAACTCCTTCGCGACCCGGTTGACATCCCCCACCGTCACCCTGCGAATGGCATCAACATCGTCCTGCGGCGATTGGCGGCTCTCCACCGCCAGCGCCTGCGACCACGCCATGGCCAGGCCGGAGACCGAATCCTTCTGAAACTCCAGGCTCGCCACCTCCCGCCGCTTGGCCGCTTCCACCAAGTCTTCCGATAGCCCCTTCGCGGCTTCGCTGACTAGGATTTCGCGCATCTGCCCGACCAACCCTTCCGCGTCCGCACCCTTGGGAAATCCCCCAATCGCGTACCCGATCCCGGCCCGCGGCAGCGTATCATAAGAAAAAGAGGCCGACAGCGCCTTGCCCTCGGGCACCAGCCCGTAGAGCCGTCCCCGCATGCTGCCCAAGACGTCGGTCAACACCTCCAACGCGGCGTAATCCGGACTGTCCGTGCCCGGAAACCTGAACGCGATCACCGCCATGCCCGTCGGCAAATCCGTATCGACTTTCAGCGTTTGCGGCTGCACCGGTTGGAAATGAAACTCCGGGTGCTCGGGCAGATTGGCCCGCGGCACATCGTCAAAAAGTCCCTTCACCGTGGCCAGGGCCGCTTCGGGGTCAACGTCCCCGCAGATGACCAGGATGGCGTTGTTGGGCGCGTACCACGTGTCGTGAAATTCCTTCAGCATCGCCCCCGTCGTCTTGTCAAACGAAGGGCGCGACCCCAGCGCGTCCCACGCATAGGGTGTCCCCTTGTAAACCAGCGTCAGCAGATTGGTGTAAAAAACATACACCGGATTGGACAAATCCTGCGCCACCTCCTGCTCGATCGCCCCGCGCTCCTTGCCCCACAATTCATCGCTCGCCAGCACCCCCCGCATCCGCACCGATTCGATGTGCAGCGCGATGTCCAAATCCTCCGCGGGAACGGTGAAAAAATACTGCGTCACCATCTGCTGTGTGTCCGCGTCGAAATCGCCCCCGATCGCCGCGCTGATATTGGCCAGTTGCGCCGCCGTCAGGCCGGGGCTGCCGCGAAACATGATATGTTCGCTGGCGTGGGCCATCCCCGGAAATCCCGCCGGCGTCTCGTCCGAGCCCACCTCGTAATTGAGGACGGTCGTGACGACCGGGGCCAGCGGGTTGCGCACGATCACCACGCGCAAGCCGTTATTCAACACCGCGCGAACGACGTTCTCTTCCGGCGCGGCCAGCGCAACGCTGCCGCAAACCAGCCAACCCGCCAGCAGCAGTGCCTGCCCTTTCCACGATTGATGCTCAAGCCAATTCCAATTCATAGCCGCCAAGGCTACTGCCAGCCCCGCCCCCTTGACGACCATTTTCAGCGCGCACAAAGGGGTCAGAGATGACTAATATGAATTTGCGCCTCATCGGTTCGGGGTCAGTTAATGGTATTGTCATATTACAATACCATTAGCTGACCCCGGCTAGGGTTAAACGCAGGTGCGTTTTCCTGCGAGATGTGATAGGTTTGAACCGTGGAATTTCTGGCGATCATCTTGGTCGGGGTCAAAAGGGGTCAGAGATGACTAATATGAATTTGCGCCTCATGTTTGCAACACGCCAGATAAAACCCAGTGTCAGCATGCACCTTGGGGTTCTGGAGAACGAATCTCGTGCGCCGTAAGAGCAACCACCTTTTTGGAGTCCCCATCCTCATGCAGCAATTTCAGACCTAATACAGTGACGTTACCAAGTTGCCCAGCCCCCGCCTCAGCGTAACGCATCGCATAAACCTCAGCACTCTCTGGTAGGACCCCAAAAGCCCTGAATGAGATCACAATTTTTGCCATGGAAAAGCCACAATAAGGTTAGCTCCATTCGTGCCCAATGCCGATTATTGCGCGTACGAAAATAGAAGTGCTGAAAAAGCGCAAGGACTTATGACTAATATACATTCCAGTGCCCAACCCGCCCGAGACGCCGTCGCGGCCACGATGGCGCTCACGGCGATGTTCGCGTTGTGCGGCAGCGCCACCGCCGCCTTTTACGTCAATTGCGCGGAATGCCACACCACGCCCCAAACCGGCATGGCCATCGTCAACTTTCAGACCACCACAAATCTCGGCAAAGGACTGCTCAAAGTCTTCCAAGTCAAACCCGGCCAAACCGCTGTTATTCAGTGGAACGTGACCAACGGTTACAGCGGCCAGTACGGGCTGAACATCAACAACCTCGGCGCTGGTGGCGTGGGCAACAGCGGCAACCACTTGGCCTGCACCGCGGACCCGGCTTGGACCAGCTACTTCCCCGGCACCACCACCAACTTCTTCATGGTGGGATGCACGACCACCAGCCCGGATCTCTGGACCTTCAACTTGGTCGTCAAGACCAACACCCCGCCTGACTTTTACACGATCCAGACCCAAATGGCCGGATACGACTCGGCTTCCATCATGTGGTCCCAGCAGGAGTCCTTTTACGTTCAGGTCGTGGCTCCCGCGCCCAACCTGAGCATCTCCGAGGTCGGCAACAGCGTCATTGTTTCCTGGCCTTACACGGGCATATACACCTTGCAACAGAGCAGCAACTTGGCGGCATCGACGGCTTGGGCAACGAGTGGTTATCCCGTCACCACCAATGCCAACGGCGCCAACAGCATCACCATCCCGCCGCCGGCGGGCAGCTCGTTCTTCCGCCTCGCCAATCCCTGAAACCCATGCAGCAAACCGTGCCCGGAAGCCCGACGTGTTGCATACGGCATTTATGCTGACGGGTGGAGATCGACTTATTGGAAATCGCGCATTCACCTTAAGGCAATGGCACGCGGGGTTGAAGAGGTATTCCATCCGAGTGGACTACTCGGACTTGGATGGGCCTGCAGAAGACCAGTTGATTTGGGATCTCGAACCTCATGCGCCGTTGGTCCAACCGCGGCAGACTCCTTCGCCCGACCGGGACTCCAAACCAATGCTCGCACGGGAGTTCGATGCGCTAACGCGGGCAATCCGTTGGTCAGCCCTACAGCCGTTCCTTTCGCCCGATCCGCAGGAAAGCAGCGCGTGGCCCTCACCCCTTGCCTCACCATTTCACGGTGGGGTGTGAGACATAATTCTTTGCCGTCCGGTTTTTGCGAGACAGAAGTATATGCGACCCAATATACTCCTTTGGGGCCACGTTTGCCCTCTCTCCCCGCGTGCGGGGAGAGAGCCGGAGAGAGGGGACCCTTTTTCGTCACCTGA
>JBEKSF010000056.1:0-33457 GCA_049517295.1 Verrucomicrobiota bacterium
ATCGCCGCAATAGCCAGCGGTTTTGAGGAAGCTTCGACTGACCTCGATATAGCAGATGCTCAGACAAACGAGGACATACAATTGGCTGCTCTAGACGCCCAGATCGAGCAGATTAACGCGGCCGAGCAAGCTCAATCCGAATACGTGCAAGCCGATACGACCATGCTGAATCTGTCGGCCGATATTTTTTCACTTCAGCAGCAAGCGCAAACGCAGGGAGTTCAGATTCAACTGGCGGCCCAACAACTAGACCAGCAGAAAAGCAAGCTGGCAAATATGATGTCGCAGGCCAGTTCCCTTATCAACCAATGGATGCGCTCGGCCTCGTTGATTGCGCAGAATCCAGAGTTTTCGAGTGATCTTCTGATCCTTCGAGACGACACGATTCAACAGGCTGATGACGCGTTCACGCTGGCCCAGGAGTGGTGTTTTTTGACGGCCTTGGCATTCAATTACAAAGACAATTGCCCGACGGCCAGTTCTTACAACTTCGTGCAGCGTGTCCTTGCGGCACGGAACTCGACCACACTCCAGCCCATTTTAAACGAGATGGAGAGCGCGGATACATTGATTGCATCGGGCTGCCAAAGCTCCCCATATTACACGACAGTGCAATTCTCCGTTCGCAACAATTTCTTCCAGGCCAATCAAACTCAAGTGTCCGGCACGAACACGGTTGTCACCAGTTACGAGCCAAGTTTGCAGGGGGGGACCATAGTGACCAATGCCGCCGGGAGCCTTGCTGCATGGACCAATTACCTTGCCGCCAACGTCATCACCAATGAGTTTGGTGAGCGGGTTCTGCTGCTCAGTTTCAGCACCTCTCTGGAAGCCCAGACCACGGGCGGGTTGCAACGCAATCCCCTGTTCAATTGTTATACTTTTGGAACCACGCTTTATTCGGGCTTGGATGGGAACGCCAATCAAACCCATGGCGTCCAGATCAGTCTTGTCACACAGGGCTCCACCCTTCCTCTCGGTTCCGCCGCCGGATTCGACGTTCTTCTGTCTCAAGTGGGGACCAGCGCGATTCGCGACCGGGGATTCGGCGATATATCCAGTTCATCACCCGGTTTCCGTTACTTTAATTTCGGTTCGTGTTTTGCGGCAGGCATAACGGCCTCAGACAACGATCTCACCGGTAACGCCGGAACGGCGGCCTTTGAGGACCGCAGCCCCGCCAACGGGCAGTGGCAGTTGAGCATTAATGAAACCGGCAGCGCGAATAACGAGGCCCTCTTGGATAATCTAAGTCAACTGACCGATATCCAACTGCAGTTCAGCATCCGCAGTTACGTGGATCAAGTTGCCGCTCAAGCTTGCACAAGCGAACAATAAGAACAAGGAACAGTCATGCACAAAAGAAATCAAACGTCCGTCCTCCTGGGCCTCACGGTTGCCGTCATCGTCGCGGCAATGCTTGAACTGAGCGCAGGCGCCCAATCCCTGCCTCCCCTGATCAATTACCAGGGCCGGTTGACGGATCAAACCGGCGCGCCTCTGGCGGTGGGTCCCTATTCAATCCAGTTTCGGCTATGGGATTCGGCAACGGCCGCAAACGCGGGCAGCGGTGGTGATCTGATATGGGGCCAGCAATACGCGAACATTGCGGTCCAATCCAATGGTGTCTTTAACGTCATTCTCGGAGCCGCTGGCGGCTCTGCCCTACCGAGCGGGACACCTAACGTCAACAATCTCGCCTATGCTTTTAACGGATCAAACTGCTTTCTGGGCGTTACCGTTGTTTCCTCCAATGGAACTCCTATTCCCTCACCGCTGGAGATTCTGCCGCGACAGCAACTGATGAGTGTTCCCTTCGCATTCACCGCCAACACCGCCGTCAACGCCAGCACAGCGTCGTTTGCCAGTTCGGTCGCTAATGGAATTATCGGACTCACCAACCTCGCGCCACGCTTGGTTGTAACAAACTCTACACCGCAATCTCCAACGCCTGTTGGAGGCATCGCCATCAGCCCTTCTTCAGGTGCATTTAACACCACTGTGTCTAACACGGCGCCCAATCTGACCGTTACTATCACAACCTCAGGCAGACCCGTGTTTGTTGGGCTGATGTCCGATGGACAATCCTCTACATCCTATTCCATCATTGGAGCGTCTGGGAACCCGATAAGCGGGTGGTATGCGGCATCCTTTCAGATTCAACGAGGCACCAACATTGTTGGTATTTACGCAGTTGGCGGCGTAAACGAACCTGCTGTTCCAAGTAGTGCGTTACATACAATGGATTTGCCTCCTGGACCTGGAACATACACCTACACTGTCACAGTTGTCCCCCTCGTGGGGACGGGAAGCGTCAATTATAGTAAACTTTACGCATTTGAGCTTTGAAAGACTTCTGGGAGCCATGCAGGATTTTCAACTTTATCAGCAGAATCAAATGTTGAGGTGTGACTCCGATGCTTTCAGCGCATGATGGGTCATGCTCACCAGTTATGATTATGAAGATCAAGCCCGAACCAAAGTTCCGGATGGGGCTGATGATCATTGTTCCATAAGGCGGCGGAATTGGTTGGATTGTATAATATCCGGGTATCCATGGACGTGACCTGTCCATCGCAGAAAAGCTGGTTGTAATTCTTGCCGTGCCGCTCGGGGAGCGGCGGCACGCCGTAATAGTCGTAATACCCGGCAATATTGCCGCAAAACAACGCATCGACGCAGGAGTCATTCAACACATCGTGTTCACCTCTGTGCCTGGATTCGCCAATGGCCAGCATCTCGCTCGGCACATTGACCCGAGACTCGGAAATGGGAGGGGCTTCCTGCACTATTGGACAGATGCCACTGAGGCCGAGATTCACCAGATTATTAGTATAGAGTGGAGACAACGAATCATAGCCCGCGACGCCCTGCCAGTTGTAAGCATAGCTGCCAAGCGGGTCGTGCGGCGCGTTCCCCCTCGCCGGAAAGAGCGAGATGGCTCCTTTGTATCCAGGGCAGTGATATGATCGGTCGGTCCACTTGCCTGGGCCGTAGGGTGAGAGGCTTTGGAACCAAATTCCAGATTTGGCATTCAAGAAAGGGTAATAGTTCCCATTTTCATGGACATACATTTCCAGTGCGAGGCCCATTTGGCGCAAGTGGTTTTTGCAGGTCGTCGAGCAGGCTTGAGCCTTGGACTTGGAGAGAGCCGGCAGCAGCAAGCCGGCCAGAATGCCGATGATCGCGGTGACCACCAGCAATTCTCCGAGTGTAAAGCCGCCATCGAACTGTCTCCCGCGCTTGAGCACGCTCGTGTTCATATACAATTGGACAGGGGAATAACCCGTCTGTCACGCCCAGCCATCCCGCATTTCTCTCGGTTGCGACTGAAACCCTAAAGAATCCGACCCGGCGTGATTGAGATTCTTGATTGAAAGGATGAATTAAGTCCACAAAAATGCTCAAGCCCAGCAAGAGTTGCAAAAAAGCAGGCGTCGGAGTCGCATCTTTAATGGCGGCGGTTCCATACTGGTTTATGCCAGCCGCGCCCCCCGCGGACACCTTATGCGCGATGTCCCGCTCCTGTTTCAACATCTCGCTCGTCATGGCAATCGAAATCGGTCTCCGCCGTCAAATCGCCCTTGCCAAACGGATTTGCGCTTCTAATCTTTCCCCGTCCATTAACCATGGAGAACAACTGTGGTTTGGACCACTGGAAGCAATTCCGCCGGGCGCAGTTGAAGCGTGCGGCCGATTTGCCTGACGCCATGAGACTGCAATCAATGCACGTGGGAATGAAGGTCCGCCACCCGGATTACGGGGTGGGAACGGTCAAAAGCGTTTCCGAACACCTGGCGGATATTCGATTTGATTCCGGCTTGCAGACCCTCGCGCCGGAGCAAAGCGATTTGACTCCCGCGGAGGCGCAAGCGGAGGTAACCGGCTTGACGTTGCCGCTGGCGACATTGCTCGCCGAAACGGTGGCCGTCACCATTAAGGAACTGGGCCTGGAGCGGGACCCTTCCGTTGTCGAAAAACTGGCCGCGCGCTGGCAGAAGGGAACGCTCCTGATGCGTCCGGCCGACGCCGCCCTGCAAAGCAAAGAGGTGCCCCTGGAGGTGTTCTTCCACAAGATCGTCATGATGCGCAACAACCTGCGCGTGCTGGAGCAGAAGATCAACGGACATCCGCAATTGTCGGACGCCGAGAAGGTTGAGATGCAGCAATACATCTCCCGCTGTTACGGCTCGATGACGACCTTCAACGTTCTCTTCCAGGAGAAGGAAGACCAATTCTGAAGGTCGTTCTTAATCAAGGGGCGATCAACGTCCTGTAAAGGCCGTAGATGAAGACCGCCTCCGCCAGAACAAACATTCCGAATGATGCCTGTGGCACCAAGTAGTATCGCACGTAAAACATTACACGCATTGCAGACTCCAGGTCTGAACATAAAGCAGATGGCGTACCAGCGGAGAAGCAACATTCCACCCGTTTCTCACATCGTTGATGCTCAAAGGATTACAAAAACGCGCCGGAAAGAGTGTCTTCAATTCTGGACACTGCCTTGCGGGTCACTGGACACTGGACTCCGCCGCGCCGCCCCCTTGCCGCCCGCCAACAGAGCCAAACCGCCCAGTCCGCAGCAACACCAGCCGAACCAATCCCCGAACCGATTGTAAAGCGTCCGCCCTCGCTGGCCTGGAGAGCGCAACGGGATTTTGGGGGCGATGTAACCGGCCCCGTAGATGCTGCCGCCCGCATCTTCCATCTCGCGGATGCGCCCCTGGGCATCGATCCAGCACGTCAGGCCATTGTTGGTGCATCGCACCAAAGGCACTCTGTTCTCGACCGCGCGGAAGACCGCACTTGCCGCCTGTTGCCATTGCTCGACTCCCTCGCCAAACCAGCCGTCGTTGGTCAGGTTAACCAAAAAATCGGTGTCCGGCCCGACGTGCTCGCGCGCCTCCTGCGGAAACACATCCTCAAAGCAGATCAGCACCGAAATAATGGCGGCGGGATGCGTCAAGTGAAATGTCACAGGCCGGTCTCCGGGATCAAAGCCGCTGCTGATGGGAGTCAGCCATTTCAAAAACGGCAGCCAGCGAACCAGCGGAATGTACTCGCCGAAAATGACCAGCCGCCGCTTGTGATAAATGCCTTCCACAGCGCCTTGCGGACTGACCACGTAGGCGCTGTTGAAGCAAGCTGTCCCGCCGCCTGGCGACGGCTCGGCCGAGTCGGCGCAAAACACCAGCCACACCGGATGAGCAGCCAGCAACCGTGCAATGGTTTGCCGGTTCTCCGCCTCCAGGTCCGGCACGGCCGACTCCGGCCAGATCAGCAGGTCCGGCTTGGAGGCCAGGGCCTTTTCGGACAGGGCGATTACTTCGTTGAAGCGCGCCGCGTCGTCGCGCGGGTCAAAAATCAAGGTTTGCGGGATGTTCGGTTGGATCAGCGCCACTCTCAATTCCCGTGCCGGCGCCGGGCCGGAACCGAATTGTGTCATCCCGTAAGCCACGACGCCACACACCGCCAGCAATGGCAGCGCGGCATCCCCCCACACTCTTTGTCCCGCGGGCTGGCGCACCAAGATCAGCATCGCGGCCCCCACCGCCACCGAAAACCAGACCATCAAAAACGACACCCCGTACACTCCCGTAATCGACGCAATTTGGATCACCGGCAGAAGGCGGTATTGTGAGACCCCCAGGAAATTCCACGGAAATCCGCTCAGCAGCCGTCCGCGCGCCACCTCCAGCGCGGTCCATCCCGCGGCGCAGACGATTGCCCAGCCGATCCGCTTCCACAACGGCACGGCAACGAACTCATCGACGCTCTGGACGAGCGAAAACTCCCGCGACGCCACCGGCCCTGGAAAAACCCTCCAACAAAACCAAACCCACGCCGCGAAATAAAGGGCTCCATAAGCACTCAGGGCGATCCATCCCAGCGCCGGCGCCAGTGGAATGCCGTGCCAGGCGAAAGGCATCGCCAGCAGCCAGTAAAGTGAACTGAGAAAATGCGCCAGCCCCGCCACAAAGCCCGCCTGAAATGTCCGCGCGGCGCCTCCTCCCAGGCCGCAGAACAAAATCAGGCCCGGCGCCGCCCAGCCCGCGCCGGCCAGCTCCGCCGGGGCAAAGGCCGCGCTGAGAAGAAGCCCCGCCAGGGCAGCCAGCCCGTATCGGCCCGCCGCGACGGGATTGATGGAAAAATTCTTCAACGACGCAGGTTGTCCGAAACCGATTCAGTTTGCGAGCGTTCTGTGTTTGATGTGATGAGACGGAAGCATTCTCAGCTTTCCATTGGTTGGACGGCAGGTTGGTAATGATCTATTGGATTGTTGCTGGCACGGAAGTGTAAAGGAGTTCGACACGTTTTGATAAACTCGGGTTTTGACGGTAGCCCGTTTTGATATTTCTAATATGGAGATGTCGTCAGAAACCCAAGGTAAATGTTCCAGCTTGGCCATCGTAAGTCATCAAGCAAAAATGAAGAACGTCCCTTCCGACGAGAGCCTGAATTCCTTGATGCAAAAGTTCTGTCTCGATCACAGGAAGCGCAAACCATGTTCTTGTTACCATTGGATGGACTAATACAAGGCTGACGTCATACTGATTTGCTACATGCGGGCATCCGGGTTTCGTCGATGGGGTGTGCAATGGAATTGTCCCTGTGGAAACGACCCCCAAAAGTCTCAACACAGATGGATCAATAGAGGTGATGCTTGCCCCTGTATCGACAAGCCCTTTGACATTTACAGGGGTTGGTACTGCAAGGCCCTCTTTTCGCAAAGCGTCCGCACGAGGTTTGCTAACCCCGCAAATAAAATCCACTAATGGCCCTATTGGCGTTATTTGGAGTGTTAAGTGGGGCACGGGAAAGCCAAATCGCGACTAAAGTATTGAACTTGCTCAACCGCCTGAATCTTTTTGACCAAAAATGGCTTTAATCCACACTTTTCATATCCGATTGCCAGCGCATCTTCGTACGATGTATAAATCCCAACAATCCGATCTTCAAACACGACGACGAACTTTCCTTCCCCTCCATTTGCCAGCAAATTCGGAAGCTCCCGTCGCAACGTCTCCAATTCTTTTTCAAGTGCCATAGGCGTTTCTGTTGTTTCGCATTCCATAAGGGGTAGCAGATTTGTTGCCACCCATCCTACAGGATCAAAACCCTGTGTCAACGTTTTTGTTTCGCAACGGGTTCCCGTCACACCGGCAAAGATTTCCCCTCGATATGGACGTTAAATCGCAACCGAAAGCCATTCCGCCACCGTCCAAGCGTGATCGGTCAAACCGGCGGCCATAGCGGGCGTTTTTTTGATGGATGAATGGACGCGGCAGAAGTTGTGGAACGCCACGGCCAACGCAACGGCGTGTTCTAGGTTTGCCAGCCTCTTTGAAAAGCCAAGGGTCAGCCGGGTGAACCGGCGATTGAACAACCACACGTTGAGGTTCTGCCGCTCCGCATCCTTGACCGTCCCAGTGTCCATTTCTCGATGCCCTGTGTAAACCCACCGCTTGCAACTGGTGCAAATCAGAGGAGAGTATCGGCGCTCACTCTTTTGCTCATCCTGCAAGAGCGTGCCGTATTTTTTGACTTCAATTCCGTAGTTCACGTTCCAGCCGAAGTGATCGAAAACCGCCCCGCTGCGTTCCCCATTGACTTATTGTCAAACGAAATGTATATTTTTGTCAAACTTCGTGTTAAACACAAGTTAAAAAAAGTCATGGGCCGACCGCCGCTTGGCAAACAAGGTGCTAAAGGAGTTTTGATTACAGCGCGGTTTACCCAGGCAGAAGCCGACCAAATCAACCGCGAAGCCAAGTATTTAGGCTTGACAAAATCTCAATTTGTCCGAAAAGCCTTGCTCTCCACAAATTCTGGTGTAAATTAGTAAACATGAAATTGGGACTGCCTGCCGGTCTGATCGGTCGGTTTGGAAGCGGCCCGTCGTAATCATTCTCGGCTTTGGATGCCAAGTTGGAGATTGCGACTTCGACCAAGCAGGTCTTACGTCGGCCCCGGCGTGCGCCAGCGCGACCGGGGCAAATCGTTAAACTTGTTCGACAGTTTCGCTCACATTCTTAAAAATAGTCGGCCGACTGCCCTTGCCTCGCCGGTGAACCAAGATCTTCTCCTTTTTAGCCATCCGCATAAGGACGGTGCTGATTTGTTTTTTTTCCAAGGGCTTTCCGATCTTCTGCAAAATCTCAAACAGGTTGGCAATTGTGTACCTGGCGGGCGCAAGCTTAATCGCCCCCTCCACCGTTTCGGCCAGTTCCCCATATTTTCGTTCAATGCCGGGCAGTTCCCTCTGCGGCAATGTGGGGCGGTTCGGGACACGAATTGCCGCTTTCGGCGGCGCATCTGCGCCTGTTACTGCTGGCGGCGCGATAGTGGCAGAACCGTTCGCGCCGTGGTTTTTGGCGATTTCCAAAAACTTTTCAACTGTCTCAAGTTCTGCCTTGAGACGGTCTCGAATTTCGATAATTTCCAGCAAATTCATAATTCAAATTGCAGTATGTTTCACCGCTTGTCAATGGCAGCTTGTCCGCCAATGCTGTAATAGCATCATCCACATGCCGTAAAGGCGCAAGTTTATTTTTGAATCTGTGTGAGGAATACCTTACACGCCAATTCACGCTCTTTAGCGATTGACAGGCGGACCGAGACGCGGTTTGATTTGGGGCCGTGATCGCTAAATACAACCGCAAGAGTTTGGCGTTCGGTGTTCCTGGGCTTTTACTACAGATCGGCTCTCTCATTGCCATTGCGATACTCAATTACGCAGCCGCCCGCAATTCAGCCCAACCCCCCGCAAGCTGGCTTACCAACCTATTCTCGGTCGGTTATTACGGCGGCACAATTCTGTTGTTCATAGGGCTTTGTGAGTATGCGGATGCTAAAGGGCGCAACCGATTATGGGCATCACTCGGTTTGCTGTCGGTTGTCGGATTGGTGATACTGGCGTGTCTGAGCGACAAAACCAAAGACCGCACTTTGTGAACATTGGCCAATCAGCCAAAACAGCACGCCGGTTTTCTTTACACTTCCCCTTGCCGCCAGCCACAATCTATTAGACCATTACCGGCAGGCTGCGCCTTGTCGGAAAAGGCCAGCGCGCCGGTCGGACAGTGTTTGACACATTCCTCCGCCACGCCCCTGAATCCTTCATTGATTTGGTGATGAAACGGCGCGGCAATTCGCACTCCGAATCCACGGCCGATGAATGCCAGGCCCAATGGTTCGCGAGCCAACTCGGTAAGCCTCACGCAGATTCCGCACAGAATACATTTGCCAAGTTCGAAAATAACACCGCCGGGTTGATGCTGCTGCTCGAACTGCCGCCGTTCGGCTTTGAAACGGCCGGCGTCGGCTCCATAAACCCGCGCATAGTGCTGGAGCGCGCACTGGCCGGAGGACGTACAGTCGCAGTGCAGGCAGCGGGAGGCCTCAGTGGCGGCCTCCTGCCGGGTCAGCCCGGCGCACCGGTCGCACGCGCTGACCCTGCCGGAGGGGGCGGCGTTGCGCAAAAATTCACGCAACTCGCCCGGCGCAAGGCGGCCGATCACGCTGGAAAAGGCCTTCTCCGGCCGCCGCACGGGCTGGCCGGCCAAAAACCGATGCATACATTCAGCGGCGGCCCGGCCCTCAGACATGGCGCGGACCAATTGTTTGACTGGCTTGACCGCCGCGCCCGCGGCAAAGACATTTGGCTTGATTGTCTGGCAAGTGTTGGGATCGGCGCGCAGCCCGGCGCCAGCCAAAGGCAGGCCCAGCGTCTCCCCCTCACCCTCGGCAAGCTCGCCCACCGTGAGCAGGATGACTTCAAATCCTCGCATCAGGCCTTCCAAGGTGACTTGACGACCCAGCTCAATGCCGGACTTGAATTCAATGCCCATGCCGGCCAGCACGTCAATTTCCGCGTCCAGGACCGACGCGGGCAATTCCGTCTCCGGCAAATCGCGCAATGTTCCCCCGGCGCGACTGCGGCGATCCACCACCGTCACGTGGTAGCCCTTTCTCGCCAGTTGATAGGCCGCCGCCAGGCCCGCCGGCCCGGCGCCGACGATGACCACTCCCCGGCCCGAGGGCGGCAGGCACAATGGCTGAGAGGAGTCGAGGCTGCGCGGAAATTGGTCCGTCACGAACCGTTCCATGTCGCGAATGGCGGCGGGGCTGTCCCAGTTTCCTCGCCGGCATCCTTGTTCACAAGGATGATGACAAAGGCGCCCCAACACCGCCGCCAGCGGCAGGGCGTCGCGCACCGTCCTGTTCGCCTCTTCCAGGCGGCCTGCTTCGATTTGCCGGATCATGACCGGAATGTTCAACTCAAGGGGACAAAGCCGGTGACACGGAGAAAGGCAGTCGCCGACGTGGTCGCTGAAGAGCAGTTCCAAGGCGGTGCGGCGAGCCTGGTGAACTTCATCGCTTTCACACTCAATGACCATTCCCGCAACGGCCTTGGTCGCGCAAGCCGGGACCAGCCGGCCCTGGCCATTGACGACGACTTTCACCAAGCACACCATGCACGTGTTCAAGGGACCGCACTTTTCAAGATGGCACAGCGTGGGAATGTCCAGGCCAATCTGGCGCGCCGCCTCCAGCACCGATTGGCCCGGCTGCACTTCGACCCGCTGGCCGTCAATGGTGATCTGGAAGGAGTTCATTTCACCTCGATGGCGTTGTGGGGGCACACTTGGCGGCAGGTATCGCAGCGCGTGCATAAATCCAGGTTGATCTGGTGTCTGGCGTACGGCGTAAGGGGAATGGCCTGCACGGGACACCGTTGCGCGCACAGCGTGCATCCGGTGCAGTCCGCGGTCACACGGTAGGCGATCAGCGCCACGCACCGGCCGGCGGGACAGCGTCCGTGCAAATGCGCCTCGTATTCGTCGCGGTAATACTTGAGCGTTGAGAGCACCGGATTGGGCGCCGTCTTGCCGAGGCCGCAAAGGCTCCCGGCGGAGACCTGGCGGGCAAGGCGCTCCAGTTCTTCGAGTTGCGCCGGCTGCGCCTTCCCCGCGCAGAGCCTGTCAAGAATATCCAGCATCCGCCTTGTGCCGATCCGGCAAAAGCTGCATTTGCCGCAGGATTGCTCCTGCGTGAACCGCAGGAAATAGCGGGCGATATCGACCATGCAGGCGGTGTCGTCCAGCACCACCAGCCCGCCCGACCCCATGATGGCGCCCACTTCGCCCAGCGATTCGTAATCGACCGGCGTGTCGGCCAGCCGCGCCGGCACGCAACCGCCCGAAGGCCCTCCGATCTGCACGGCTTTGAAGCGCCGCCCCTCCCCCACCCCGCCGCCGATGTCCTCGACAATCTGGCGGATGGTCATGCCCATGGGCACCTCAATCAGCCCGCCGCGCCGGGCCTTGCCCGCAAGCGCAAACACTTTTGTCCCTTTGCTCTTGGCGGTTCCAATGGCGGCGAATTCTTCCGCGCCGTGGCGCACGATCCAGGGGACCAGAGCCAGCGTCTCGACGTTGTTGATAAGCGTGGGCCGCCCCCACAGGCCCGATTCGGCCGGGAATGGCGGACGCAGCCGGGGCATGCCCCGCTGGCCTTGGAGCGAAGCGATGAGGGCGGTCTCTTCGCCGCACACGAACGCGCCGGCCCCTTCCGTCACCGAGAGGCGCAGGGGGAATTCAGCCCCAAGCAGTTTTTCACCGATCCAACCGCGCCGCTCCAACTCCGCAATCGCCGCCCGCAGGCGTTTCACGGCCAGCGGATATTCATGGCGGACATAAAAGATGCCCTCGTGCGCTCCGATGGCCAGCGCCGCGATCGCCAGCCCCTCTATGACGCGATACGGGAATGATTCCAGAATCATCCGGTCCATGAACGCCCCCGGATCGCCTTCGTCGCCGTTGCATACGACATACTTCACCTCGCCGGGTTGCCGGGCCGCCATGCGCCATTTCAGCCCGGTGGGGAAACCGGCGCCACCGCGCCCGCGCAAACCCGAGGCTTCAATGACGGCAATAAGTTCCGACGGCGAACGCGCCGCCTTGCCAACGTGTTCCTCCAGGAGCTTCCGCAATGCCACGAAGCCGTCGTGGGCGGTGTATTCTTCCAGGTCCAACGGGTCAAGCCGGCCAAAATGCTCCGTCGCAATGTGCTTCTGGCTGTCAAGAAAGGCACGCACGCCAGGCTCACGCCGGCTCATGGAAAAACGCATGACCTCCCGTTGGGACGGCCCTTCCTCCAGCAGAAGGCCGTCCAGCACCTGGGTCCACAGCCGCGACGCCCGTCCAACCAGTCCGGGCGGGCGGAAATACCGTTGCAGGAGCGGCCCAGCCTCCGCCGCCGTCAGCCCCGAATAGAACTCACCCGGCTTGCCAGGCATCGCCACTTCGACCATCGGCGTTCGATGGCACATGCCCACGCATCCAACGCGCTTGACAACCACGCCCGCGCCGCTTTCGGCCGCGCTCTGTCGCAAGGCGTGAAACAAGGCGTCGCTGCCCTTGGCCATGCAGCACGAGCCAAGGCCCACGTGAATTTCCGCGCAACCGTTTCCGTTGCGCTGCGCCGGTTCCTCGGTGGATTTCGCCGACGCAGCCTCGGCCTGCTCTTTCAAATAGTCGCCGACCAGTTTTGGCGCGCTTCCGGCTGTGACAAATCCCATCGTTGTGCCGCCGATCCTCACCACGGGCGCCAGGGTGCAGCACCCAAGACAGGCGACGCGCTCGATGGTGAATTGGCCGGCGGGATCAGTATCGTCATTGCCGGCTATTTTCAGGTCGCGTCTCAGCGCCTCTTCGACCCGTTCCGCCCCCGCGACGTGACAGGCTGTGCCGCGGCAGATGCGGAGCAGGTTTTTGCCCGCGGGTTTATGGCGGAACATGTCATAGAAAGTCGAAACCCCAGCCATTGCCGCCGGCGGGATGTCCGTCAACTCGCAAACCTTCCGCATCGCCGCCTCCGGCACCCAGCCATGATGCTCCTGCAAGGCCTGGAGTATCGGGATGAGCGCCTCCGGTTTGCGTCCGGCCCGAGCCACAGTGTGCTCGATAAAACTGAGGTCAATTTCGCTCATGCTTCAAGGCGTGTTTGCCCCGGTGCTAGCCGGCGGCTCGATGCAGTACAAGTTCGTCTCCCCCCGCAAAAACATGCGGGAATTGGCAAACGCGGGGCTGGCGATAAATCTGTCCGGCAATTGGCTGCGCGCGATTTCCTTGAACCGCCGGCCGGCCTCGGCCACGACCGCGACTCCCTCCAGGCCCAATACGAACAGGCGCCCGCCGACAATGGCGGGTGAGGCATCCACCGTCATCTGCAAATCTTGCGCCCAAACTTTCGTACCGGTCTTGGCGTCGAAACAGGCCAAATCACCGCCGCTGGTCGCGGTGAAAACCAGTTCGCCGTTGCTCACCGGGCTGGTAATGTCCGGCACGCTCTCTTCGTTAGTCCAAACCACCGCCGTCTTGGTCACGTCCCCGGCTCCATCCAGGCGCAGCGCCATCAGGCGGGACGACGGGCTGACGGCAAAGACCAGTCCGCCTGCCGACACCGGCGAGGGCACGACCTCGTTTTCCAGCAAATCCGCGCGCCACAACTCGGCGCCATCCTCGCATGAATAAGCAATCACCCAGGGTGCGCCTAAAGTGACGATCAGTGGCCGACCCGCCGCTTCGATGACAATCGGCGTGGCCCACGACGCCGTCACCGGACGCCTGCTCTCCCACAGAACGCGCCCGCTGGCCGGTTCGAGCGCGAGCAATCTGGAATTGGCCGCCACGGCTTCACCTTGATCCAGTTGCACCAGCAGTTTGCCCGGCCAGATTGCGAGCGATGTGGCGTGGCCGTACGCGTTTTTCAGAGGGCCAAGGGCCTTGGTCCAGGCGATCTCCCCGCTGAATGATAGTGCCGCAAGGTCGCCATTGGCGAAGATGGCGAAAATGAACCGGCCGTCGGTCGCTGTAGTGGACGCCGCATAACCCGTGTCCTCCGAAATATCGGGTGAGCGGGCGCTTCCCGGCACGTTCTCAACGGCACGGCGCCAGAGCAACCGGCCATCGGCCGTGTCGTAAGCAAACACTTCGCGCCGCGAGGCCGTTGCGCCCGACAAAAAGACACGGTTGCTCCAGACGACGGGCGAGTTGTGGCCGGGAGACAGAACCGCGGTTTTCCAGGCGATGCCCGCGCCGGTCTTTGCGTCCCATGAAAGCGCGGTGTTGCTCTGGGTGGTAACTCCCCCGCCATCCCACCCGCGGAAGCGTGGATAGTTGGCTTGGAACTCCGCCAGCGTAGGCACCCCGATGGCGGCCTGAGCCGCACCGGCGCGCGCCGGCGCGACGTTCTCCGCTTTAGGCAGGTCTTCTTTTGCGGCCAGCGCAACCATCAGCAGTCCGACGGAAACAAGCGCGCCAGCGCCCGCAACAGACCAGCGGGATAGGGTGGCCAGTCGCATGGCTTGCGCCTCCGCATCCGCCTTGGGCGGGACAATATCCAGGCGCCTGTCCAGATTCATCGCGCTTCTCGCGCTCGCCAGCAGCACCAGCGCCCCGCCCAGCAACAGCCAGCCGCCCGAATGGTCCAGATTGAGCCGCCGGCGGAATTTCCGTCGATACTCGGCGTCCAGCTTCCGGATTTCCTCCTTCAATTGCTCATTGTTCGGCTCGGTCACAAGCCGCTCTTTGAGCGCCAGTAATTGCGGCGATTTCCACGGGTCGCTCGTCGTCCCGCTAAAATGAAAGCAGAGCATCGTGACGCAAACCACCAGGCAAAATACGCCTCCCGCCCAAGCGGTGAGCGCCAGCGATGCGCGCAACGCGCGCCGGGCCGCGTCCGGGGGCCGTTTGGCGTCGTTTGTTCCGGGAAGTTGTCCGATCGGATCTGGAGCGGCGGTTGGCATGGTCTATTTTGCGGTATCCGCCATCTGCTCCGCAGGCAGCAAGCCCAAACGCACGCGCTCGTTCGGGCAATAGCTGAAACAGCGTCCACAGGCCAAACACCCGCCGCGATCCGGTTCGTAGTCGCCGCGCTTCTGCTGCATCGACAAGGCAATCAATTTCACGCCCAGCACCAGCCCCGCCCAGCCGCCAAAGAGAACCGTGGCCAGGTCCACTCGCCGCCGCAAGCTGGCCGCCTCGGACAGCACGGCCTCCGGGTTTGATTCCACTCGCGCCAGCGAAAGGGCTTCGGGAGTCATGACGCCGTAAGAAACCGGCTTCCGCTGCTGTCGCGCGTAGCGTTCAGCCAGCATGACGGTGGGATTAAGCCGGGCGGCCGCAGGGCCGAGTTTCGAGCCGGCCCACCCGCCCCCAATGACAAGGACCGGAAGCGCCACAAGCAGCCAGCCCAGGCGCCGCCGTTCGCGACCGAGCAAACGCGGCGCAAGCGCCCCCGCCGAAGGCTCGCGAATCACGCCAAACGGGCACGAATCCTCGCACAAACGGCACTGCGTGCAGAAATCCGGCGTCACGCGCACACGCCACTTCGAAACCAGCGACGCCGTTTTGAGGAGGGCGCCGTAGGGACAAAGAAACCGGCAGTAGGGCCGCCCCACAAACATGCCCAGCAGCAGAAAACCCGCTCCCGCCAAAAGAATGAACAAGCTGCCCGAAAACCGGAACAACGGCACAAACGGATCATACCGGCAGATGACGAAGTCCGTCCCCGTCGCCGCATAAGCCAGTCCTGCTCCGAGGAAGAGAAAAGGAATTGTGCCCAGCCCCTGTTCCAGCCATCCCGGCACTTTCAGCGGCTTTATCAGGAAGAAGTCCTGGATCGCTCCCTGCGGACAGACCCCGGCGCAAAAAGCGCGTCCGGCAAACAGCGCCACCGCCAGCGGCAGGACAAAAAAGGCAATCACACTCACCGGCACCGCATAGCCCGGATTAAACAGCCCCAGGACGATGTTCTGCGGCGACCCGATCGGACAGATGCATCCCTTGCGGTAGAAACCGAAGTAGCCTAGGGAGAAGAGCGAGAGCCAAAACAGGCCGCGTCGCGAGCGCCGCCGGTAAATCAACCACAACGCCACTCCCAAGGCCGCGGCAAGCACGGCCACGTCCAAGTACTGGAATGCAAGCCCGCGGGCCGGGGGCGTCGCGGCGGCGGGAAGCTGGTAACCGCTTTCAAAATCCGGCGGCGGGAATCGTTGCTCCGCAAACACAGACACCCCCGAATACAAAAGTGCCGTCAGTATTGCCCATTTTGAAACGAGTCGCGGCATGTCAGCGGGCCGTGGTTTTGAGCAGGTAGGGCTGCCGCGCGGGCACCCGCCGGAAGGCGTCTCCGGGGCAGGTTCGCGCAATGGCGCATTCGTTGCAGTGGACACATCGGTCGTGGCGGATTTGCAGAAAAAGCGAACCGTTGCCGAAGCGGTTGCAACCCTCGACACATCTGGCGCAGCCGATGCACAGGTTCTCGTCAATCGTGTATTGGTAATACGGGTCCTCAACGTAGGTCCGCTGCAAGGCGGCTGTCGGGCAGAGCTGGTTCTCGGCCCCGGTGGTGAGCTGGTTGGGATCCGGCGCGAAAAATCCCGTGCATAACTGGCAGTAACCGCAAACGGCGAAGGCATGGACACACTTGACGGCCGATTGCTCCAGCACGCAGTTGGACGCGCAGTTGCCGCAATGAAGGCATTTGGCGGGGTCAATCTGCCATACCCAGCCGTCGGCGCGAGCGCGGTTGGACATCACCCCCGCCAGCGTGCCCAGGCCCGTCAGGGCGGCCAGCCGCGCGCCGTTGCGCAGGAATTGGCGGCGGCTGACTGGCGTCTCGATTTGCGGCTTGGTTAGCATTGCTTCATTCCAGTTCGGATTCCTTCAGCTTTTGCGCTTCATCACCCGCACTTCGGCCGTGACAAAATCGACAATGTAAATGCGTCCCTGCGAATCCACCGCAACGTCCAGTCCGCCGCGGGTGCAATCATTGAGGTCGGAGCAGGCCTTGGCGTTTTCGGGAAAACCCTCCACGCCGGCCACCACTGACTCGAATTCCCCCGCCGCGGTATAGACCTTCACCCGCGGCAGCCCCTTTTCGCCGGTAACAATGCGGCCATCGGGCAGCGCGGCAATGGCGATGGGATTGCAGCAACCGCAGAAACCGTCAATGGCCGCCGACGCTTTCCCCCACGCGCCTTCAAAGTCCCCATCAAGGGTGTACGCCTCAACCTCGTGACGGCCCGGATTATTGACCCGCAACAGCCCGTCACGGTGAATCTCAACCTGCAGATATGGACTCGGCACGATGAAGCCGGGAATGTTTCGCTCCGCGTTTTTCTCACCGAGGCGCCCCATCAGCCTGCCGGAACGGTCATAGCGCAGGATGATTCGATTGCCCGAATCGGCCGCGAACACGTCATTCCCTCCCGTCGCCAAACTGGTCAGCCAGCTCTTTCGGCCAGGAGAATCCCAGATGGCCCGGCGCTGCCCCGCGGCGTCGAAAACTTCGATGTGGTCGCGCGTGGCGGCATAGATTGCGCCGTCTTTGGCCGCCGTGACGCAACAAGCCGTATCCGGCAGGGCGATTTCCAAAACCGTCTGGCCTTCGCGGCTCATCACCGTGACATAATTGCCGGCGCATAAATAAATCCGGTCGTCCGGCCCGACGGCTATGCGCTTGGGTTCCTTGCGCGGAGAGCGCCAACGCCCCACCTCCTGGTAAGCGACCAGCGCCGGGTCTGTTTTCTCCAGTCGCCGGAGATCGTAAGCAAACGGATTGGCGGTGCCGGAGTCGGCCGCGCGGGCGGTTTTTGCGGCCCCCGTGGAAAGGCCCAGGATGGCGGCGGTTTTGCTGACTACGCCGAAGAATTCCCGGCGGTCGTAAAGTTCAAATTCAGGTCTCATGCTTCACCTGGCCGGTTGGTGGCCGGGCGGCCTGTTTGGCCGACAAGGCCTGGGGGAGTCCGCACTCATCGTACGCCGCGCAGCCACGGCAGATGCCGTTGTTGACGCAGGCCTGGCGGCCCTGGCGCGCGACCAGCACGCCCGTCACAGCGGCCAACCCGCCCAAAGCGGCGTTGCGCAGAAACGTGCGCCGGCTCGGCCCGGCCAGTGGTGTTCGACTTCTCATGATACGGCCCTGATAAACAGTGCGTCGCGCCGGGTGATGCGGCTTGCCGGATTTTGCGCAAGACTTCGCATTTATTGCAATGGGGTGCGCAAAGAAGGCGTGTCACGCGCGGGTGATCTCCTGCTCCCGTGTTGCTGAAAAAGCAACCTAAAACGGAGCATAACCAACCCAGCACCCCCATTATGATTTGGAAACAGTCAAACATAACGTCTCGCAGTCTGCAAGCCGGGATGATTTAAGCGGCGAACGGAGTTGCCGTTCGTTTTCCTTAATATCGAAGCGAGAACTTAGGAAGGGCGGACGATTTCAAAATGATAAGCCCTCACCTCGCAAAAAGCCAAGCGCAAACCCTTTATACGAAAAGTTCGGGTGTGAGACAGAATTCTTCGCTGTGGTCTTTTCCATCTGACTTTTGCCTGTCCGTATATATGGGTAAGATATATATTTAGGATTCCGCCTTGTCTCCGATCCCTCGCGTCGGAGGGGCGAGCCGCCTGCGAGCCAGTTTGGAACCTCGGCAGGGGCGAGCGCCTGCGAGCCGCTGATTGGGCTGGCCTCCGGCGGGTGTATGACAAAATTCTTCGTTTTCTTCGTTTGCTTGGTGTAGAGCTGGCCCACGCATCCGCTCTTCCAGAAAGCTGACCAGTTGAGCCGCCACGCGATTGGCGCGGCCATTGAAGTCCACCTTGAATGATCCTGCCGGGTGCCAACCGGGCAGCGAAGAGCTTAACAGAAGGAAACGAAGGAAACAAAGGGGGCAATGATCTATGACTCTAGATGCACGTCAGCAGGAAATCCCGGTCTCTTGAGCCTGGAGAAGAATTTTGTCGTGCGCCCGAAAAGTTCGTCCGTTCGGGAACTGTAAGGAACGCGCTTCTTTTTTCACTTTCTCCGGGCTGTCTAAAAAAATCGGTACGAACACATAATGCCGCCTGTCTGGTTTGCGCTTTGCTGATCCACTGGATAAAATGCGGTCTTCCGAATCTAGGAGATGGAACTGCTTCCGAATTAAAGGAAGCCTGTCTGAATTCTTAGCGGAATTCATGCTTCAGCGGCCCTTTTACTTCCATTTGATTGCTTTGGCAGACGCGGAGGAACGACGGAAGCTGCCACTTGCCGCCAGATCATCCAAAATGACCGCGTCGGCACCGATTTTCGCCGCTTCTTCTTTGCAGTGTTGCACCATCCATTTCGGGTCTTGGCCGAGCAATCCCTTGCTGCCTGAATAATTGATAAGCGCGATCACTTCATGCGCCCGCTGTGGCTGTTCGTACAGAACCTCAATCTTGGCTGGGTCGGTCGGAGGATATTTCTTGTCGGAAACCTGGGTAACGGTGGTGCATCCAAAAATCACCAGTGCAGCCAGCAAAAACAGCGGAGCTTTGTTCATAAAAGATTCACACGATTGAAGCAGCCTACAGCCCTTTCGTCAAGAGCGATTTCCGCTTATGGCACCCGGAAAAGCACACGTCATGCCAAAGAGCGGTGATGGTGGACGAATTTGTTGCTGGCCCCATACCAAAAGCTCTCAACCCCCAAAATGAAAAAGTTTTATTCAGTTGACAAGGCCATAAAATAGCGCACCTAAATAGAGTTGACTCTATTGCCGCCGAAAGCTGGGTTCTACTGACACATGGGTCAAGAGATTATTGCGGGCGAGGGGACGGGGTTTCGCCAGAAGATTCAGGATGCGGCATTATTGCTTGCGTTCTTGGGAATTTTTTGTCTCTCGCTGGGTTTGATTCACCTGAAAAACCAGCTTACGGCTTACGAAAAAGCACAATCCCAACAGCAATTACAGCGGCAGCTGCAGAAATCACCGCCGCAATCAAAATCGCCCAATCAATCCAGCGAAGGGCAGGAACCCGGCGAACCAGAATCTTTAATTCCCCCAATTCCTTCATTGTTTCTTTGTGGGCTTCCTTGGCAACGGAAATTGCCTCTTGTTGTAAATTCTGTTCGTTCCGGTGGTGGGTTTCCTTTTGCCGTCTGGCAAGCTCGTTTTGATGTGCTTCCAATGCAGTTTTTGTCAATCCGTTGTGCCCGCTTGCCAAGTATCTTTGAAGCAAGGTTACATTTGACCGCAATTCGGCGTCCGGTATTTGATCCATCGGCCCGCGCACAGCCGCTAGAGCTTTATTCCATTCAGCATGAGGATCATTCATAACCCCTATGGCAACGGCTCGTAACAAAAGTGAAAATGAGACGGCTTGTTCATTGCCTGACACATTATCTTATCCGGTTTTAGTGTATAAAGACGGCCATCTGACTTTTTCAGGGTGGCTGCTTGCTGTGGAAGGCTGTCCTCGCTCACAGTCAAATTTCTTGTCGGGAAGAACTCCCCAGTGCGTATCGGAATGTAAAGAATTGCTTCGCCGATGGCGAGAGGCTGGTTTTCCAGATTTAGGAGAGTGGCCTCCTGCTCAGACAGAATTATTTGATTGGGCGGTAAAGGCGTTGAAAAAGGCCCGTTGTTCGGATCGTTTACCGGATTCATAACCCGAACATTGCCCATTCAAGCCAAAAAAGCAAACCATAAAAATCGCCCCTCCGCGCTTTGCTTTGCTGACCGCATTACAGCGAAAGTCATGACGCGGGAGGACGGGGCGAAATATCTGGCCTGTAGTGACGGGCTAGAAAGGGCAGTTGAATTTCAAAAGCCGCATCTGGGTCGGATACGGGAATTATTGAATCAACGTGCGCTTGCGAGAGGTGAAACGAATACCCTAGAGTATTGGCAGGGTCGCCCGGAAGCCGAAGCCCGCGACAAACAACGCTCACATACGTTGCAGGGTCAGGATAAAGCCGCCTAACCAAAAACTCCCCAAGGAAGCCTTTTAAGTCGCCTCGGTGTTCAATTCGGAACATAACTTTCTTCCCCTCGTACTTAGTTAAGGCTTCCGGGCAATTGACGGGGAATCTTCTCCAGTTTGTCAATAATGCTTCCCTCATCCATTCTGATTTGGTCTGGCCAGACTCCTTGATCCTGGCTTCAATCGCTTTTGAATCTGTACGTGACAGCTTGACCGCAAAGACAACTTTTTTCGCCGTGCCTTTTGGCATCGGCGGCCTGCCCATTTTATTTTTCATTTGTTTAACAATAACCGTTGACAGAAATATACTTTAGGTTTACCTTTTGTCCAATGGTTAATTTTTCAGAGGTAAAAACAAAAGTCCTGCCAGCGCAGAAACACCGGCAGCCCGCATCCAAAGGCCGAAGCCTTCGGACAGAATCCGGTAAGATTCATTGTCACGATAACCTGAGCATCCGCCTATTCAACCGGAGATTCACCCGCCTGACGCTGCGCTACTCAAAGAAACTCGCCAACCTCTGCCACTCCGTTGCGTTGCTCATTGCCCATTTCAATTTCTGCCGGGTTCACAGCGCCCACAGCCAGACCCTCGCGCAAGCCTGCGGCCTCACAGATCACGCTTGGACGGTGGAAGAATTGCTGCGGGCTTGACAGAGCAACACACTGATGGGAAATTGCCCACGCGCGCAGGAGACCTCCTGTTCTTTTCCTTTTTAGCCGCGAAATCCGTGCGATCCGCGGTCAAAAAGTCTTTCAAGTATGATGCGCATTAGGACAACCTTCGATCATGACGAAATCAATTCTCTTCAGCATGCTGTTTCTCATTCTGCTGCCGCCGGGGCCGGCGCCCGCGGCGGTAATCGCCAAAAATGGGGCCGCACGCGCGGTTATTGTAATCGACCCCGGAGCAACTGCCACCGAGGCCTTTGCGGCGCGGCAACTGGCCTCTTGCCTCAACCAAATCACCGGCGCGACCTTCGAGGTTCGCTCCGCCACACGCGCCCCCTCCCACTCCATCATCGTCGGCCCGGGAGCCGCCGCGCGGGCTTCCTTCCCGGAGGCGCCAATCGGTGATTTGGGCGGCGAAGAGTTCATTCTTCGGGGCAAAGCCGGGCGTTTGTTGCTGGCCGGCGGGCGCCCCAGAGGCACCCTCTACGCCGTCAGCCGGTTCCTGCAGGACAACTGCGGAGTGCGCTGGTGGACTCCATGGGCGAGCCGGATTCCCAGGCATCCCACCTTGCGCATCGCCAACCTAAATGTTCGCGTCAAACCAGCTTTTGAATACCGCGACCCCTATTGGTTTGACGCTTTCGACGCCGATTGGTCGTGGAGAAACTGTTGCAATGGGCCGTCCTCAAAGCTGCCGGAGGACGAGGGCGGCTGCGTTCACTACAAGGGCTTTGTCCACACCTTTTACCCGTTGGTCCCTCCGGCCCTGTATTTTTCCGCGCACCCGGAGTGGTTCAGCCTGGTCAACGGCGCCCGCTCGACCAAACAGGCCCAACTCTGCCTTTCCAACCCGCAGTTGCGCGACTTCGTCGTCGAACGTGTCAAGCAATGGCTGCGCGAGTCCCCCGACGCCACGATCGTCAGCGTTTCGCAGAACGATTGTTTCGGGGCCTGCGAATGCGCCGAGTGCCGGAAGGCCGCGGAAACAGACGGTTCGCCCGCCGGCCCCTTGCTCGAATTTGTCAACTATATCGCGGAGAAGATCGAGCCGGACTTTCCCAACGTCGCCGTGGACACGCTGGCCTACCAATACACCCGCAAACCGCCGCGAACACCCCGGCCGCGGCCCAACGTCATCGTCCGGCTGTGCAGCATCGAAGCCAATTTCCGCCAACCGCTGGACAGCCCCTCCAACGCCGCCTTTGCCGATGACCTTCGCGCCTGGGCGGAGCGGGCGGACCGGCTTTATGTCTGGGACTATGTGACGGATTTCCCCAACTATGTTCAGCCGCATCCAAACTGGTTCAACCTGGGTCCAAACTTGCGTTTTTTTCAAAGCCATCACGTGCGGGGTGTGTTTGAGGAGGGCGCTTATCAATCACACGGCTCGGAGATGGCCGAGTTGCGCGCCTGGGTCCTGGCGCAATTGCTCTGGAATCCCCGGCAAGACGACCGCGCGCTCATTCGCGAATTCCTGGAGGGCTATTATGGCCCCGCCGCAAAGCCCATTGAAGACTATATGCAATTGCTTTGGGATGCCTCTCAAGGATGCAATTTGACGTGTTGGTCGCCGCCGGATGCGCCTTTTCTTGGCTTTAAGACACTGGCGGCGGCGGAAGACTTATGGCAAAAGGCCGAGCAGTCCGTCGCGGGTGACGATGACTTGCTGGCGCGCGTTCGTCTCGCTCGTTTGCCGGTGCGATACGTCTGGCTGGCCCGCTGGGATTCTCTGCGCAAAGAGTGCCTGGTCGCCAGCGCAAAATGGCCCCTGGACGACTCCCGGCGGCAAGTCGCCGCGCAATGGCGCGCGGTGGCCGCGGGCGTGCCGGGGAAACCCTGGACCAAAGTGACCGTGCTCAGTGAGGGCGGTTTGACGCCGGAAACATTTCTCTCAGGCGTGTTTTAAAAATCGCCCGGTCGGGGGACCGGGCCTACAGGGATGCCGCTTTCCGGCCATTTCCTGTAGGCCGCGTGCCCTCACGCGGCGTCTCCAACGAATTTCAAAACCGCTCGGAGACTTCCATGCCGACCAGGCAGACGTCGTCGGAGAATTCGTGGTTGACGGAGAATTGCTGGATTTCGCCCAGCACGGCCGAAAAAATCTCCGGGCCATGCAGCGAGACGCGCCGCCGCACGGCCTCCAGCAAGAGGTCCTGGCTGAATTGCCGGCCGCCTTCCCCTTCCACTTCGTAAAGACCGTCGGTAAACAACATCACCAGATCGCCTGGGGACAATTCACGCGAGGCGGTCGGATAGATGCAATCCGCAAACAGGCCCAGCGCGGGGCGCGCTTTGCCGTCGGCGTTTTTCAGCACTTCGACCGTCCCCTTGAGGCGCTGGACCAGAAAGGGCTTGGGATGCCCCGCATTGGCGTAAAGAATGCGCCGGCGCTCCAGGTCGGCCACCAGGTAAAAGGCGGTGGTGAAAAGGGGCGTGCCGGTTTGCTGCAAAATGGCGCGCAGATCGGAATTGACCCGGGTCAATAATTGGCCCGGGTCCAGCGCGATCGGGCGCAGTTCCTCCACCAACCCGCGCACCATGGCCGTGACCAGGGCCGAGCGCACCCCGTGCCCCATGACGTCGCAAATAAAAAGGCCGGCCTGGGTTTCCGACAGCGCCAGCACATTGAAAAAATCGCCCCCGACCTGTCCTGTGGGATGATAGCGGTGGCAGAAGTGAAGGAGGCTGTTCTCCTCGGCTGTTCCGGGCGGAAAGGTCGGGTACTGCTGTGGCAAAATGGCTTGTTGTATGTCCCGCGCCATCTTCAGGTCGTCTTCGAGAATTTCATTCTTTTTGCGCAGCTCGCTCTGGCTGCGGGCCAGCTCGGCGTTGATCTGGCGCACGTGTTCCTCGGCCTGCTTGCGCACGGTCACGTCGCGAACCACGCTCAAAAGCAGCGAGCGCCCCTCCTCCATCTCGATAAAGGAATTGGACAGTTCGATATCGACGCTCTTGCCGGACCGGAAGCAGACGTGGCGCTCGAGCTGACTTTCAATTCTTTTCTCGGCAAACCGCCGCTGATACTTGCGCATCATCTCGGCTAAATCCTCCGTGTCGGCATAGATTGCCGTATAGGGATGGCCGACCAACTCCTCCTCTGGCAGCCCCACAATCTGGCAGAAGGACGGATTGACGGCGATGATGACGCCGTGCTCGTCGGTCAGCCGCATGCCGTCAAAGGACTTTTGCCATATCGAGCGGAAGCGCATCTCCGAAAAGCGCACTTTTTCCTCCGCTTCCTTGCGCACGGCGATGTCCTCGACCATCCCCTCGTAATAAAGGACTTTTCCATCCCCGTCGCGCACCGCCCGGGCGCTTTCGGCAATCCAGATGATGGATCCGTCCTTGCGGTAAATCTGCGACTCGAAATCGCGCACCACCCCGCGCTCTTGCACGAGCTTGACGAATTCGGCCCGGCGGTTTGGATCCACGTAAAGCAGCCGGCCGATGTCGCTGATGCGCGCCATCATCTCCTCCCGGCTGCTGTCGCCATACATCCGGATCAAGGCGGGGTTGACATCCAGGTAGGTCCCTTCCGGGGTGGTCTGGAAGATGCCGTTGATGGAATTCTCGAAGATGCCGCGGTATTTCTGCTCCGCCTTCAGCAGAGCTCTGCGCGATTCGGTCCGCTCCAGCGCGTAAATGATGGCGCGGGTAATGAGTTGGCTGTCCGCCCGCCCTTTGACCAAATAGTCCTCCGCCCCCGCATGAACGGCGTTGACCGCCAGTGTCTCGTCGTCGATGCCGCTGAGGACGATGATCGGAATTTCACGTGCCTGCGCTTTGACCTTGCCGAAGGTCTCCATCCCGGAACTGTCGGGCAGCGACAAATCCAGCAGGATGACATCAATCCCCCCTTCTTTGAGCCGACTCAGGCCTTCCGCCAGGCTGCCGGCCGTATCGAGGCGAAAGTGAGTCCCTGAGACCTTTTGCAGGACCATCCGCAGGATCGTGACATCATCGAGGTTGTCTTCGATGAGCAGAGTTTTAATGGTCTTGATTTCCATGTCGTGCGTTCCCAAGCGCGTCTCTTCTACTCCTACCACTGACCGGCTCTGCTGTGAAGTGTCTTTCGCGCTTTTCCCCACGCGCCTGAATCCCGAGGAATTGGCGTCGGTTGCCGCCTGCCGAGGCTCCGCCGCGTTATTTCGACTGGACGTCGTTGAGGAGGGTCCTGCTCTGTGCGCTGAAGGCCGGCCCGGTGGCCGGTTCGGGGAAACACGGCCGTGTAGTCAACAATAAGACGGCCTCCTTGTGCAACTTGGACTTGGATTTGCCGGCGAACAACAGGTTCAACAACGGAATGTCTCCCACCACGGGCGTTTTGTCGCTGTTGGCCGAGCACAGTGCGTGCGCAAAGCCGGACAGCACCACTGTCTGCCCCACTTTCGACAGGATTGCCGAGCTGGTCTTGAATTCCGACGTCGTCACGTTGCCTGGGGCGCCCACCGCCGTGCTCACTTCCACCGATAAGTCGGTCACAACCGCATCCCTGCCCTGAAGGGTCGGTTTGACTTTAATGATGACCCCGTAAGGCACCGGCGCCAATCCGGCGGCATAGATGGTGCGCCCCTGCTTGAAGTTGACTTCCTGGCCGCTGGCGCCGCTGATGTGCTCCTGGTAAATGCTCTTGCAGTTCGCCGCCGTCAGCGCCGCGTTGATCTTGTACGTGGCCGTGGCGGACAGATTGAGGCTTGGCCGCCCGGTGTTCGCCATCGAAGCGGTCGGACTGAGCACGATGTTGTTGTCGAAAAGGTTCTGTCCGAAGGAGGAGAGGACGTCCTGGTCCACTTCCACAAATTGCAAGTCCGTCTCGATCATCACGTCCTCCACCCGTATCAGGCTCTTGACGTTGGGCACGCGCATCTTGACTGCCGCAACCGCGGCCGCCATGTCGGCCGCGCTGTACACCACCCCGTCCAGAATCACCGTGTCGCCGGCCAGTTGCACGCTCACCATATCCAGTCCCATGTTATGCAGGTCTTTGAGAATCAGGCTTTTGACCGCCGGGGGCACTTCCGGCTGGGCCAACGTGGACAAATCTATGATCGCCCCGGGGTAGGCTGCCTCGACCTTTTTCATTTTATCCAAGTCGGCTTGCGACTCGATATTCCCCTGAAACACAATTTTGCCGCCGACCGTCTTGATTTCCAGGCCGCGCACGTCCGACAACAAGTCCTTGACCTGGTCCACCGGTCCCGGCGGATCGGAACGCACGGCCACTTTATAGACCAAATCCGGCCCTTTGAGCCGCTCGATGCGCAGATCGCTGGATCCTTCGGCCAGCCCTACAAGGAGCGCCGCATGCCCGTCCTCCTGCGGACCCGCGGCTATAATTGTCTCGCTCCCGATGATCAGCTTGCGGATGCCGTCGGGCACGGCGATTTTGGCGCTGGAGCCTTTGGCAACGGTCAACTCTTCTCCACGCAAGGCCGGCGCCGCTACCGCCGCGCACAAAAACAGCAGAAACACCAATCGCCTGCCGCTCAAGCCACTGGAAGAAGGTTTTTCCATTCGTTGCACTTTGTTCGGTTCAATTCATGGCTTTCTTGTGTCCGCCGCTCGCGCCTGCTCGTTCTCAATGGACACAACAAATCTTTGACGGCTGCCCTTTGGTTGAATTCATGTTTTTTCTTAGCTTTGTGCAAATGCATGAAATTCAACAGGACTCCGACCCTCGAAGGCCCGTCGATGAATATGTCTTCCCGGATGAGCACCCCGAAAACATTGCCTCCGGTTTGGCAACTGAACTTGGAAACTCTTCGCCGTGCAGCCACGGGATAAACATTGACGGCGTGGAATTGCTTCCACGCCGTCTGCTTTTCCTTGCTCGGTTCCTCCGCTATTCTGACGTGCGCGCTACGCAAATATTCGGCACGTCGGCTCCGTGGTTAGCAACCCCAGTGCCACACGGGCGAGATTTCACGCTTTGATCCAGCGTCCCTCTCAACTCACGCCGAACACGCCTGCTGACGCGGCAGACCCACAAAATCCCCTGTCGTTTTTTGCCCACCCGTGCCGGTTTTCGCCAGCCGCTTTAGTGCCAGTGTCCGTCAATCCAGTTTTATACCCTCCATACGGCGGCTCAGCGCCCATCTTGCTTGAGAAACACCCCCCCTCTGGCTACACGAGCTTCTTGTACTCTTTGCTTTCCGCCAGTTTCTTGACCAGGTCCTTGACCTTTTGCGCCTGGCTTTTGTGGGCCAGTAAAACGGCATCGTCGGTTTGCACCAGGATCGCGTCACGCAGGCCCACCACCGCGATCGGCGTCCGGCCTTTCGTCCGCGCGTCAAAGATTATGTTGCGCGCCCCATCGACGTGAATGAAATCGGCGACCGCGCAGTTGCCCTCCGGATCCGCCTTTAAATGCCGCGCCAGCGCCGTCCAGGAGCCGACGTCGTCCCAGGCAAAGGCGCCGTCGGCCACGACAACGTTTTGGGCGTGCTCCATGAGAGCGTAATCGATGGAGATTTTTTTGATCTCCGGGTATTCCCTGGCAAGGACCTTTTCCAGCCGGGGGGTTCCGGCCGCCTTGAACCATCGCCGGCAGGCGGCGGCCAGTTCCGGCTGGTGCTTCTCCAAACCCTGGGTGATGGTGACAAACGACCAGATGAACATGCCGGCATTCCATCGGTACTGGCCGCTTTTGATGTACTCCAGCGCCCGGTTGAGGTCCGGTTTTTCGACGAATTGTTCCGCTTTGAAAAACGCTGTCTTATACGGCTTCACCCCTTGGGGCGGCGGCAGGAGGTTGCCCACGCGGATGTAGCCATAACCGGTCGCAGGCTCCGAAGGCTTGATGCCGATGGTGACGATCACCTGGCCGCGCGCGGCCAGATCGAACGAATCGCCCAGCACTTGTTGGAATTTCTTCTCCTCAGGAATCACGTGATCGGCTGGAATAACAGCCATGACCGCGCTGGTGGAGCGCTGACCGACGATGGCCGCGCCCAACGTGACGGCGGCGCAAGTGTCCCGACCGACCGGTTCCCCGACGACGTTTTCCCGCGGCAATTTGGGCAACTGCCGCCGGACTTCCGGCGCCTGAACGGCGTTGGTGATGACCAGGACATTCTTCAGCGGCACCAACGGCAGGACGCGCTCGACGGCCTGTTGCAGGAACGAGCGTCCGCCCAAAAGGGTGACCAGTTGCTTGGGCGTTTTTTCGCGGCTGACCGGCCAGAAACGCTCGCCCCGTCCCCCCGCCATGATGATGACAAAATGGTTGCTGTTTTGCGCGGTCTTTTTCATAAGGATGGTTTCATTCTCGCTTCTCTTTGACAGCTTTTGCCAGTCCGGCGGTGAAGGCGGCTACGCGCTCGACCAGGTCCGCGCTCCGGCCGCAGGCGGCGATCTGATTGACAATGGCGCTGCCCACCACCACGGCGTCGGCCTTCTCCGCCACGCGCCGGGCCTGATCGGGCGTGGAGATGCCAAAACCGACGGCGACCGGCAAGTCTGTGCAAGCCCGGATTTTGGCCGTCATTTCGCCAATCGTCTCGGATACCGTTTTCTGCATGCCCGTTACCCCTTCGCGCGAAACGTAATAAATAAAGCCGCTCCCGCGACGGGCGATCAGTGCGATGCGGGAATCCGGCGTCGTCGGGGCGACCAGATAAATCGCGCACAGGCCGGACCGGGCCATGAGGGTTTCGTAATTGCCGGATTCCTCCGGCGGCAGGTCCAGCGCCAGCAAACCGTCCACCCCCGCAGCGGCGGCATCCTGGATGAACTTCTCAAGCCCGCGGCGGTGCAGGAGATTGAAGTAGATGTAAAGGACAATGGGGATTGGCGAATCGCGGCGGATGGCGGCGACAGTTTCGAGCACCCTGGCCGGCGTCGTGCCGGACTCCAAGCCGCGTTGCGCCGCCAACTGGTTGACCGGGCCGTCGGCCAGCGGATCGCTGAATGGCACGCCCAACTCCAAGATGTCAACCCCGACTTTATCGAACGCAAGCGCCAGACGGCGGGTGGCCTCCAGATCGGGGTCCCCGGCGCCGACATAGACAATCAATCCCTTTTGTCCTTCCTTGCGCAGGCGCGCGAGCCGTTCTTCGATGCGATTCATCGCGTGAGCGACGCCCAGAGCATCAATGGTGGTGCCGCCGGCGGCGTTTGACATTGATCTGGGCCAGCGAGTTGGCCAGTGCCGCGCGGACGGCTGCCGACTCTTCGTCGTCCAGGCGTTCGGCCAGACGCGCCTCGGCCTTGCGGCGCGCTTCCTCGGCTTTGGCTTCGTCGATTTGGTCGGCCGGAATGGCCATGTCGGTCAAGACGGCGACGTGGTCGCCGGTGATTTCGACAAAGCCGTCGCCGACGGCGAGATAAATTTCCTGGCCGTCCTTGAGGACGACAATTTCGCCGGGCACAAGCTGGGTCATCAAGGGGACGTGATTGGGATAGACGCCCATTTCCCCTTCCACTCCCGGCAGCGTGACCATATCGACCTGGTCGGAAAAAGTCCGGGCTTCGGGCGTGACGATTTCAAGCAGGAGCGTGTTGGCCATCTAGCCCTCTTTGATTTCGTCGATGCCGCCCTTCATGTAGAAATTCCCTTCGGGCGCCTCGTCGTGTTTGCCTTCCAGAATCTCCTTGAAGCCCCGCACCGTCTCAGCCACGGGCACCTGCTTGCCTTCCCGGCCCGTAAACACCGCGGCGACGGTGAACGGCTGGCTGAGGAAACGCTGAATCTTGCGGGCGCGGTAAACCGTCAGCTTGTCGTCGGGCGACAATTCGTCCATGCCCAAAATGGCGATGATGTCCTGCAAATCCTTGTATCGTTGCAGCACCTTCTGCACCCCGCGCGCAACGTCGTAATGTTCCTGTCCGACGATCTCCGGCGTCAATGCCCGGGAGTTGGACGCCAGCGGATCGACGGCCGGAAAAATGCCCAACTCGGCGATTGAGCGCTCCAGCACGATGGTCGCGTCCAGATGCGCGAAAGTCGTCGCCGGCGCCGGATCCGTCAAGTCGTCCGCCGGCACATAAACCGCCTGGAAGGAGGTGATGGAGCCTTTCTTGGTCGAGGTGATGCGTTCCTGCAAATCGCCCATTTCCGCCGCCAGGGTCGGCTGGTAACCGACGGCGCTGGGCGTGCGGCCGAGCAACGCCGATACTTCCGAGCCGGCCTGCGAAAAGCGGAATATGTTGTCGATGAACAAGAGCACGTCCTGGTTCTTTTCGTCCCGGAAATACTCGGTGATCGCCAGGCCGGACAATGCCACGCGCAACCGGGCCCCCGGCGGCTCGTTCATCTGCCCATACACCAGTGCAATCTTGGATTCGCCGAGGTTTTTCTGTTTGATCACGTCAGCCTCGGACATTTCGTGATACAAATCGTTGCCCTCGCGCGTGCGCTCGCCCACGCCCGCGAAGACCGACACGCCGCCATGAAGCTTGGCGATGTTATTGATCAATTCCATGATGACGACCGTCTTGCCGACGCCGGCGCCCCCGAAGGCCCCCACTTTTCCCCCCTTCAGAAACGGGCAAATAAGATCAATGACCTTGATGCCGGTCGTCAACACCTGGGGCGAGGTGGATTGATCGACCAGCGGCGGGGCGAGCCGATGAATCGGATAATACTTCTCGGCCGTGACCGGTCCGCGTTCATCGACCGGATTGCCGGTGACATCGAAGACCCGCCCCATGACGCCGGGGCCGACGGGCATGGATATGCAGGCGCCGGTGTCCACAACTTCCAGGCCGCGCTTGAGGCCCTCGGTGCTGGACATGGCCACGGAGCGGACCCAATTATCACCCAAATGCTGCTGGACTTCGAGGGTCAGCTTGGTTTTCCCCATGCCGGGAACATCGAAATCGACCGTCACAGCGTTGTAAATGGACGGGATGCTGTCGGGAAACTCGATATCGACAACCGGCCCGATGACCTGAACGATTCTGCCTTTATTCATTGTGTAAAACGGCTCATGCCTGAAAGAGCCGAAACTCTAAAGGGAGGGGCGGGAGCCTGTCAAGGGCGCACTGACACTGAATCCGACCTCGTCAGGCGACGCACAAGAATGGGTCGGCGGCCTTCATGGCTTCATGCGCGCCCAGGAGAATCTGCTCGACCTTCTCAACCTCGATGCCCAGCAGGTTGGAGGCCGACTTGGTCAGTCGCCCGGCGTGGGCGTCGGATCCGGGCGCCGAGGCGCAAATATGCGCCGCGCAATTGGCCAGATAAACCACGGCGGAAAGCTGGATGGCCGGCTGGCCGACCGGCGAATGATGATTGGCAACGGCTTCGATAATGACTTCGGGCAACCCCCACTTTTGCAGCAAACAGGCCCCGACTTCGGCGTGATCGACGCCCAGGACAGACCTCTCGGCCTCCACGCGTGAGAGCGATTCGAGGGCGATTCTGTTGCGGATGTCGGTGCGCGTTTTAGGGGTATGGATTTGGTTCAGAATCAGTTTGCCGATGTCGTGCAACAACCCCGCCGTGAAAGCGACGGAGGGTTGGAAATCGCCAAAGGATTCCCTCTGGCCGATGTACTCCGCGGCCATGCCGGTGCTCAGGGAGTGGCCCCATAGTCCATTGGCCTCCACATCGTAACCGGGCACGCCGTGGTTCATCGGGGCGCCAAAGCCAATGGTGCAAACCATGCGGAACAGGGCGGTGTCACCCAGGAGCAGAACGGCTTGGTCGATGGATGTGACCGGATGGCGCAATCCGGCGTCGGCGGAATTGCAGAGGCGCAAGACTTTGGCGGTGAGCACGTTATCGCAACGCAGCGTTTTTATCAGGTCAGTGCGCGGGGTGTCCGGCTGGTTGAGAAGGCTCACCAGCTTGCGCGCTGTTGCCGAGACGACGGGCAGTTCCTTGATCTGGGAAATTGCTTCCTTTGCCGTCATAGGTAATGCGGCCGCGATCCCGCCGAGTGGTTGCGTATCATCATGTCGATGCACTGGACAGTCGAGCTATCGGCAATTGGGAAAAAAACTTGAGTCCCTTGCGATCAGGATTCAGAAAATGGGCGTTGCCGATCTTGACTTGCCGTTCTCCGGCGGGTATTGTTCACAACATGAACAAAGCCCATTACAACCGCTCGGCTTTCACTCTAATTGAACTTCTCGTAGTCATTGCCATTATCGCTATTCTCGCGGCAATACTGCTGCCAGCCCTGGCCAGCGCCAAGGAACGCTCCCAGCGCACCAAGTGCATGAACAATTTGCGCCAACTGGCCGTCGGCATGACGATGTACGCCCAGGACAACCTCGATACCCTGGCGCCGGCCAAGCCCGACAGTAACGACAATCCGCCCACCGCGCCATTCGTGCAATTCGCCATCTGGGCGCCAAACACCAACGCGATCAAAGGGGCCGGGATCCCCCTCACTACCAATGTGAACAGTGTTTGGTCGTGTCCCAACATCGTTGGCCTGCCCTATCCCGACCCGGGCAACGACCAATGGATCATTGGCTATCAGTACTTCGGCGGCTTCTCAAGCTGGACGCCTCCCACCGGCACAATCCCGGGGACGCACAGTCCGGTCAAGCTCAGCAAGTCTTATCCGTTTTGGTGCATGGCGGCGGATCTAACTATGAAAATAGGCGGCGTTTGGGGCAGCCCCGACACGGACCTTCCCCCGCTTGCCCAGGGAGCCTGCAAGTACATACCACAGCATCGCGAGGGCAATACCCGCTATCCGGAGGGCGGGAATGAAGTGTTCGTGGATTGTTCGGCAAAGTTCTGCAAAGTCCAGACGATGTACCAGTTCACGACTTGGGACGCCGGGGGCCGCAACCTTTGGTTTTATCAAAGCCTGGCCGACATCACCAGCCAATCCCTGCTCGATGACATCAACGGCTCTTGGAATCTAAAATGGTCCAAGGCTAATCAGTGACGGCCGATAAGAACTGCCACCCCAGGGCTGTTTTGAGCCGCTCTGATATGTGCTTTCAATGAAGGACTTAAACAAGGTGCTGGACATGGGCAGTTTCATTTGTTTTGCTCATTGGGATGAGAGAGAAACAAATCAAGCTGT
>JBEKSF010000057.1:0-33226 GCA_049517295.1 Verrucomicrobiota bacterium
GAATAACGCCTGTGCCTAACCGTGCTGTGACCCTTGTATGAGCGTCATTTTGACCCACCCTCAAAACCAAAAATCCTCAAAAACCCCAGCAATTGCTGCTATTTGCGACCGTTTGCTGCCCTTTGCCACCGGTCGCCGCCCATCGCGCAAAAGCTGCCAGCGCACTCGTCACGCCAAACAACTCCGCAACCTCGCAGCCTTCAACCTCGCCCAACCTGCCCTTCTTTCCCTCCTTTGGTCCTTTGCGTCCCTTTCTCCCTTTCGTTCCCCGCGCAGCTCAGGTTTTGGCATTTCACCAAATAGAGTTGAAAAAGTGAATCGGCAAAAACAACGTCTGCTTGCCCCCATCCACTCGCCACTGTCCGCCTATGTCTCTATCCATCAACCCCTTGCACCCGCCGCCGAGGCCCAATCCGCCGACATCGCCTTTATCGCTACCTTTCAACTATTCACTCTATTTCTCAATGCTTCACAATATGGCCCGCTTCCAGTCGTGCTCCCGCGCCTTTGGTCTCCCGACGAGTCAGGGCTGCGGATCATGGCTCTGCCACACCTTCACGGTCAGCAGGCCTGTTCCGTAATCCTCGAATGGTCCGGCGGCGGGGTTGGCTTCATTGCGTGCCTTGCCGAGGTAATCGGTCGCAACCCTGATCGGCGTCCCGTCGGAGTTTTCATAGCGAACATTCGCGATGGCGGCCCTTCCGAGAAGTTCGCCGGTCACCAGCTTGCGCGTTCGTTCCTTGGTCCATGCGGTGTCCATTCTGGCTTCAAGGTAAGTGCCATCAGCCTTCTCAAGCAGTCTGAGCGCCGGGTCAAACTCCGCTTTGACCAGCGGATCGCCCTCGTGCGCCGAGGGCTTGGCGCCTTTAAGGAACACGTTGCCGTCCATGAATACCGGCAATGGGGCGTCATCGTATTGGCTCAAATCGCCGCCTTGCGCAAACAGGTTGTTGTAGTAACGGTCGTCGCCGCGCGGGTTGTCGTGGTACCCCGCCACCTCCGTGGAATGTGCCTTGAGAAACGGCGTCATGCGGCCGTCAAATCGATTTATCCTCATTGCCCCGGCGAACAGGTTATGGACATAAGCGCCGCCCTGCGAGAGACTGGTGAGGGAAACGGGCGAGAGAATCAGGTTGTTGTCCACCACGAACGGACCGTGATCCACCTCGACGAACATATCATTTTCATTGTCGTGGAACAGGTTCCCACTCACGCGCGTGCCCTGCGCCATCCAATCCAGCCACAGTCCCAGGCAGGTGCGGTAAATGTGATTGCCGCGCACCACAACGTCAATGGCCGCGTGAAACTTGATCCCCGCCATCTCCGCGCCCGAAAAAAGCTTCCGGACGTGGATGTCGTGGATCGTGTTGCCCGTGACCGTGCTGAACACTGCGCCCAGACTGCCGACGATGCCCGCCTGCTCGCAGTGCGATATGACATTGTTGCGCACGATATGGTGGCCAACGCTCTCTTTGTTCCATCCATTGGTGCGCGCGCGTTGAATCGTGGCAACATACCCCTCCGCTGTATCCGCCGATGTGTTGTCCCACTGGTCGCCGTATTTGCCCAGCGCGATGCCCGAGCAGGTCGAGTGGCTGATCACATTGTCCTCGATGATCCAGCCTTTGCTCCAATGAGTCCCAATCAACCCGATCTGCTCGGCCGTCGGCGGCGCCCACGGCGTGGCCGCGTCACGCAAGGTGAAACCGCGTACTGTGAGGTAGTTGATGCCGGTCTTCTCCGGATAAAACACAGTCCGCCGCACATTGATCTCCACCAGTTGCTCATTCGGGTTGACCCCCTTGAACTGCGCCCAGATTGTCGTCTTCTCGTTTTCCACCACCCCAAACCAGAGCGGAGACCCTCCCGCGGGCTTGAGGATCTCTTCCAGTTTGGCCGCCTCGCTCAACCACTCGCCGTTGAGATAGACCGCGCCGGTGTGATGCTCCCGTCCCCGCGCATCGAACCAGTCGCCATGAATCAGGTCACGGTAGGGATTGAAGCTGCCGAAAAACGAATTGGGCAAGGTCACTTTCCACACATCCTCCCCGGCCTTCACCCAGTTGGTGACAATTTCCGACCCTTTGATTTCGACCTTCTCTCCCGGCGCGGCTTGATAGACGATGCGTTTGGCGTCAGATTCCCCGCCGCGCGGCGGCGCGATCCGTTCCCGGTAAACGCCTTCATGCACGGTAATGACATCGCCCGGTCGGGCAAGATCGGCTGCGCGCTGAATAGTGCGCAGCGGCGCGGTTCCGGTTCCGGCGTTGGAATCGTCGCCGTTGGTGGCAACCTCGAACTCGGCGGCGTCAATGGCGGTCGCCAGAGCGATAATGCCCGCAAAGGCAAGAAGTGGATTTTTCATATTGACTGCTTCATCGTCCAATTATTGGTTTGCGCGGTGGAGTTCGCGGTTCCGGTCTTTCTTTTCAATCCGGGCGGCAAATCCATCCGCCACCAGTTGAGCCGCATGCCCGGACGCCGCCCGTCCACAAGGCGCGTTCTGGTGGTACCGACGGAGGGGGTCGAACCCACACATCCTTTCGGATACTAGATTTTGAGTCTAGTGCGTCTGCCAATTCCGCCACGTCGGCAACCATTGAATACCAACAACTTCCGTCACACGACCGCAAGCGCGAGGAACGCCTGTCCAAAAACGCCGGATGGCGCTCGTCTCCGCGAGTGTCGCGTTTGCTGCAATACGTCAGCAACGCAGATTATTATGGCAGATTCAAAGTGAACGGCAAGGCCATTCGTGAAAGCCTCGAAACAACGGTTTGGACAATCGCCAGGCTGAAATTGTCGGATTCTCTTAAGGAGCGACTGGAAGACTGCGCTATTGCGAGAATTGCGGTCATTTGATAACGAGTACCCCTCTGAGCGTATGTCCGTGTTAAAAGAACTGACGAAATTGTTGTCCCTGGCCACGCTTGCAGCCATTCTGCCAATGGCCGTCTTCGGCGCCATGGGCAAACTCGGCGCCATGGGCGACAGCCTGACCGATGAATATTGGGACAGCGGCGTGGCGATTTATGCCTCGAACTGGGTTTCGGTTCTGGTGCAGTTTCGCGGAATCGACATGGGACCAACGGCAGCCCAAGCGGGAACCAACTCCTGGGGTTCGCCGCGAAATCGGGGTTATCAATACAATTGGGCGCTCAGTGGCGCGACTTCCGCCGATCTTCTGGCCGAAGGCCAGCAAACCGGATTGGCTGCGCAGGCGAGTTCTGACGGCGTCACCAACGGGGTCCTCGACATTGGGGCCAACGATTTCAATCCCGGCGTATCCGATGCTTATGAGGCAATCTATTTCGGCGAATGGACATCAGCGGAAATACAGTCCTATGTCAATCAGACTGTCTCCAACGTGGAGACAGCCCTGGCCACGGTCAAGGCGGCCGGTGTTTCCATGGTCTTGGGTAACATTCCTGACCCTGGCACTAGCCCGGCCATTGACGCGTATTTTCCCGATGCGGCGGGTCGCCAGCTTGTTACTGCCGCCATCCAAAGCGCCAACAGCGGACTAAAGAATCTGGCCCAGAAATATCAAGTGCCCCTGATGGATTGGTATGGTTTGGAGAGCGCGGTTTTTGGACCGAACGCCAGCCTTCACTCGACCATCCTCGTTGGAAACGTCGCCATCAACCTTCGCGGGAGTGATCCCGGGCCTCCCGATTGGGCTCCAACAAACGCCTTTGTCTCCGATGGATTTCACCCCAACACCGTGGTTCAGGAACTCTTGGCCAATTTGATTCTCCAGGCGTTCGACACCAGCCATAATGCCGGCGTGGCCCTTTTTTCTGAGCAGGAAATTCTGAACCAAGCCTCCATCGAATACGGCGGAACAGATACCCTTCAATCGGAGATTGGCCCATATTCCAGGTATATTATCCTGCCGACCCTGCCGCAGTTTACCGGGATTCGCTCGGAAGGCACAAACATTCTGCTCAGCTTTTCAACCCTCACCAATCAATCTTACATTATCGAAGACCGCGATGATTTACTGGCAGGGTCCTGGGTAGCTTTGTCGAATAACATCGTCGGCACTGGCGCGGTGATGGTGGTGAGCGACGCGCCTCCCTCGGATCTTCAGGATCGCTTTTATCGAGTCCGCCAGTTGCCTTGAACCGTCCTTATGGGGCCTTGTTTCGACGACAATGTCCAACGCATTTCCAATAGAAAATCGTTAGATGGGAACCATTATTACGATCCGCTGTTTTTCGTTGTTGGCGGCCAGAATGGCGATGACAACCAGGAGATCGATCAACGTAAACGCTATAAAGCGTGAGTGGGTGGGATGCACCTCCCACCCACTCACTTCTGTATTCTGCTTCGGGTTAGTCTTATCTTCGTTGGCTCGAATTCTTTACGGCGCCAGACGATAGAACACGCACACGTTCGAGTTATTATTCACTGTGGCCGAGTAGCTGTTGCCAGCGTCGGTTCCCGCAATGGTGACCCAATTGGTGCTGATTCCGGACACCGAATTGGTGCTGAACTTCACCGAATTGGTCTGCGTTTGCACGTGCAGGCCCGTGTAAATGGCTGGCCACGACAGCTTCAACTGCCCGCCCGAAATCGTCGCGGTGACTTGGTCCGTTCCCGGCGCCGCGACGGAGGCGACGGTGACCGTCCCATTGGAAGCCAGATTGTTTGTGACGATGAAACCCGGCGAAACAACCGTCATGACAAGACCGGTGACAGACTGATTGAAGATGGTAAACTGGTCTCCGGTTTCCAGACTTGGGCCGAAATTGAGCAGTTTCAAAGCCCCGCCGGAATTGGTGATGATGCCGCTGACATTGAAAAGGCTGTTTGACGCCGACAATGCCTTGTTCAGCGTGGCCACAACCGTGCCTGATGAAATGTTCATATTGCCGGCCACGTTCAACGTGCCGACAGAGCCGACAGCACCCGCAGCAAGAGTGCCGCCGCTCACGTCCATGTCGCCGCTCACCTCGTTGACCACCAGTGTGCCGTTGCTGACTATGGTAGCGCCGGTATAGGTGTTCGTGTCACTGAGGGTCAAGGTGCCGGAGCCTAATTGCACTACTGAACCCGATCCGCTGATGAGGGCGCCGAATTTCACGTTGTCCGAGCGGTCGAAATCGAGCTCGCTGTTGTCAGTGACGTTATTGGTGCCGATGGCGCCGGTTGTGCCGCCGTTGCCGACTTGCACCACTCCTGAACTGATCGTCGTGCCGCCGGTATAAGTGTTGTTGGCGGTAAAGGTGATTCTGTTAGGGCCTTCTTGCAACACGACACCCATATTTGCGGTATTTGTTGAACCCGATCCGCTGATAACGCCGCTGAAAATGAAATCATCCGGGCGGTTGAAGGTGAGCGTCCGAGCATCATCGTATGCTGTAAGAAAACTGTTGGTAAAGACCACGTTGCCGACGATCGAGCCGGCCCCGGGGGTGGCGCCATCGCCGAGGATGATCGCGCCGCCGGCAATGAACGTGCCGCCGGTATAAGTGTTCGTGCCTTCTAATGTTATGTCGCCGACGTTGTCGTTGTTGACGTCTTTGGTCACCGAACCCGTTCCGCTGATGTCCCCGGTGTAAATGAACCCACCGTTGTCCTGGCGGACAAAGTAGAGTGTGCCGTTGTTGGTGATGTTACCCACAAACGAGCCTTGGTTGCCTGAGCAAATTTGCATCTTGGCGCCGGAGGCAATAGTCGTGCCGCCGGTATAGCTGGAGGTGCCGAGAAGCGCCAGCAGGCCGGAACCCTTTTTGACCAATTGTCCCGTTCCGCTGACGGTGATGCCTGCGTTGATAGTGAAGGCACCCGTGCTGTTGAAGATGAGCGTGGCGTTGTTGACTATGTTGCCGCCGGAGTACAGTTTGCCACTGGCGCCGCCGTTGCCGACTTGCAACGTACCTGCGCTGATGGTGGTGCCGCCCGTATAGCTGTTGTTGCCGGCAAGAATGAGCGTGCCGCTGCCCTCGCTGGTAACGGAGCCGCCGCCGCTGATGGTGCTGTTGAGGGTCAGAGTGCTGGAGAGGTCGAAGTTGAGGCTGCTGTTGACGGTGATGTTGCCGCTTCCGATGGCGCCGCTCGCGCCGCCCGTGCCGATTTGCAGCGTCCCGTTGTCAACCGTTGTCCCGCCGGAATACGTATTGGTCCCGGTCAAAACCCACGTGCCCGCGCCGCTCATCGCCAGCGAGGTCTTGCCGCCGTAGTCACCAAGCGAGGCGGCGAGCAGGTTGCTGGCCGTGTCGCTGCCCGTTAAAGTGAACACCCGCGCGCCGGTGCCGGTGAAGGCGACCGAGCCGGTGTTGTCCAAGGTCAACCCGCCGGAACCCGAGGCGTCAATCGCGCCGCCGCCTGTGCCGATCGTGAACAAGTGATCACTGCTTGCCCCGCCGCCGGTGTATTGCAATGTGCCGCCGTTGAATACCAGATTTGAGGCGCCGTTGTTCGCCGCCCCAATGTCACTGGCTAAACCGCCGTCGGTCAGCGTGCTGACGCTCAACGTGCCGCCGCTGACGGTCGTGGCGCCGGTGTAAGTGTTGGCGCCGCCCGACAGCATGAGCGCGCTGCTGCCGCTTTTGGTCAAACTGCCGCCGCCGGCGATGTTGCTTCCCGCGCTGGAAGCGATGCTGTAAATCAGGCTGCTGTTATTAACAGTAACGCTCGCCGGCTTAACAAGGGCATTGATGGTCAGGTTTGTCGCCCCCGTCGCCGAGTCGTCCAACAAGGCCGGGCCGCCGTTGGCAAAAATCGCCGGGCCGCCGTTTTGTATCCAGTTGTTCGGGGTGGTCAAGTCCCAACTGCCGTTGTCCAAGCCCGTCCACACATAAGCAGTCCCAGTGACGGTCAAAAGAAGCGAGTTGCCTGAGAACGAAAGGTTGCCAACATAGCCGTTTAATATTCCAAGACTGACCGACGGCGCTGAGCCGCTGGTCCAGGTGAGCAACGGATAGCTCTTCCCCACGGTGAACGTGCCGCTGTTGACGTTGATGATGAGCGTGCCGGCGGTTGAAAGCGTGCCCGCCGCAAGCGGCGCGGTCGTCGTGCTGCTGACGTCGTTGAATGTCAATGCCGCGCCGGCGCTTGCTCCCAAAGTCAGCGTGCCCGGCGTGACTTGCGTGCCGGTGGCTGTGACGCCAAGAGTCGCGCCATCGGCCACGGTGATGTCGCCGGAGCCGGACATCGGGCCTTGAAACACCAATTCACCGGCCTCGACGGTGGTCGTTCCGCTGTAAGTGTTCGTGCCTGCAAGTGTGAGCGTGCCCGGACCGATTTTGGTGAGCGTGCCCCCGCTGCTGGTCAGTCCGTTGGTGAACGTCACGTTTAACCCTCCGGTGTCAATACTATACGCCTGATCCGCCGCCTTGCTGAAGCGCGGAGAGTAATCGAACGTGTTGTACGCACTGAATCCCAGCGTGCCGCCTGTGAACAAAATCTCGCCGCCTTCACCGAGCGGGCCCGAAATTCCATTGGTCTCAGTGCTGCCGACGATTAACTCGCCCCCGCTCACGATCGTGATGTTGGAATAAGTGTTGGCGCCCGAAAGCATCACCGTGCCGTTGTTCACCTCCAGCGGGCCGCTGCCGGAAATAATCCGGGCGATATTGTCCACTTGACCGGCGGCATTGAATTCCAGCAGAGTTCCATTGTTTGTGATAAAATTGTCTGCGGTGCCGCTAAAGTATGGAGCCAGGCCGGCACTCTCCAGGATCATTGTGCCACCGTTGATGCCGATGGGGCCGAGGGGGCTATTGTAATTGCCAAGCAAGCCAGCAGCCCAAATCATCGTGCTGGGAGCCTCTAACTCGACGGTCACTGCGCCGGCGTTGTTGTCGCACCTAAGGTTATTGGTGATGATCCAAGTTCCCGTTCCACAAAAGTCCAGCGTAAACGCGCTGCCGCCCCCCGCTTGCCATTGCACGCTCGAATTGATGGTGACCGGGTTCCCTGAATTGTTTGTTAAACTGTGAAAGGACCCCGCCGGCCGGGCAGTCAACACCATCTGATTTGCAGTCGCATCCCCAAAAGTGAAAGCTCCGGCGCCACTGCCGACGTTGATTTGGAAAAGGCCTATCTGGGAGGCCTGTGGAATTGTGGAGTGAATAGTCACCGAACCGAGTTGATTGGACGTGAGGACAAGAAATATTCCTTCCGTGCCATAACCAGTGCTGGGCAAAACGCCAGGAACCAAAAGCAGATTCCCAGCCTCGACTCCGTCCCATTGGGCTGTGTCTTGCGTGGCGCCGCTGGGGGGACCGGAGGGGCTCCAATTGGCGGCGTTGGCGAGGGTTATTCCATCGCCTGCGCCGGTCCACGTATATGTTGTTTGGGCGGAGCAAGTCCACGCAATCCCACAGAGGGCTGCGCCAACCGCGATGTAACCGAGCCTTCTCGGGATGCCGAAGAGCCGTTTCGGCGGAGTTATCGTGGCCATCGCCACACACTCGCTGTTCAATAGAGCGTCTGATGTCTTGGGTTTGTGTATTTTTTGCATAATCTGTGCGGAGTTGTTTATTGTGGTTAGTCGAGACGAAGCATGCTGCATATCTTTAATGTAAGCTGTTGCTCAGTAGAGGTTATCTGCGCCAGGGCCCGCGCCGCAAATGGTCGTACAAAGGCGCCCTATGAGGGACACTGCCACAAGTATTGGACATGAAAATGAGACTAGAATATCAGACGGCGCGCTGTATATAGGTACAAATACCTATATAGGTAGGAGTACCTAGGCCAGCCAGCAACGCATGGTCGTTTACTCCAACTCGTATTGATTGCCAAGAGCAATATGAGCCTCAAGAAAAAGCAGGGCTAAAAATTGGCTTTGTTGGCGAGGGCGAACTTCAAAAGGCCGTAGCAGCCGTGAAGATTTAGCTTTTGGCAAATGTTTAAGCGATGGTTTTCAACAGTCCTTACGCTGATATGCAGCAAGTCGGCAATTTCCTTGCTCGTTCGGTCTTCGGCAATGTGTCTCAAGATGCGCCGTTCGGCTGGCGTCAGGTCGTCGATCTGCGGTTTGCTCAAAATCAGTTCTTTCGCTCGGTCGTTCCGTCTCTGCCCCATCCCCGACATGGACACGCTTTCAAAGGTTCGGCCCTCCGCCACTCGGTCAAGGGCGGCAAGGATTTCACCCGCGGCATTCTCCTTGAGCACATAGGCCTTTACCCCGGCATCCATGGCGGCGTTAAACATGCTTTCGTCCTTGTACATCGTCAGAAAAATGACGCCTACGGCGACGTTCAGTTTTTGAATCGCGCGCGCCATTTCCAGGCCGTTCATGCGTGGCATGTCGATATCCACGATGGCCAGTTGGGGCTTCAAGTCCAGAAGCAAGCCCATCGCTTCTTCGCCATCGGATGCTTCGGCGACAATCTTGAAACGAGGGTTTTCTTCGATGGCCTCGCGCAAGCCGCGTCGGAACAAAGGATGGTCATCGACTACCAGTATTCTCAGTTCTGATTTCATGTCGAGACGTAGGAATTGGTATTTGGACGTTTAAACTCGCACCTTGGCCTGGACTGGAGTCAACGATCCAGGCGCCGCCAAGTATTTGCACGCGCTCCGCAATCCCATTCAATCCGTAGCCGACTCCACTGGGGCTGGAGAGCTGCGTTGCGCCGGCCATGAAACCACATCCGTTGTCCCGAACCGACAGCGAAATCGCAGCCGGCTCCTTTTTAATGATCACTGCGGCCTCCCTGGCCGCGGAATGTTTGACGATGTTGTTGATTGCTTCCTGCGCTATCCGATAAACGTGAATTTCGGAATCCTTGCCAAAAATCCCGTCGATGTCGTCGATGTGGGTTGTAAACTGGATGCGGCTGTTTTCAGAGGCGCGGCTGACTGTCGCCCGGATCGCCTCCGTCAACCCGAGCCTGTCCAGGTGATAGGGGCGCAAGTCAAACGTGATCTGCCGCACTTCTTCGATGGCTTGAACCGCAATTCCAGAGATTTCTTTTAGACGCTTTTGCAAGAGCGGTTCATTGGTCGCCGAATGCATCGCAAGCTGGGCCTGATTGACTATTACCAAAAGAGTTTGCCCCAAGGCGTCGTGCAGATTTGCCGCAATCCGCCGCCGTTCGCTTTCCTGGTTGGATAGAATTTGCCTGGAAAAGGCAAGCCGCGCAGCCTGGTGGCGATCCAACCGCCAGTGCAGCAGATTGATCCACAGCAGCGCTCCAACGAGCACGGCCAGCAGCGTCGCGATCAGCGCCACCGTTCTCTTCAACGTCCACCACGGCGGCCCGGCTAACACCGTCACGTCTCGCGGGTCGCGCAACCAAATGTTAATCGAACCGAGAGACTGGTTTTTGACCGGAGTTTTGCTCATCGCCGGTGCGTTCATTGGCTCGGCCTCGCAGACACCGGCAACTCTCAACCGGCTGCCGGGCAAAATATCTGGCAGCTTCCCTTCTTCAGCCGAAAGTGTTGCCGCGAAGATGCGCTCGCCTTGTTGGAGTTCCAGCACCTGGGTTGCTCCAATGACCTTTTGGCTGAGCAACCTGGCGGAGGCCTGAACCAGCATGCCACTATGCTTCAAGGAAAGTGGCTCGCTCAGGTTCAGATCCTTTGCTTCCAAAGGCTGAGCCGCGTGCGCAAAACGAACCAAACCTTCATTCACAATCTTGCCTCGGCCACTCAGGGCAGGAAAGCCGACAACTTCCACGGCATCGGCAATTTTCAATCCTGGATTGCCAGTGGACTGCACCCGCACGCCCCCCGATTTATCCTGCAGGAAGAAGGACTGCCCATCCATATAGGTGACAGCGCCTGCGAGCCGTACCCGGTGCGCCAAGGAAGAATCCACACGATCAGGAAGCAAGTCAGCAATGGCGCTGATTGGAATTGCGAACGGGTTTTCCGGCGCCTGTTCTTCCACCTCAACAAAGCGGCGGGAGGGGACCAGGAGCATGGGGGCAATTGGAGTTGTCAGCGACAGGACACCGCGAACACGCAACTTTGCGTCCACAAAGCGAGACAAGTCATTGGACGATGTTTGGCCAATCCAAAGGCAAATAGGACCACCCATTCCAGCGACCGGAAGGGTGCCGTTCGAATTCACGGAATGCGCCACGCCTTCCACCTCAATCCAATGTCCATCGCTCATTTCCAACTGAGATGGCTGGCTGGCCTGGCTCATCGGAATAGGCAACGGATGCCAACCGTCTTCTGCGACGACCATGGGCCTGATAAGGGGAACATGTTTGCCGGGCTGCAAGGCCCCGGCAAGTTCGACCAATTGCCCTACTTTCATCCGGTTCGTGAAGTGACGGTCCTTAAGCGATACCATCACCGGCGCGCTATCCTCCTGGACGAACAAGTAATCATTGCCGAACACCCGATCGTTGAACGTGACGACGCCGGCAGTCGCATAAAAGCCAGTCATGACCGAATTGGAGCTGGCAGCCGCAATCGGCGCTGCCCGGCCTATGCTGTTGGGCTCCAGGACCTCTTGATCCTCGGAAATAAACGAAACGCTGTCTTCAGCACAAGCCCAGATCAAACCCGGCGCCAGAATGCCATTCCGGTTGTACGCCCCTTCGCAAACGCCCTGCACACGAACAGCCAGGTTGCGAATCCCGGGCAACAACCTTGCATCCATGTGCAGCGCCCGCACTTCGACATCCGACTGCCCGTCCGACAGTTCCATACAAGCCGCATCCCCATCCAAACCGACAAACTTCACCCCGCCCTCCACTTCCACCCAGCGATAGTTGTCCTCTGGCTTCAGGCTCTCGCTTAGATTGATGGTCCCTGGCTTCGGTAATCGCCCTGGACCACGAATACTCACTCGCGCGCGCTCTACAGTTAAAGCTCCTCCGAAAGGTTTTGGTCCGGTTATAATCGCCAAATTGCCGGCCGAAAAATTGGTCCAGTATTTGCGCAGTATTCCGTTGGTCTCGGTCAGGTGCGTCCAATAGCGATCCTCGGCCCGCGGCACAAGATAACGGCCATCAATGACCGATTGCGCGATGGTTGGTCCTTGCCATGCCACCGACAGATTGTCGTTCACCGTGGTTTGCTCCTGAAAGGCATCGATGTAGTAACGTCGGCCCGCTTCCAAGTGAATGGACTCGGAACGCTGCGAAGGGTAGCCGAACCACTCGTGCGGCTTGACCCAGCCGTAACGTGGAATGGAGGCAATTCTCCTGACCTTGGACGCTTCCTCGTCCGCGCTCAGCCATAATTCGGATGAGTTGTCACTCGCAATCCAAAACGTGTATTCTCCAGTTACTGGCGGACACAAGTAACCCTGCATCCGAGTCAAATAATACTCTCCCCAATCAGTCGGAGCTTCAAAACTGCTTCGAATGTCCCAACCCGATGGACGAAAAGGATAGTCCGGACAACTTAGAACGTATGGATGACAGTCGGACCCCTCTATGGAAACGGACTGGCCCGCGCGTGCCTGGCATTCATGCAGGCTGAAATTAAGCGCAACAGCCCCGGTTTCATCCTGCAAGACGATTAAATCACGGTTTGTGTCAATCAACGTGACTATGCCGGTCAGGTTGAATGCGCATCCGTCCAAATAGTCCACGCCTGTTATCGTCCTGAACTGCGCCGCGTTGGTCACGAAATGACACGGCTTGACGCCTGGGCGCTCCTCGTTCAAACCGGATGCACGGTTTCGAGCTTCGGACGCCGGCGCGCTGCGCGCCAGCACGAACACGAGGACCGACAGCGCATAAACATGCACTGAAGTCGCACTCCATCGCCTGTGTTGCCAGGATCGTTGGCGCGCGCTGAGCTTAAACATAATCTCGCATCGAATCTTGAAACTAATGACCGATGACACCCTTCTGATATCACTTTCGGGAAGTGAACACAAGCGAATTTGGCGCTGACGACTCCCTGATCAATAAATGAAGCGATCCTTGTGACACCGTTCTAATTGAAGTTGTGGCACTCCGCAAGCCATCCGCTTCGGCTGTAATATTGATGTGTCCGGGTTGTCCAAACTTGCCGCGAATGATGACCAGGCATAGCCCGTTAAATGCGGCGCGATCACCTGATTGAAACGGTTCGAAGTTGGTCGGATCGCCATTATCGGTCGCTACAATCTCTCCCGGCCCCGCAATGTCAAAATGGATGCGATTGTTCGCTCGCGGCGCGATGCAGCCATCCTTGTCTGTTATTCTCACTGTCACGAATGACAAGTCACGCCCGTCTGAGCAAATCTCCGCCCGATCTGGCTCCAATTCAAGCCGGGAAGGGCTTCCTGCCGTTTTCATCGTGTCCGTGGCCCACTTTGAGCCGTTTTTGTAAGCGATAACCTTTAATATGCCTGGTTCGTAAACGACATCGTCCCAGCGAAGCCGGTATTCATGAACCCCCTTCTTTTTCCGGCCCAATGATTTGCCATTAAGGAACAAGTCGGCTTCATCTCCGGAGGTAAACACCTGAACGGGAGTAATTTTTCCAATGCGTTCGGGCCAAGACCAATGCGGCAAAATGTGCGCCATCGGAAAGTCCGGACGCCAATGGGATTGGTACAAGTAAAAGCGGTCCTTTTTGAACCCGGCCAGGTCGATGATTCCGGAATACGAACTGCGCGATGAGTCGAACGGTGTCGGTTCGCCAAGGTAGTCCCAGCCTGTCCACACAAATTCCCCGCCGACATACGGCCGGTCTTGAGACGCGAACACCTTGTCTGCTGAAGCGCCAAAAGCTGCGAAATATAGCTCATAACCGCTGACTTGATGGATCGCACGGGCTTCCCCCGCGTCGGCCCCGACGGCCTCCCCAAAGCCGCTGGCGACCGGAAACAGATACTCACCGCGGGTGCTCAGCGCGGAAGCCGTTTCACTGCTAAATATAAACTTGTCAGGAAAGCGTTCGTGGAAGGCAGGATATTTGCCAGGAGCGCCGCGGATGCCCGCGCCTTGGTAGTTGAGGCCGATCGTATCCAAGGCCGCCGGAAACGGATTCGTGGGCTGCGCCCAATTCATGGCGCTGGTGGCGGGGCGGGTCGAATCTTCTTCATGCACTATGTCGCACAGGGCCTTTGCCAAGGCAGCGCCGTTTGTGCCTGTGAATTGCTCTCCAACTTCGTTGCCGATGCTCCAAAGCACAACGGATGGCGAATTTCGATCCCGCCGCAGTTGAGATCGCAAATCCTGCTCATGCCAGTCTGGAAAGATAAGGTGAAAATCCAATGGCGCTTTCTGCCGTTCCCATACGTCAAACGCCTCATCCATGACGAGGAAGCCCATTTTATCCGTAAGCTCAAGAAGTTCCGGCGCGGGGGGATTATGGCTCGTGCGAATGGCGTTGCATCCCATCTCTCGCAGCATTTCCAATTGCCGCTGCAACGCTCGATAGTTCAACGCCGCGCCCAGCGCTCCTAAATCATGATGGTCGCAAACTCCGTTTATAAGTATGTGCTCGCCGTTGATAAAAAGTCCCTCGTCTGGATCAAACCTCAGTGTTCGAATTCCAAAGGGCGTTTCATACCTGTCTGCGACCTGGCCGGCCCGCCAAACCGTAGTCACCGCGACGTAGCGATTCGGTTGCTGCCGCGGCGGCGGCCCCCAAAGCTTCGGATTAACAATGACTGCGTCCCCTTCCGCAACCAACTTGGCGCCGGCCCCTATCTGCCCCTCAACGGGGGCGATGGCCGCGACCGCGCTTCTGCTTTTGTGATCGTGCGAGTCAAGAGAAAAAATCTGTGCTGACACGTTCACTTCAGCGCTTTGGGTAGAATCGTTCTCGATGGTCATCTCCAAATGGACCGTAGCTGATTTTGCTGAAACTTCCGGGGTGGTCACTTGCGTTCCCCAGTGGGCGACGTGGATGGGCGAGGTCTTGACAAGCCACACATTTCGATAAATGCCGCCACCGGGGTACCAGCGAGATGAGTTAGGCGGATTGTCCAGACGAATGGCCAGCGTATTCTGTTCCCCCGGCCTCACGAATTGCGTGAGATCAAGCCGCCATGACGCATAACCGTAAGGCCACCCGCCAACAATTTCTCCGTTCAACCAAACCGCCGCGTAAGACATCGCGCCATCCACGTCCAGAAAGATGCGTTTTCCGGCGTCGTCCGCTGGGATGTTCAACTTCTTTCGATACCAACCGACGCCGGGGCTGTGCAAACGGCCCATCCCCCCACCGCCTGTCCTTATGAATGGTCCCTCTATCGCCCAATCATGCGGCAAATTCACTTGTCGCCATGCACTGTCATCAAATCCCGGCTGCGCATACTCGACATTTTCTCCGACATTGCCTGCCGGTCTGGCAAATCTACGTGATGCTTCCTTTATGAATTCATTCCCCGTCGGGAGGATCCATGGCTTCAGTGCTGTGGTCTGAGGTATGGAATCGTTGGTCCGCGTTGCTGAGATATGGTCGCCGGCTTCTTCGACTGCGTATGGATCGCTCTCTCGCCAGCCTCCATCGTAGCTCAAGGCCGGCGTGCTTCCTGGCGGATCATCCTTCTTGAACCGCCAATTGTCATCAATCGAAATCCGCTCTCGTGGAATAGTTTGCGCCGCCAACGTGCCTGGCAACAATAGACCAATTACGAAGGCAATAATCACCAATGGCCCAGGCGTTTTGAACATAACCCAAGCAATATCATTGGCTAAATAGTGTCAAGTTTATCGTATCGGCCATCGCCCGGTAACCGGTGGGATTCAGATGCAGGCCATCGCCGCTGTTGTAAGCCGGGAGTAGATTGGTCAACGCCGTTGAGTCGCGCACTGCGGCGTCAAAATCGATCACGCCGTCATATAAATTATTGGTCCGAATCCAAGTGTTCACAGTCTGGCGAGCCGCTTCGTGGGCCGCCGAGAAGTAGGAACTTCCGCCAAAGGGCGTGATGGTGGCGCCATAGGCAAGAATGTTGCGGGCATGCGCCTTGGCAATGAATTGCGTGTAGGCGTTAATCAGGTTCGTGGTCAACGCCGCGCTGCCCGATGCGCTGGCGCCGCCTATATCGTTGACTCCCTCAAACACGATCAGCCAGCGCGCGCCGCTTTGACTAAACACGTCGCGATCAAACCGCGCAACCGCCGCGGGACCAAGCCCGGCAAAGATTCCGTTGCCCCCAATTCCCATGTTGACCACCGCGACTTCGGCCGTCCGTGGGTTGCTGTTAAGGCGTCGCGCCAAATCATCCGGCCAACGATCGTTGCCATCTGTAGTTGAACCCCGGCCGTCGGTGATCGAATCGCCAAGTGTAACCACCGCTCCACCTTCAGTATCAGCCAAGACATCAATGCCGCTGATGATATACCAATGCGCTGTCCTGGCTGCTCCGGCCATGCTTGCCGCGGCAACAACGTTGCTCGGAAGAATGAAAGAAGTAGTGCGAGAGCCAGGATGCCCGCTGATCGTCGTGTCGGAAATATTTCCGAAAAAAATCGACACAGCGACATTGGTCAGAGACGGCAAATCGAAGTCGAGCGGGTCGGACGGGACCACGGCCCCAGGCGGAATGGTGATTAAAGGCGCACCGCCGAACAGGAGCGCCTTGTCGGTGGTTGTGTTAATGTCGCCATTGCCCGCGCTCCCGGCTCCGGCCGATAACGCTATGTGAGCCGAATTTATCGTCACGGGGCTCGTGCCATAGGCATTTGATAACCGCACGCGCAGATGCTTTCCGCCTACGGTCACATGGACGAATTGTCGCAGCGTTCCGTTGGCCAAAGGCTTAGGTGGCAGGTTCCTCGGCTCTATCAATTGCGGCCCGCAGCCCCAGGTAGTCAACCAGTGCCCCGCCGCCGCGGCGCCATGTGTCATGCAACACAAAGCCAATGCCAGGAACAAGCCGGCCGAGCTGCTTGCGACAAATCTTGAATTCCGATACTTGAATTCCATTTTGGTCCTTTTTCTTAATTTGCCGCTTATTACCGATGCTGCCAGTGGGACGTTTGATTGCCAATCGGTACATATACCTAGGAGCGGGAGTTGCAAGCGGGGTGGGGTTGTTGGCGAAGCTGGAAAAGCTCGGCCAATTGATTCGTCGTAAGCCAAACGGTCTCCTTTAACTGGACTGCGGGCGCGCTGGCAGGAATGATCATTCCATTGCGCCCGTCAATCGGCAAGTGGTTCCACAAGCGGCGCCCGGCTCAGAAGACCTCGGCCTTCAAACCGGTGACGGCGCGGACACGGCGGGCGATGCGGGACAAGCTCTTGAGGGGCAGGTGGCCACAGTCGGGCAAATGCGGGGGCCGATGGGCGGAATAGATTTGCACCAACGCGATTTGCGCGCCGCCGGCTTTGAGTTCCTGCAGGCGATTGACGTACTGCTCGATTTCTTCCGCGGGCGGCTCTTCGTCCCGAATCAGGGGGAACAGACTCTGGATCACAACCGCGCGTTCGCGCGCCACAGCCAGAATGTTTTCCATCACATCGGCCAGCTTCAAATCCGGCGCGTTGACCTTGTCCATATACTCCTGCGTGCCGGCGTCGAGCTTGGCCCAGATTTCATCGCGACTGGTCAGCGAACGCAAACCTTCGTTCACCTCGGGCAGCCGCAGGCCGGCGGTGTTGGTGATCAAAACGATTTTGAAAAAGGGCACCAGGCCGCGGGACCGGAGACCGACGACTTCGCGCATGACTTTTTTGAAATGAGGACAGAGCGTCGGCTCGCCGTCGCCGCTCAAGGCGACTTCCTTCAACTCCAGCAGTTCGGTCGGCAGGCGGGTGAATCCGGGCAGTTCATCGACCTTGTTTTCCCACACGCGCCTGAGCATGGCCTCCAGTTCCGCCAGCATCACCGGCAGGTCAACGGCCCAATCCCGCGCCATTTCGGCGCGGTTGACTTCGCAATACACGCACTTGAAATTGCAGCGTTTGTCCGGGGTCAAGTTGACGCCGACGGACAGGCCGCGCGCGCGTTGGGACAGGACGAGGTACACAAAGCGATTGTTCAGGAAATTCCGGGGCCGTCCAAAGGCGGTGCCGGGGTCCGGTAACACGTCCGAAAATACGGATTTCTCCATAAGCCTCAAGGAACGCCGATATGCACTGACCTACTACACCGATTTTGGGATAGGCTTTCCACTTTTTGCTTTGGTGCCATAGCGAAAAAGCTTGTTGTGAGGCGGTTTTTCTGGTTTTGAGATCGGTGTGCAAACTGATCACTAATCCGCCGCCAGCGGCCCAATCGCCGTGACTCAAGCCAACAGTTATTCCAAGGGTGCCTGCCAGCATTGCGGCGGGCATGTCGAATTTCCCACCGCCGCCGCGGGCCAGACCATCCGTTGTCCGCACTGCGGCCTGGAGACGCTGCTGGGAGTCAGCCAGGGCGCCTCGGTCGAGGTCGGGGGCGGCGCGGCGGCCCGGCGGCGGGTCTGTCTTTTCTTCGGCTTGGTGGCCGCGCTGGTGGCGGCGGCGGGGGTGGGCGCCTATTTTTATTTGCGCCAGGGATCGGCGCCAATTCCGGAGCCAGCGACGCCACCATCGCACCCCGCCAACGCCACGAATGCAGCCGGGCTTGGGGGCGCTCCAAGCAACATCAAAGAGCAAAAGTAATCCGCGGAGCCACCAAAGACTTAGCTCTCCGCCTTCTCCCCCTCGTCCCCCAAATACCGCTGGATGTGGCGGTCGAGGTCGGAGAGGCCGCCGGCGCAGGAGGCGGCTTCGACGCGCTCGACCATCTCCAGGCACCAGGCTTCCTCTTCAACTTGTTCATTGACGAACCACTGCATGAGGACCTGGGCCGGATAATCCTTTGCCGCGAGCGCGGCCTCGTAAACCGCGTTGACGCCGCGCGTATTATCCATCTCCATGGCCAGGGCATGCTGGGCAACCTCCAGCAGCGACTTGAAGTGATGCTTGGGCGCCGGGATGGCGGCCACTTCCGGCAGGACACCGCGATCGAGCAGGTGTGCCGTTATTTTGCGGGCATGTTCATGCTCCTCCCCTTCCTGTTTGGCGAAATAGCGGGCAAAGCCTCTGAAGTTGCCGTCCTCGCACCAGAGGGATAAAGCTCGATAGTTGTGTGCGGCGCTCAGTTCCTGGTTGAACTGGCGGTTGAGTTCATCCTGCACTTTGACTGGAATCTTGTTCATATAAATTCGTTGTTTGCTTCCTTATGCCCAAGGCCCGGTTTTGATGCAAGCCTTCAAAAAGCGGCCACCTGAAAGGGACGATTGCTGCTTGAACCGGAAGGGCCTTCAAGGGCATCAATGAGCCATTATGAAACCCGAACAGTGGGAGATTTTTAAGCAAGCGGCCCGGCTGGAGCCACTGGAGAGGATTCCGATGGCGCTGATCATCGACAGTCCGTGGATTCCCGGCTACTTGGGCATCAAGCACCTGGATTATTACCTGGACCCGGAATTGTGGTTTGACTCCAACCTGACGATACATCGGGAGTATCCGGGCATCATCTTTGTCCCGTCGTGGTGGATGGAATACGGGATGGCGGCCGAGCCGTCGGCGCTGGGGGCCAAGATGAAATTCTGGCCGGATAACACCCCCAGCGTGGAACACACGCTCCTGCGGATCGAGGACATTGACAATTTGCCGGAGTGCGAAGTCGAGGCCGACGCATTCATGGCGCTGACCCTGCACCGCATCCGGATGCACCGCCAACGCATCCTCGATGAGGGGGAGATTCTGCCCCTGATCACTTCGCGCGGCCCGATGTGTACGGCGGGTTTTGTGCGGGGCACGACCGAATTGATGATGGACCTGGTTGAAAACCCGGTGTGGACGCACAAGCTGCTGGACCGCTGCACGCGGTTGATTATTGACTGGCTCAAGGCCCAGCATCGGGCAACGGGCCAGACGGTGGAGGGCATTTTCGTTTTGGACGACATCGTGGGAATGGTCAGCGAGAAGCACTATCTGGAGTTTGCGCACCCCTGTTTGAAGAGAATCTGCGAGGCCTTTCCCAAAGACTGGGTGAAGATTTATCACAACGACGCCGGCATCGAGGCCTGCCTGGATCACCTGCCGGACTGCGGGTTCAACGTGTTGAACTGGGGCAAACAGACCGACATTGTGAGAGTCAAGGCGCGCGTGGGCGACCGGTTGTGTCTGATGGGCAATGTCAACCCGCTGGAGGTCGGCGTGCGGGGCACTCCCGAGGAAGTGCGCGTGGCAACGCTCGATGTGTTGGAGAAGAGCGGGGGCCGGGGGATCATTCTCTCGCTCGGCGGCGGCGCCAGTCCGGGCATGCCCCGGCGGAACATCCAGGCGATGCTGGCGGCGCTGCGGGAATACAATTCCAAAGGACCTTAACGCCGGGGCGGCGGCGGCAAAAACGGCCCATCACTGCTCAGTCAATACTAAATCATCGAAGCGAATCGGCAATCCGGAGTAAGGTACGCCCCACAGGGCGGCGCGGCCGGGATGCGGCGCCGTTTTTTCCTCCAGCGAGATCATCCAATCCTTTGGCTCCGCCCCGGATTGCGGCCAGGCCTTGCCTTCAATCATCCAGCTTTGGGCGCCGGCCGCGCGCACCTGCAAGCGCAGAAAGGTCCAGGCGCCGGATTTCCATTGGAACGGGACGCTGAGCAGCGATTGGTCGCCCTTGCAGATTTCCAGAGCGTCTTTGGCCGGAGAAACCATCAGCTTGTAGCCGCCCGGGCCGTTGAGGCCGACGCCGAAGCTGGGAAAGCGCCGGCCTTTCGCGGTGGCGTAAATGCGCGCGCTCAGGCGCACACCCGCGTTGGTGGCGGGGCCGAACAACAGGCCAAATGTATCCAGCGGCACGCCCGGCAATTCGAGGTACCTGTTGCCCTCGCTTTCCTTGACGGCAAAGTCTCCGTTAAGGACGAGGAACTCGGCGGGGGCCTGGTCCAGAGGGGCTTTCTGAAAATCGTTTTGGTAAAGGATGGATTGGGCGCGGGCCGCCAGGGCGCACCCCGCGCAAAAGAGAAGCAGCCAACCGGGTTTGATCATCGTCATGCCATGCCTCCTATTCATTTCTAAGCGCCCGCAAAATCCCGCCCCGCAAAGCCCCGCGGGCCGCCGCCCATGTCCAGAAAAGGCCGCTGAATAGAACCAGCGCCAGCGTCAGGGCCAGGGAGGAAAAGGGCATTTGCGCCGAGTGCGAAAGCAAGGCCGGGAGCACGGCCAGGACCGCCGCCGCCATGCCGAGGGCCAATCCGACGCATTGCAACACGGCATGCTCGCTGATGACCAGCCAGCGCAAGGCGCGCGGGCGAAACCCGACCGCCGCCAGCAACGCCAGTTCGCCGCGCCGCTCCAGGACGTTGCGCAAAACCACCACCCCCAGACCGGCGCTGCCCAAAAGCAAGCCCAGTCCGCCCAGGACCTGAAACGTGTCAAGATAAGTATTCTGCACCGCGTTGAATGCGTTGAGACGCACGGCGGCCGGGGTCAATTCCAACCCCCGGTCCCGCAACGCCCGGCTCAATTCGGCCGCTGCCGACGCCGCCTGGTTGGACGGCGCATCAATCAAAAACATTCGATAGCCGGTCTCCCCGGGGAAGCGCCGGGTGAACGCCGGCTCGGCGATGATCAGGCTGCCTTGCAGAATCGAATTGGCCACCGCGCCCACCAGGCGGACGTTGAAGGTCTTTCCGTGCTCGTCGGTGTAAGGGAGGGTGTCGCCGATTTTTTTGTGCAGCGCCCAAGTGATCGTCGCCTCGTCGCCCACGGCCGGGATTGGGTCGCCCGAACCTTCCAACAGCGCCCATCCGTTGGAGGCGCCGGTCGGCTCGGTGAATGTGAAGGCCTGGCGCGTCCGCAACTCCTCCGGGTTGACGCCGAGCAGGCGGGGCGTTTGCGCGCGATTCAGGTTCAGGCAACTGGCGTCGTCGCCGTCATGCACGCGCAAGGAAACGAATTGCACCCCGCGCAGGCTCTTCGGGTCCAGTCCAAAGAACTCGCGGCCCGCTTTGGTGTTGAGGTCTTGCACGATGGGCAGGGCCGACTCGCCCAGCAGCGCAAATCCGCCCGTGCCTGAGGAGCGCTGGGATCTGTCCCGCGTGGCGTCGAGCTTGAAGGACTGGATGGCGATGATCAAGAAAGCGCCGGAAGCGAGCAAGGAGACGATGGCCAGGCTGCGCTTGGGCTGGCGGGCGCAGCCGCGCAGGCCGAGGGTGCCGAGGGTCAGGGGACGGGTCGCCGCCCGCGCCGCCAGGGTGCGAAGCCAGAGGGCGGCGGCGGCTATGCCGGAAATGAGCAGCAAGGCGCCGGCGCCGAAGAACGATTCGACATCGGCTGTGTTGCGCTTGACAAGCGCGCCGGCCACCAGGGCCAGGGCGCCAAGCCCGGCTAGGGCGGCAACCCAGCCGACCCAGGGCCGGCGCGGGCGTTCGGGTTCCAATTCATGGCCTCGCTGGAGCAATTCGCGGGCGGGCCGTTTGGTTTGCGAGCGCAACGCCAGCCAGATCACAACGGTGCTGACAAGAATCCCGGCAAGGCCGCCGATGGCCAGCGTTTGGGCGGTGACATGGAATTGCAACGGAGACTCCGCGACAGCCGCCCGCCACAGCGTGACCAACCCGTAGAGGATCGCTTTGGCGTAGAGAATGCCGCCCGCCACTCCCGCCACTCCCCCCGCCGCCGCGATGAGCGCGCCCTCTAGCAGGAGCAAACGGCGGACTTTGGCCGGACGCCAGCCCAACGCCAGGAGAATGCCCGTCTCCTCCGCCCGCTGTTCCAATGCGAAATGAAAGAGCAGCGCCAGAAGTATGAGGGCGGCGGCAATGAGGAAGAAACTGAAGCCAATGAAAAGGCCGCCGAAATCGTCGGCCTGCGAACTTGCCGCAAGGGCCTGCTGGCGCACCGGCGCAAACGTCAACCCGATGGAGGCCGGGTCCAATTTTGAGAGCAGGCCATGTTCAATCGGCTGCCGCGAGCCTGCGGGAAAGCGCATGGCCGTGACGTCGCCGAAACGATTGCCCCACATTCTTTGTCCGGCCGCCAGGGTGACGAAGGCCTTGGGCGTGCCGCGGTACTGCTTCCAGTATTGCTCGTCCTTGGGCCGGATTTTTTGCATGTCGATGACGAAGCCGGCATCCCAGTTCTCCGTCCGTTCGGCTTTTGCGATTCCGGGGAAATCGGGCATCAGCGTGCGGTCTGCGCCCGGACCGCTCATCGGTTGGATTGCGCGGACTTGAAAATGGTCCTGCCTCTCCTCCAAGCGGTGCGTTGCGCCCAGAACGTAGTAGGTCAGTGTCAGATCGTCGCCCGGTTTGGCTTGCAAGTCATCGGCCAGCCATTGGCTGAGGACGATTTGATTGTCGCGCAAGTCCGCGGGAACCAGCGGCGGGTCGGCTGCGGTGACCATCGAGTACGGCGTCGAGTTGGCGCCGTCCCGCAGCTCGTTGACGAAGTAAGTCAAGACCAATTGGCGCCCAGAGGTGGGGGCCGCAGCCACGATGGCGGGGTCGATGAACACGCGGCCACTGCGCAGTTCCACGCCGCCGGGCACGTCGCGCCATTCAAGGCCGGTATCGGCGAGGGTCCAGTGTTGTTTCAGATCCGGCATCGGTCCGGCAGTCAGCAGGAGATTGGCGCGGCCCGGTTGATCGACTTTGTCCTGCAACCAGGCCAGCGGCAGGAACGCGTTGAGCGGCGAGGCCTGGTTGGCCTGCAATCCAAAACGCCCGAATTGCGCGTCCGAAATCACCGCGCTGACCGTCAAGCGGAACCCGGTGGAAACGTCCTCCCGCGGCGAGATCGGCGCTTCCTGCGAAAGGAGCGAGGGTTTTTGGGCATGAAGGATGATTGTGTCGCCGGGCTTGGCCCGCAACTGGGCCGCGAGGGCGGAATTGAGGACCACGGAATCGCCCGGAATTTCAGAAAAGGGCGGCGGCGATTGCGCCAAAGCCCAAAAACGCCCGTCCACGCCGAGGATTTGGACGTGGTTGGCGCGGGCGGAGTCATCCGGTGTGGCGGCGGTGCCCGGCAACTGCAACAGCGCGGCCGCGCCGGGAAAGTTCGCGGCCAAGCCGGAGCGGAAGAAGCGATCCCTTGAGGCGAGAGCGAAAGTGGCGCGGCCGACGCGGGCCAGCGCCAGGTCGTGCAAGCTTTCCCGCACGCAATCGCCGATGGCCAGCGCGCCGACGAGAATGGCGCCCGCCACCGCCACGCCCAGGAAGGTGCCGACGTTGCTGCGGGCATGAAACCGCAAGTTGGGGCCGAGCAAGTTCAAAACTCAGAGGTAACGATAGGTCAAGAGGGCACGTTGAACCAATCCAATTTGGGTGCCGCAAAACTTTGACTCAGATGGGTCAAAGTTTGGTATGGGGGGTTGGGGGCAAGCTTCGAGGGGTGGTGTGTGTTTTGAACGATTGGCGGCAATGGGCGGCAAAGGCTCGCAATTATCAGCAATTGCTGGGGTTTTTGAGGATTTTGGGGACGGCGAAAAGGGAGGCTCGCGCACAGGACGGGGAGGACGCGGGGGCTGAACCGGGTGGCCATCCGTTGGAAATAGAGTTGAAAGAATGGAAATAGAGCGAATCGTTGAAATCTACGAGTTCGTGATTTGGCCCCGGAAGCTCTGAGGCGAAAGGCTGCAAAGGCGCAACGCCGCGAGCCGAGAGCCTTGAAGAGGAACACACTGAGGTCACGGAGACGGAAGGACTTTGTCGATTTGAGACATTGGGAGTCGGCCATTGAGAACTTGCCATCTGTAATTCTTGTTGCGGCTATGGGCCATTGCGGCTTGGCGTTAAGGTCCGTGGCGGGCGGTTGCGACTGCGGCGCGATCGAACCCGTTGCGGCGCGACAAGCGCGGCGACGGTTGCGGCCTGGCGAAGGGCGCCGGGCGATGGACCCACCTTTGCGAAAGCTCACGCCTTCGCTAAAGCTATGGCGGACAAGCCGGTGGGCAGGCATATTCGTGCTCACGCGCAGGAGTTGATCACATTTTCACCTGGGCAAAAAACCGACTGGGGGAAAAAACGCAGAGTTTTTGAAGTTTTTTTTGAGCCACAGCGACTGGATTGACATGGATATGGGGAAGGCGGAAGGCGTTGATGGAAAGGAAGCTTTGACAGGATTAACAGGATGAACAGGATTTCCTTGAACAAACGCGAAGGCGTACTCTGGACTGCGCAAGGCATTGATGGGAAGGAGGATAGGAATTAAGGCTTGCAAAATGGGCGGTCGGATGGCAAGCTCGCCTCAGTCAATGGCACGACGCGGATGAGGACGGCCAAAGAACTGATCGGAGCTTTCGACACCATCGGCAACCGCACGCAGACGGAGGCCGGGGGCGACCAGACGGGGGCCAATTTGCGCCTGGCCCGTTACACCAACAATGTGCTCAATCAGATCACCAGCCGGGACGTTCCCGGAGACGTGGACGTGATGGGCCTGTTGCTGGCGAGCAACACCGTCACCGTCAACAGCAACACACCCTATCGCCGGGGCGAGTATTTCCGCGAGCAACTGGCCGTGACCAACACCTCCGCCGCTGTGTGGACCAACATCACGGTGGCCTCTCCCGGCCAGAGCAGCGTCAGCGGGCACGTTTACGTGGCGCGGACGCCGGAGACCAACACGTATGACTTGGACGGGAACCTGTTGAGCGACGGCCGGTGGACCTACTCTTGGGACGCTGAGAATCGGCTCACCAACATGACCAGCCTGAGTGGCGCACCGTCTGGATCGCAGTTGAATCTGTCGTTTGTTTATGATTACATGGGGCGGCGGATACAGAAGGTTGTCTCGACCAACAGCGGGTTGGGTTATGTCGTTGAGTACACGGACAACTACGCCTATGACGGGTGGAACTGCGTTGCGGTTCTTAATTCTTCCCTCAGCCTGGTCAATTCATTCCTGTGGGGAACGGACCTGAGCGGGTCGATGCAAGGCGCGGGCGGCGTGGGGGGACTGGTCCAAGTCACCTACTACGGTTCATTGCCGACGAACTGCTCTGTTGCTTATGATGGCAACGGGAACGTGGTTGCCCTTCTCAACGCGGCCGACGGTTCGACGCTGTCGCTCTATGAATATGGCCCCTTCGGTGAACTCATCCGCGCCACAGGGCCAATGGCCAAGCTCAATCCCTTCCGCTTCTCGACCAAATATGACGATGATGAAAGCGATTTTCTTTACTACGGCTACAGATATTACAACCCTTCCACCGGAAGGTGGTTGAGCAGGGATCCAAAAGAAGAGTGTGGCTTTAAGGCGTTGAAAGGGGCTGATTCTTTCCCAAGTCCTGATCCAACTCTAAATCCTGAACTTCCCAGTCTTTACAGCTTGCTCGGAAACAGCCAGTTAAATGGCATTGATCTACTTGGTTTGTGCGGCGGAGGCGGCAGCTTGTCCATGTGCGGAAGAGATGTTACAATTGACATTACCCTTACAAAAATAACTATACGCAGGACGTGGGATTACGCATCATGGTGGCAGCACTACGAAGCGGGCTTGGAAATGTTTGTTCCGCCTATGGCGTTCAAAAGTTGGGACATTGATTGGATTGATAAAAATAGCGATTTCGGAGGCACCTCACCAGCCTGTGCAAATACTGTAACCTTTCAAGGCTACTGTGTTCTTAAGAACGAGCTAAATTTTATCATGTACGGCTGGGGTGCAGTGCTAGATGGTGTGAATTATAAGGGGACGTTCAATGATTTAAGGGACGGATTGTGGACCCGGCATTTCCTTTTAGGTATTGATACGCCGACTAGCATTCGCAGAAAGATAGGGTTTGCCAGGCTCGGCGCAGGAGATCGTACGATGGGAGCAGACTTAGCAGCACCTGGTGGATGCAGCCCCGATAATGGTGATATTTACCCGGCTATGATTACGGAGTGGCACTGGGATGGTTTGAAGGATTAAGAATGTGATTTTCGCAGCCCCTCTGTTTATTAAAGACGAGGGGACTGCGATGCACAGAAGGAGACCCGATCATGATATACAAAGGCAAAGAAAGTAGTGCGCCCATCCTAATTGTGGCGTGCTTGGCAATCGGAGCCGCTGTTCTCTGGGCAATTATGGGGTCTTGGCTCACGGCCCATGAGATTACAAGGACGACAACTGAATGCACAGGGTACTATTTTTGTTTTTTTATTGTTATGGTAGGCGCGCTCGTATATCTGGCCCTGGATTCTTGGCCTGCGACGGGATTACGCGCCTTCAAGTTGTCAGTTATCGCGGGCGCTCTATTGATCGTGATTTCATCCTGTCGTTATTCGGATAACACATTTATTTTTTGGAAGATTAAAGCCGTTAAGCCGCAAGATTGGGGGCGAATGATTTCCGATTTGCGAACGCTCGACAAACAGGGAAAAGCAACAAACTCAAGAATTGACATTACTCGTGAGCAAAATGGGCTATTCAATCCGACTGGGGAAAAGATAATGTTAGTACCTCTGCCCAAAAGCTTCGATGCCTTGGGACTCTCGACTGACTGCCGAGGAGGAACTGCTGGAACGGGAATCAATCCCTCGATTGTTTATGGTACTAAGAGCCGTCGGTGGGGACTTGTTATTGGATCGAATGACTTTTCTCACGGCAATTGGGCATTATTCAAACACGTTGAAGTAGGCGATGACGCTTGGTTCTTTGTTGGACCTGATTATTGATTGCAGTCGGCAACGAATAGCAAGGCGCGCAAAAATCCGAGGGGTCCTTGTATTGTGCTGTTTTTTCGGTTCATGAAGGACAAAGATAAAACACGGGGGACAGTGTCACATTTTAAGATGTGACATTTGGCTCGTTACAAGGCTCTCGAAAAGTCCCCGTTGTTTGCACCCTGAACCGGTCCCGCGCCGGTTCAGGGGTTGTTGGCGGAGAGGCGACAACTGTCAAAAGACAGCCGTGCATCATCCCCTGTCGTCGGCCTTCAAAGTCTGTTTGACGCGGGAGGAGAGGATTTTTTGGCTGGGGACGTAAGCGGCGGCAAATTGCCGGCGGAACTCGGCAAAGGTCTCGGCGGCCAAATGCGCCCGGATGTCCCGCATCACGGCCAGATAAAGATGGGAGTTGTGGATGCTCAAGAGGCGCAGCCCAAGGATTTCATTGACGTTGAGCAAATGGCGCACGTAGGCGCGGGTGAAGCTTTTGCAGGCAAAACAGTCGCAACCGGTCTCAATGGGTCCAAAATCCGACTTGACAGCGCCGCCCTTGATGCTGACGGTGCCCTTGCGCGTGAAGGCCGTGCCGTTGCGGGCGACGCGGGTGGGCAACACGCAGTCAAACATATCCACCCCGCGCGCCACCAATTCCACCAATTGAGCGGGAGTGCCCAAACCCATCGCGTAGCGCGGCAAAAGCGGCGGCAGAAACGGCTCGGTCATTTCGACGGCGCGCATCATCTCGTGCTCCGGTTCGCCAACGCTCACGCCGCCAATGGCGTAGCCGTCGAAATCCATCGCGACCAATTCGCGGGCGCAACGCTCGCGCAACCGGGGATCGACGCCGCCCTGGACAATGCCAAAAAGGGCCTGGCCAGGGGCGCGGGGTTGGCGGCGGCATTCGCCGGCCCAGGCGATGGTGCGGTCCACGGCGTCGGCGGCATGAGAGGGCGTGCAATCGTGCGGAGGGCATTCGTCAAAGGCCATGGCGATGTCGGAGCCAAGCCAGCGCTGGATTTCCATCGCCTCCTTTGGCCCCAAAAACAAGGCCGAGCCGTCGAGGTGCGAACGGAACTCGACGCCGTGCGGGCGAAGGGTGCGTATTTTGGCCAGGCTGAAGACCTGAAAGCCGCCGCTGTCGGTCAGGATCGGCCCCGGCCAATTCATGAACTGATGCAAACCGCCGGCGGCGCGGATGATGTCCATGCCGGGGCGGATGTTGAGATGGTAAGTGTTGCCCAGAATGATTTGGGCGCCCATTTCAAGGAGTTCGCGCGGGTCCAGGGCCTTGACGCTGGCCTGCGTGCCGACCGGCATGAACACGGGCGTATCAATGACGCCCCGGCTGGTGGTCAACCGGCCCAGGCGCGCCTTGGAGGCGGAGTCTGTGCGCAACAGTTCGAACATTCCCCCGCTGAATCGCGATTCGCCGCGAGCATGTCAAACGAAAAAACATCCCGTGCTCATGGCGCGGGCGCATCTGGATACAACGTGGGAATGCAAACGGGTGGTGATGGGGATGTGGCTGGCGAGACGCCAACCACAGGCGACCGGGACGGTCGCGCCACCCCTTAAAATGGTGGCAGCGTCAAGATGTACCCTCATGGCGCGGGCGAATAGACCAGGCGGAAGAATTGCGCGGGGGGGCCGGAAATGGACAAGGTGACGAAAATGGTTCCGCCCGCCACAGCTTGCCCGTTGGTCACGGGCGTCCAATTGGCTCCAGGCCCCAAGGCGGGCGCGGAGCAAAGCGTGAAGTTCAGGGCGGAAACCGGCCAGGACAATGTGAACGCGCCGCCGACGGCCGACCCGCTCGCGGTGATGGCCGGGGGCGGAGCGGCGGCGGAGGCCTGTGGAGAGTCGCCGCTCTGGCCATTGGCATTTACGGCGGTGACAACATAATAGTTGGTGATCCCGTTGGTGACGGCGGCGTCGGCATAATTGGTGGCGTTGATCACCATGGCGACAGTGGCGTAAGGGCCACCGCTGAAGGCCGAACGCTTGACGTTGTAGCTGTCGGCGCCGGACACCGGCGGCCAACTCAATGCGATTTGCGCCGGCGAAGCGGCGGCGGCGAGAGCGGCAGGGGCGGCGGGAGGGGTGATCGAGAGGCTTTCGCCCGTGAATGTCGCGGTGTCCAATTCGGTGTTGTTATGGGCGGTCACGGCCAAACCGGCAAAGACATTGGAGGCCATGGGAATGGTTTGGGAGCCGACCTGGGTCCAGGTGACTCCCGTGGGGGAAACGAGGCCCGTAAAGGTATTGCCGCTACGGACCAATTTCACCCAGCATGGCGCCGCGCCGGAGGAACTGGCGCTCTGGCTGGGCAGGCCCGCCGCCGGACGCCAGGAAAAGAGGGAGCCGTTGTTTCCTGTTATTGACATGAAGGCGTTGGCGCTGTCCTGGTTCAGCGACTCGCGAACCATCACGCCCGCCTTGGCCCACGGATCAACGTTGTTGTAGGCGTTTTGCAGGCTGGCCACCTGCGCGATCAACGCGCAATCGCCCGATACCGCCCGGAAAACGTAGTGAAAGGAATCGGCCCCGTTCCATATATCAATGCCGGAGCCGGACACGGTGTAAGTTCCGCCCGCGAATTGCGCCGCGCCGGGCCAGCCGACGTCCCCGGCGTCGCCGCTCCACAGCGCCGCCACGCCCACATCGCCATCCATCCACGGCGATGGCAGGGACGCGGCCCGCGGCGTGGCGACAGCCTGGGCGGAATTGGCGCTTTCTCCGTTAGAATTGACGGCGGAAACGACGTAAAAATACGCGATGCCGTTGGACAAGCCGGTGTCAAGAAAACCAAGGGCGGCTGGCGAGCCAATCGTCGTGTAAGGCCCGCCGCTGGCGAGGGCGCGCTTGACGTTGTAGGACGCGGCGGTTGGGGAGGCGACCCAGTTCAACGCGATTTCCTGATTGCCGGCGGCGGCCTGGATTCCATTGGCCAAGCCGCGGGGGATTCCGGGCTGCGCGCCGACGACCGTCTCCCCCGCCGGCGACAGGGGCGGGCCGTCCGCCGGAACGAAGGCCACCCAAGCCAGGTCGTAACCGGCGGCAACGACGTTGAATTGCGCCGAGCAAAGTCCCGAGTTGGTCACCACGACGTTGGAAACAACGCAGGTGGAGTAGGTCGTGTAGCTGGCGTATGGCGCCGGGAGCGAGACGACGCCGGAAACGTTGTTGCTGGCGAGCACGACGGCGCCGTTGGTGCGGGCGAGGTTCATCAGGCTGACGCTCATCTGCCCGCCGGCCGCGCCGCCCGCGTAGCGAATGAAGAGGTTGTAGGTTCCAGGGGTGCAATTGACCGTGTGCCGCTGCCATTCCCCGGCGACGTTCCACCCGACCTTCAAGAGCGTGCCCGGATCGTCGCAGGTCGTTTCATCCACGCCCTCGTCGCGGCCAAAAAAGCCGCTATTCCAAGCCGGGCCGGAGACGCCCTCATTGATGTCGGACTCCGAGACGGTGTCCGAATAGACGACGTTGGAATCGCCCATGTCGTAATCGACCGCGAAGATGGTTCCAGGAATGGTCACGCCGTTTTTGTAAGGCAGGCCGTTTTGGGCGAATCCTTCGTAGAGGAAGTCGGTGGCGGGGCGCGTCAAGGAATCCGCCACCTCGATGTGAACGATGCAATTGGAGAAATTGGCGGCTTGGGCGTAGCCAATGAGCCAGTTGAAGGCATTGGACACCGACGGTTTGGGGAGGGTGTTGCCGGAGGCCCAGTAGGCCTTGAGCGTGTTCCAGCCGGCGGTTTGCGGATTCTCCACCACCGTGTCCCACAGGCAGGACTTGTAGGCCCAAAAGCAATGGCCCTGCGTGATGGTGGCGGTGCGGCCATTGGCGGTGAGGGTGACCGGGTTTCCGTAGGTGCCAGTGACGATGCGATTGTACCAGCGGGTGGAATTCAATCCGAACTCGCCCGCCCAATCCGGGACGTTCGCGCCCACCGCCGCCGCGCGGTTGCCCGTCCCCAGCGGGAGCGCGCTGCCGTAGTCGTGATCGGAGAAACTCCAATTCGCGTCCGTCCACCCGGTATTATTGACATCGTAAAAGGTGGTCGCGTAAAGGTCGCCCTCGCACAGCAGCAAATGGTTGGCGTCCACCGCTCGGATGGCGGAGACGAGGGCGGCGTAGGTCTGGGAGAGCCACGGGCTGCCGACTTGAAGGCTTGGAGAACTGGTGTTGACAGGTTCATTGAGCAGATCGTAGCCGCCGATCCACGGGTTGGCGGCGTACCGCGCGGCGATGCGCGCCCATATATGTTCGGCGAGCGCGAGATTTGGGGCGCTGGCGAAGACGCTGGCGGAGTTGGTGTTCAGCCCGCCGCCGTAGTTGGTCACCGACCAGTTGTTGGGGCCGCCGGGGGCGCAGTGCATGTCGGGAATGACATAGATGGAATTGATCGAGCACCAGGCCACCAGATTGTCAAGATACTTGAAGCCGGTGTTGACGTCGAAGCCGTTGCTGGGATAGTTATTGGCCCAGTTGGTGACCTGAAAGAATTCCTCGAAGGTGAAAGGCACCCTGACGCTGTTGAAACCCTGGCTGCGCAGATAGGCGATGTCCGCGGCGCCGACGAAATTGCTCCAATAGGCATCGAGCACCTGTGCGGTGAGGTTGGTGTCCCCGCCGAGCACGTCCTGGATGGCGGCGGTGAGGGCGTCATAATAATTGTTGATGCCGCCGCTGCCGGTGCCGGCGTTGGCATAGTTGGGCAGGCTGACATTTCCCATCATGTAAAACTCCGGCCAAAGCCAGCAGCCCAGATCGACCCCGCGCAAGACGATCGGATTGTTGTCGATATCCAGGTTGGTGACGCCATTGGCATGCAGGAAGCCGGCCCGCGCCGAAGCGCCCGCCAGAAACGAGCCGAGAACGAGCAGGATCGGGAGAATCCGGCAATGGCGTTGTGGTTGCATGGGAAGAGGTTTAGAAGAACCGGCGGGCAGCAGGCGCATCGCCGACCCTGGCCTCCTTGCCAAGAACACATTCTACAGCAATCACAGGAACATAATACAGACCTCAGCCCTCCCGTCAAACGCCCTCTGTTTCTCTGGCGCGTTTGCGGCGAATTGCGGAGCAGCTTGCCACGGACGCGATTTCGCGCATAATATGTTCCTGATGGAACGTAACGAATCAACTTTGCATACCGCGGCTTCTGCCAAAGCGGCTTTCTTTGAGCGGGCAGTTCGGCCCGTATTCAACAGCAGTATCAGGATTTCAATTGGATTCGATGTTCCCGTATGTGAATTGTTTATTTGCAACGGTTGCGCCCGTAGCTCAGTTGGATAGAGCAACTGCCTTCTAAGCAGTGGGTCGTGGGTTCGATTCCCGCCGGGCGCGCCATGTTTTGGCCCCCTGTTGGGTGTCCATCATAAATTCGGGCGTCGTCGAACTGGCCAGAACTGAAGATTTGCTCCTTCCCCAAGACCACCGGAGGCCGGGGTTTGCACGTCCTGATCCCGTTGCGTCCGGGGCCTAATCAGGAGCAAGTGCGCCTGGTCGCCCATGACTTCAGCCAGGAGATGGCCAGACGATCTCGGACGAGCATCACCGTTAGCCTGGAGGCTATTGATCCCTGGGCCGAGATCTGGTAACATCGGTATGATTTGCCGGAAAAGGCCAACGCTTCCGTTGAACGGCGGCCATAAAACATGCAATCCATAATCACCAAAGAAAGGACAAAACAAATGAGAAAAACTACACCTATCAGCAAAGAAGAACCCACCCTGTATGAAACAATGAACGATTTGCCCAAGCCAGCCAGGATCGCGCTAAACCAGTTA
>JBEKSF010000058.1:0-33041 GCA_049517295.1 Verrucomicrobiota bacterium
GCTGCTGCGGTGTGAGACAAAATTCTTCGCCGCCCCATTGTTGCGGCGGAGAAGTATATGTGGCCCAATAGACTCCTTTCGGGCTGCGTTTGCCCTCTCTCCCCGCTTGCGGGGAGAGACGGAGAGAGGGGTTCCTTTTTCGTCACCTGAAGAATTTTGTCTCACACCCTCGGCCAACTGATGATTTCAGTTGAGTTCTTGCCGATGAACCTTAGCATCGAAACGGGAGTTCGTTTCATTTATGAAAACTAAAATTGTTCTGGCTCTCGTCTCTTTCGGCCTCAGCCTGTCGGCTCCGGCCCAGATCGCCCGCGGATTCAACCCCGGCGACCTTTGCGTGCTGCGCGTTGGCAATGGTGCCGACGCCCTGGCCAGTTCCGGCGATCCGGTTTTTCTGGACGAATACACCACCAATGGCTTTCTCACCAATTCCGTCGCCATCCCGACCAACGGCCCGAACGCGCTCATCATCGGGGGCACAGCCACGTCGGAGGGGGCCATCAGTCGTTCGCCCGACAAACGCTTTGTTGTCATGGTCGGTTACAATACCAACCTTCCCTACTCCAGTTCCCTGGCCGGCGCCACTGCCGCCGCCGTGCCGCGGGGCCTGGCCACAATCGATTACAATGGCGCTTTTGCCTTCATCACCAACACTTATTCCTTTTTCAGTGGGAACAACATCCGCGGCGGCGTCACCGATGGCTCGAATAATTTTTGGGCCGCCGGCGCTACCAGCGGCACGGTGTACCTGGGACTGGCCTCGCCCGCGGCGGTCGTGCAGAGCTCTCTGGCCAACAGCGAGGTCATCAATATCTTCAATGGGAACCTCTGCTTTTCGGAGCAGAAGACTGCTCCGATTGGCGTATATGCCTTCACGGGCGCGCCCGTGACAGCCAACAGTGGCGCCACGCTGCTCTTTGCCACGGGAAGCGGTTCCAGCCCGTACGGCTTCGTCATCAGCCCGGACAACACCACGGCTTACGTCGCGGACGACCGCACGGTGGCCTCCGGCGGCGGCATTCAGAAATACACCAACAACGGTGCCTGGAGTCTGCTTTACACCTTGGGCACGGGCGTCGGTTCGACCAACGGCACCCGCGGAGTCGTCGCCGCCTTCGGCCAACCCCCAGTCATTTATGCCACCACCACCGAGGCTTCAGCCAATCGACTGATTGCCATCACCGACACAAACTCGGCCAGCGTGGCCACCGTGTTGGCCACCGCGGGCGCCAATGAGGTGTTTCACGGCGTCCAATTCACTCCACAAGGCCTTCCGCCGTCCCTCGCCAGCCCGTTGCAGGATCAAACGGTCGAACTCGGTCAGGAGGCCTTGTTTTCGGTCGCTGCCTCTGGAAGCGGCACGCTCTATTATCTGTGGGAATCCAATGAAGTGGCGTTGACCGCCTGGGAGACCAACTCGATCTTCACCCTGGCGACGACCGGGGATCGCACGGGCACTTTTCCCGTGGAGGTCTTGGTTAGCAATTCGTGGGGCACGGCCAATTCACAAGCCACGCTCACGATTAATCCCTCCAACGTGCCTCCGCCCGCGCCCACCATTTCCTCGGAGCCTCAGAGCCTGAAAGTCAACGCGGGCGCCGTGGCGCTTTTTTCAGTCATGGCCGGCGGTTCCTCCCTTTCCTACCAGTGGCAGGAGAACGGCTCCAATTTGGCCGACGGCCCATTCATCATTGGGTCGGCCACCTCCGAATTGACGCTTTCGAATGTGTTCGGCGCCAGCGCCGGAAGTTATGCGGTGATCATCACCAACGCGGGCGGCGCGATCACCAGCACGCCGCCGGCCATCCTGACAGTGGTTGACCCGTATGTGGCTTCGCAGCCGGCGGGCGGACGCACGTTCTTGACAGGGGAAACCGCCACCCTGTCGGTCACCGCCATCGGCACCCAACTGAACTACCAATGGACTTTGAATGGCGCGGCAATTGCCGGTCAAACCAACAGTGTGTTGCAGCTATCCAACCTCCTGACCGCCAATGCCGGCAGCTACGCCGTGCTAGTTTCGGGCGCTTTCGGCGCCGTAACCAGCGCGACAACCACGGTCACCGTCGCCGTGCCGCAAACGACCTTTTTTCCCTCGAACCTCGTCGTTTTGCGCGTGGGCGATGGGGCGCAAATCCTGACCAATTCGGGCAACACTTTGTTCCTCGATCAATTGACCCCCAACGGCGCGTACGTGAGCACAATGTCTTTGCCCGACAGCGGCGCCTCGGCTTTGCTCATCAGCGGTGTGGCCACCACGGAAGGATACATGACGCGTTCCGGCGACGGGCGCTTTTTGGCCATCGCCGGCTACAACACCAACCGCGGCGTCCTGACCAATTCCCTCTCCTCCTCTGCGTCGTCCGCGGTGCCGCGGGCCATCGGCACGATCGACGGCACGGGCGCCTACACCCTGGCCGCCACCACCAGGACCCAATATAGCGCGGCTAACCTTCGTTCCGGCGCGACCGATGGCGCCGGCAATTTCTGGGGTGCGGGCTCGGCTGGCGGCGTATGTTATTTTGGCAACACTGCCCCGGCGGCCACCATTGAAAGCTCGGTCCCCAATTGCCGTGTCATTAATATCGTCAACGGCGGGCTTGTCTTTTCCACCCAAAGCACAACCAACAACGGCCTCTATTCCCTGGGTGGATTGCCCACCGCCACAGCCCTCACCAACCTCTTCTTTTCCACCGGCGTCCCCTCCACTCCGGAAGATTTCGCCCTCAACGCCGCGGGCAATCTCGCCTATGTCGCGGACGATTCCACCAACGGAAGCGGGGGCGTCCAGCGTTGGCAGCTTGCGTCAGGCGTGTGGACCTCCGTCTATACCCTGGGCACCGGCGCGGCGGCCATTGGCGCGCGGAGTTTGACGGTCAATTTCAGCGGCGCCACTCCGCTCATTTACGCCGTCACCGCGGAAACCGCCGCCAACCGTCTCATTTTGATTACTGACGCCGGCGCGGCATCACCCGCCGCCACTCTCGCGGTCTGTCCCTCAAACGAAATCTTCCGCGCCGTAAAATTTGCGCCCATGTTGAATCCGTTTCCTTCGCCCGCCTTGAGCGCGGCGGCGTTGAGCAACGGCCAATTCAGGTTCAGCGTTGCGGGTGTCACCGGCTACAGCTACGCCATCGAGGCTTCGGCCAACTTGGTCAACTGGGTCGCGCTGCAAACCAATACCGCGCCCTTCACCTTCATGTTGACCAACACGGGCAGCTTCCCGCAACAGTTCTATCGCGCGGCTTGCAGGAATTAACCGGTTGTGAACATTGACTGCTGGCAGCAATGTCGAAAAAAAACTGGCGGCGCGGGGAGAAAATGAGATATTCTAATCACTGAAGGAGTGGCTGATTGCGAGCAGCTCAGAACCACCCCCCTGCCATGCGAGCCGGATACAGAAAATCAGCGCGCTTCTGCTGGATCATCATGGTTGTTCTGGCGCCATTGGGCGCCGGCGCCGCCACCAACATGACGCCGATCACAGTCACGGGGTTCAACCGCGATGTGGTCATCCCTGACACCGCCTCCGGCCCCCCCTTTACCGCCTACGCCCAGGAGTTCAATCCCACCGAGGGCAACGTGTACTACCAACAAGACCTTTCGGGCTATAGCCAGGGATTGCCCCCGTCCGGCTCGTTCACCAGCGCCACGGGCGACGGCACTGTTTTTCAGTTTCAGCCTTATACCGCCAACAACGCGCTGGTGCTCAGCAGCGAAACCGGTTTGACCACCGGCACCTTGACCCTCGCGGTCCCGGCCTACTACAGTAGCATCGCCGTCATTGCCAACGCCGCCAACGGCAACGCCAGCGGCGCGGCCAACCTGACGCTCCATTTTTCCGACGGCAGCTCGTTCACCACCACCTATGCCGCCCCGGATTGGTTCAACAATACCGTCAACGTCGCTCTCGCGGGTGTCGGCCGGGTCAATGTCAACGATGGCGCGACCGATACTGTCGGCTCCGATAATCCGCGGTTTTACCAAACCACCGTCAATCTGGCCGCGCTCCTGGGGTCGTCCAACAAGCCGCTCACCAGCCTGACCTTCGCCAAGGCCCCTGGAACCATTTCCGGTATGTCCGGCGCCACGGGCATCTACGCTGTCAGCGGCGCGCTCGCCCAACAATTGCCCGTTTCCATCACATCCGAGCCGTCCAGCGTCTCCGTCTTGGAGTTCGGCGCGGCGACCTTCGCGGCGACGGTGTCCGGCTACCCGCCGCCGGTATTGCAATGGTATGAAAATGGCGCCGTTCTTGTCGGTGCCACCAATCTCTCCTTCACCCTTGCCTCGGTCGCTTTGTCCAACAACGGCGCCTACTTCCGATTGGTCGCCTCCAACGTCGTCAGCAATGTCAATTATTGCGTCACCAGCACCGTCGCCACGCTCACCGTCACGCCCGTGATGACGCCCATCGCGGTTACCGGCTACAACGAAGACGTCGTGATTGAAAACACCGCCACCGGCCCCCCCTACAACTCTTACGCGGTGGAAATGAACGCCGGCGAAGGCACAGCCTTCTACCAAAGCGGTTTGCCCGGCACCACCTACGGCCTGCCCGTTTCCGGCACTTTCCTTAGTGCGGTGGATGGCACCGAGTTTCAGTTCCAGCCCTACACCACTAACAACGCGCTTATCCTCAGCGGCGACACGGGAATTTCCTCCGGCACACTGAGCCTCGCCTCGCCGGAGGTCTATCAGTCCATCGCCATCCTGGCTGATTCCGGCAGCGCCGCCTCCACCAGTGCCGGTTCCTTGACGTTGAATTTCACGGATGGCTCCTCGTTCCTGACGACCTACAATGCCTTTGACTGGTTCAATAATACCCCTTATGCCCTCGCGGGCGTGGACCGCATCAACCTCACCACCGGGGCGACCGACGGCGGGCCGGCTAACCCGCGATTTTATCAAACCACGATCAATCTGGCCGCGCTGCTGGGAGCGACCAACAAGCCGCTGGCCAGCCTGGTTTTGGGGCAGGCGGATGCGGCCAACTCCACCGCCATTTACGCCGTCAGCGGTTTGCTGGCGCCGCCCATGCCCGCTTCTTTCCTCATCCAACCGTCCAATGTCAGCGTCCTGGAACTTAACCCCGCGTCCTTCAGCGCGAGTGTGGCGGGCAACCCCGCCCCTGCTCTGCAGTGGTTCTTCAAAGGCGCCTTGGTCCCGGGAGCGACCATTTCGACCTTCACCATTGCCTCCGCCCCGTTGACCGACAACGCCGCGCAGGCATGGTTGGTGGCATCCAACGTGGTGAGCAACATCAATTATACTGTCACCAGCCGCGTGGCCCTCTTGACGGTGGTGGCGGACACCAACCCGCCCGTTCTTCTCGGCGCCCAGTCGCTGGGCTTGACCCAGGTCGCGGTCAGTTTCTCCAAGCGCATGGCGGCAACCACGGCCACCAATACAACGAATTATTCCATCTCCGGCCCCAATGGCGCGCTGGCCATCTTGAGCGCGGCGCTGGATTCCTCCCAAAGCAATGTCGTGCTGTCCGTCGCCACGATGACGAATCAAACCCTTTATGTCGTCACTGTCAATAATCTGATCGACCAGACGGCTCGCGGCAATGTCATTGCTCCCAATTCCCAAGCCGGCTTCATGGCAAGCCCATATCAGCCCGTGTCCATTGGCAATCCACTCCTGCCTGGCGGCCAGATCGTCCTGACCAACGGTCTGGCCATCACCAGCGCTGGGGCCGCCATCGGCGGCGTCAGTGACCAGTTCCAGTTCGGCTATCAGACCGTGTCGGGCAATTTCGATCTCGCTGTTTGCCTGGCCGGATTGAGCCTGTCCGACACCTGGGCCAAGGCCGGCCTGATGGCGCGCGAGGCGCTGGCCCCTGGCGCACGGTTTGCAGCCTCGCTCGCTACCCCCGTCATCAACGGCTGCTTCTTCGAGTGGCGCGACCCCGCCAACAGCGCCGGTCAGTCCGGCGGCAGCTTTCCGGACAATTACCCCAACACCTGGCTGCGCCTCAATCGCGTCGGCAATCTTTTCAGCGGCTTTGCCAGCTATGACGGTCAGACCTGGACGCTGCTGGCCAGCCAGACCATCGCCATGTCCAATCAACTTTACCTTGGCTTGGCGGTCGATAGCGACCAAAGCAACCAAACCGTCACCGCGCAGTTCCTCCAACCATCCAACACGCCCGCCAACTCAGTGGTCGGCACCGTGGCCTATCCTTACGAACCGCTGGCGGCGTGCAGCCGGACAACTCCCATCGTGTTTTCCGAGATCATGTGGAAGCCGGCCCCGCGCTTGGACACCAACAACTGCGAGTTCCTGGAAATCTACAACTCCAACCCGTGGTTCCAGGACATCAGCTCCTACCAAATCGTCTGCGCCGACATGAATTACACCTTTCCGGCCGGCACCATCATCGGCGGCGGCGCCTTTCTGGTCATCGCCGCCTCGCCCGCCAGCATCCAGAATGTTTACGGCATCACCAATGTCATGGGACCCTACATCGGCAGCCTGAAACATTCCGAAAACCTCCAACTGTTGGACGAGCAAGGCTCTGTCCTGCTGACCGTTCCCTATACCGACACTTTCCCCTGGCCGGTTGCCGCCGATGGCACAGGCCATTCTATCGTCCTGGCCAACCCAAGTTACGGGGAAGACGACCCCCGCGCCTGGACCATCAGCGACATCGTCGGCGGCTCTCCTGGCCAGATGGAATGCTTCCATCCAAGCCCCCTGCGCAATGTCGTCATCAACGAACTCCTGCCCCATTCGGAAAACCCGGCCATTCCGCAATTCGTAGAGCTTTACAATCACAGCACCCAGAGCGTTGATCTTTCCGGCTGCATTCTCACCGATGACCCGGCGACCAATAAGTTCGTCATCCCGTCGGGCACGATGATCGGGCCGGCTGGTTTTGTCTCCTTCTCCCAGCCGCAATTGGGGTTTGTTCTCAACGGGGCGGGAGAGACGCTCTATTTCATCAAACCCGACAGCAGCCGCGTGTTGGACGCGGTCAAATTCGAGGCCCAGGCCGATGGCGTTTCCTACGGCCGCTGGCCCGACGGGGCGAATGATTTCTACGCGCTCCAGCAGCGCACCCCGGGCACCAACAACAGCGCGATTGTCATCGGCACTGTCGTCATCAACGAATTGATGTACGACCCCATTAGCGGCAACGACGCCGATCAATACATCGAGCTTTACAACGATGGATCCAACACGGCGAACCTGGGCGGCTGGCAGTTCACGGCCGGCGTGACCTATACCTTTCCCACCAACACCACCCTCGCGCCCGGCGGCTACCTGGTCGTCGCGCTCAATCTGACCAACCTCCTGGCCAAATACACCAACCTCACCACCGCCAACACCCTCGGCAACTATGGCGGCAAGCTCTCACACAAGGGCGAACGTGTCGCGCTGGCCATGCCGGAGAGCTTCTTCGATACCAACACCATTTATGTGGTCGAGGACGAAGTCACTTACGGCGCCGGCGGCCGCTGGGGTCAATGGTCTTCCGGCGGCGGCAGCAGCCTCGAATTGATTGATCCCCGTTCCAATCACCGCCTGGCCGCCAACTGGGCCGACAGCGATGAATCCCAAAAATCCGCCTGGGTGTTGGTCCAAAACACCGGCGTCCTGGACAACGGCGCCAATTACGAGTCCTACATCGAGCATGCCCAACTCGGCATCCTCGACGTGGGCGAGTGTTTGGTGGACAATGTCCAAGCCACCTGGGAAGGCACCAACTACGTCGCCAATTCCACTTTTGAATCCGGCCTGGCCAATTGGTCCCTCCAAGGCTGCTGCGTGCAGTCCAGCCTGGATACTCCCGGTTACAACAGCAGCTACTCACTTCATGTTCGCAGCACCGACAAATTCTGGCCCGCTGAAAACTCCTGTCAGGTCGTCCTCAACCCCAACCTCATGGCGGCGGGTGACACCGTGACCTTGAGTTACCAGGCGCGTTGGATTCATGGGTGCGCCGAACCGGATTTCCGCCTCAACGGCAATTGGCTCGAGGCCTCCACCGTGCTCCCCATCCCGAACAACCTCGGCACTCCCGGCGCCCGCAACAGCACCTTCGTCACCAATGCCGGCCCCGCCCTCTACCGCGTCTCCCACACCCCGGCGGTGCCGGCCGCCAATCAATCTGTCGTTGTCACCGCCAACGTTCACGATCCCGATGCCGTCAAGAGCCTCGCGTTATTCTACCGCATTGATCCAGCCACCAGCTACACCAGCGTCGCCATGAATGACAACGGCGCCGGCGGCGACGCCATCGCTCACGATGGTGTTTTCAGCGCCACCATTCCGGGCCAGGCCGCAAATACAATTGTGGCGTTTTATCTCTCTGCGGTGGACAGCCTCGGCGCTACGACCCGGTTCCCCGCCTTGCTGACGGACAACTCGCCAGTGCGCGAGTGCGTGGTCATGTTTGGCGACGGCAACCCCGCGGGCAGCTTCGGCGTTTACCACATCTGGCTGACGCAGACCAACGTCAATCGCTGGGCCAACCTGGCGGACCTCAGCAATGAGGGCAACGACTTCACTTTCGTTTACGACAACAACCGCGTCATCTACAACGCCTTGGGCCACTTTTCCGGCAGCCCCTTCCATCAGGAATTTGACACTCCCGTCGGCAATCTCTGCGCTTACAAATGGGTCTTCCCGGCCGACGACCAATTCCTGGGCGCTACCGATTTCAACAAAATCCACCAGCCCGGCAACAGTCCCGGAGACGATCCCAGCCTCCAACGGGAGCAGACCACCTGGTCCTTCATGCGGGCTGTGGGCGTGCCCTGGGGTTCCCGCCGCTTCGTCGTCGTCTATGCCAACGGCAACCGCCGCGGCCCCTTGATGGAGGACGCCCAAGTGCCCGACAGCGACATGGTCAAACAGTATTTCCCCAACGACACCGGAGGCTTCCTCTACAAAATGCAGCCGTGGTTTGAATTCGCGCCCTTCCCCTCCGGCTACTCAATTGGCACTACGGCCGAAGCCTACTGCTACCTCCTGCCCTACACCACCACCGGCGGCGTCAAAAAACCCGCCCGCTACCGCTATAACTTCGAGATCCGCCGCACCCCTGACAGCTACAGTGACTTCACCAATGCGTTCTCGCTGATCGACGCCGCCAATTCCTCCGCAAGCCCCAACTACGTCGCCAACATGGAAAACATCGCGGACATGGAAAACTGGATGCGCGTCTTCGCCGCCAATCACGCCGCCGGCAACATCGACTCCTTCGGCACTCTGATCAGCCAGAACATGTACGGCTACATCGGCGTCAACGGCACCAAATACACCCTGATGCCCTGGGACTTGAACATCGACCTGGGCGGCCCGCAGTCCTGGCCGCCGGGCCAGGATTTGCTCGTCTATGACCCCTCGGACCCCAATCTGGGCCAAATCTTCCAGACCCCGGCCTTCCTGCGCATGTATTGGCGCGCGCAGCAGGAATTGGTCAACGGCCCCCTCAACGTGAACCTCTTCACCGGCGCGCTTGTCAACGCGAAATACGACGCCTTTGTGGCCAATGGTCTGAGCGTTGAGAATCCCAACACCGCCCTCCTTCCCTGGATCGCCTCCGCCCAATCCAGCATCAGCCAGCAACTGGCCGCCATCAACGCCCAGGGCTTCTCCGTCAACACCACCGTCCCGGTGAGCAATAATCTCGCCCTCCTCAGCGGCGTCGCCCCGGTGGCCGTTGATGCCGTCTGGATCAACGGCGAAGCCTGGCCCCTGACCTGGACGACGCTGACCAATTGGACGGTGACTGTCCCGTTGCACCCGGGAACCAATCAACTCAACGTCACTGCGGTGGACATTAACAACCAACTCATTGCCGGCTACACAAACACAGTCTCGGCGATCTACAACGGAACGGTCCTCTCGCCCATTGGCAATGTCGTGATCAACGAAATCATGTACAACCCGGTGGTGCCCGGCGCGCCCTTTGTTGAGTTCTACAACAACTCCTCCAACACCACCTTCGATCTCTCCGGCTGGCAAATGCCCGCGCTCTCCTACACCTTCCCAAACGGCGCGATTCTTGGCCCCAATGCGTTCCTGGTCCTGGCGGCCAGTCAAGCTGCCTTCGCCGCAGCCTATGGCGTGACGAATACCGTCTTTGACGTCTTTCCCGGCTCCCTGGCGCCGGGCCAGTTGCTGGCGCTCATTCAGCCCGGCGGCAACGGCTCCAGCAATGCCGTCGTGACTGAAGTGATGTTTGACAGCGTGCCGCCCTGGCCAACCAACGCCAACGGATCGGGCTGCTCGCTGCAATTGATCGATCCACGCCAGGACAATTGGCGTGTCGGCAATTGGGCGGTCAACACAACGCCGGGCCAGACCGCCAGCCCTTCCACCACCAACACAGTCGCCAAAACACTGACGCCCTTCCCGCCCCTGTGGCTCAACGAAGTCGAACCCAACAATTTGACCGGAATTACCAATAGCGCCGGCCAGCGCGCCCCGTGGATCGAACTCTACAACCCAAGCACCAATACAGTCCCCTTGAACGGCCTTTTCTTGGCCGACAACTTCACCAACCTCGGCCAATGGCCCTTCCTGACCAACGCTGTCATCAGCCCCGGCCAGTTCATGGTCATTTTCGCCGACGGCCAGACCAATCTCTCGACGACCAACCAACTGCACACCAGCTTTATTCTGCCTCCCATCACAGGTTCACTGGCCCTCAGCCGCTTCGCCAATTCCAACTGGCAGGTGCTCGATTACCTCAACTATTCCAACCTCCTGCCCGACTACTCCTTCGGATCCTTCCCCGACGGCCAGAGCTTTGTCCGCCAGGTTTTCTCACACCCTACGCCCGGCGGCCCTAACGACGGATCCACCGTCCCGCCGCCATCCTTCATCCCGTATTTGAGCGCCGGCTCGGCCTATACCCAGGATTTTGATGCCTTGCCCGACCCCGGCTCAACCTCGGTCAATACCGCCAACCCGGTTACGATCAACGGGATCACCTACTCGCTGTCCAATCCATTCGACTTTGCCTTTCCGGCCAGTGCCACCGGCGCCACCGGCGGCTTGGGCCTTCCGGCCCTGGCTGGCTGGTACGGTCTGGCCGACCCCACCGCCAGCGTCGGCGTCCGCTTTGGCGCGACCGACGGCGACCATACCACTGGCGGCCAGATCAGCTTCGGCCCGCCCAACGGCTCCAATCGCGCACTCGGTTTGCTGGCAACCAGCACCACGGGCTACACCGCCTTTGGCGCCAAGTTTATCAACGGCACCACCCAGACCTTGAACTTCATTAGCCTCCAATTCACCGGAGAAGTCTGGCGCCAGTCCGATCTGCCCAAAACGCTCGAATTCTATTATTTCATTGATCCCACCGCCACCAATTCCTTCTCCACCAGCGCCACCGCCTTTCTGCCCGCCCTGAACGTGAATTTCCCGACGGTTGCCGCTGATGCGGGCGGCGCGGCGGTTGATGGCACCGCCCCGGTCAACCAGACCAACCTCGCTGTCGTCAATCAACTCATCACCAATTGGCCGCCCGACACCGCCCTGTGGCTGGTTTGGGAGATGGCTAGTGCGAAGGGCGACTCGCAGGGGCTGGCCATCGATAACCTGAGCTTCGCCGCCTCAGCCCAGCCGCTCTTAAACCCCGTGTCGATGACCGTGCAACCGTCTGGAACTAATTTTATCCTGAGCTGGCCGGGATTGATCGGCCAGATGTACCAGGTGGAATTCAAAACCAATCTCACAGACCGCGCCTGGCTCCCCCTCAACACCCCGATGCCGGGAACGGGCGCCTCCCTGAGCCTGACCAACAGCCTCGCCGGCGCGCCGCAGCGCTTTTACCGTCTCGCCGTCCTGCCCCCAGGCTCCTGAAATAACGCCCATTCCCACTCTCCGTCCTCAACTTCTTCCATAATCGACCGATAAGTAAAGGGTTGGTTCGCGCGGTTGCTGCGGACGATTGCCGCATGCATCGTCAATACTCTGCCGAACCAGCCAGGAATTTATATTCGTCATCATGCAAGTCTCATATACGACGCGCAGTCCGAAGAGCTTGACACGAGCCGCTGCGTGCCTGCCAATCATGGGTTTGGCATGGACGTGTGTTTTTGCCGCCCAAGCGGACAGTGAGCCGCTCGCTCCCAGGCCGGGAAGAATCGTCACCAGTTACGCGCTCACCGCCCCCGCGCACCAAGACCCGGAGCAGCACGACGGCTCCACGCCGAAAGACTGGCGGCTGTTGGGCTCAAATGACGACGGCCGCACCTGGCAAACTATTGACGTGCGCACCAACGAGTCGTTCAGCCAGGATCACCTCCGCCGCGTCTTCTCTGTCACCAACCACACTTCTTACAATATCTACCGCTTGGATGTCACCCGCACCCGCGATGCCACTGACTCCGCCAGCCTGGCCGAATTGGAACTGATGGGGCCTGTCACGGGTTTGACCAACGAGGCGGAGTTAAGGATGAAAATCTCATCCTCACGAGCACATCCCTTGACCGCCCCAGCCTCACAAGCCTTTGACGGAGACCCGGCCACAGACTGGTTCGATTACGGTCTCGGCCCCAACGGCGGCCGCTGGCTTCAGTGCCAGTACACGACGAACGCGGACACCGTGGTGGACAGCATCGCGCAACTGATCCAGCTCCGCCGCGGTCTCTCCATGCGTGATCCATTTCCGGGCCAGTCCTCTCAGGTCCTTTCCAACTTCTCCACCCGATCTGCCGGCCCGGTCCGCAGGCTCGTCGGCTATTCTCTCACCTCCGCAAACGATTTCTACCCGCGCGATCCCGCCGACTGGCAGTTACTCGGTTCCAATGACGGTGGCAACTCCTGGGACGTTCTGGATGATCGCCGGAACGAAGCCTTCTCAAAACGGCTCCAAAAGCGGGACTTCGCCCTGCAAAAACCCGCTTCCTACGCGCTCTACCGGCTCCAGATAAACTCGGTTTTTGCGCCCGCCCTCGCCAATTCCATCCAACTGGCGGAAATCGAACCCCAGTGGGCAAACGGAGAAAGCACGGCTGGTCTGTCCTTGGTCGTTTCGGCGAAGGGTGACAATCCGCCTTGGGAATCCGTCCAACGTGCCTTTGACAGGGACTTGACCACCAAATGGTTGGACTTTTCACGCGATTCCACCAATCGAGCCAGTTGGGTCCAATGGCAATTCGCTGAGATCAACGGTCCACCGGTGGTAAGCTTAAACCGCCTGCGCGCCATCCGCCCTCATGAGATCAATCCGCTCAAACTGGATTTGCAGGCCGTCATCGTAGGCCGCATCCGCGACAACCTCGGTCTTGTGGATCGAAGCGGATTTGAGCTGATCCAGGTGGTGTTGCCGCAGGATGCCGGCCAGCCGGGCGATCTGGTGCGCTTGAAGGGAGATTTGGAATTCGTCACTAACAAGCCGGTCCTGGTGCATCCGGAATTGTCCGTGCTCAGTCATTTGCGCAGCATCGGCCAAGTCCAGCCCGGTCAATCGTTCGAGATGAGCCAGGACTATGCCTGGGGTGTCATCGAAGGCGATGCCGAGTTTCTGACACAGGAGTCGCAGTACTCAACAATCCGCCTCACCTCCCCGGGCCGCGCCAACTCCGTGCTCGCCCGCATCCTCAATCCGAACCAACGCCCGCTCCCCAATCCCTTGCATTGTCGTTTGCGCGTTCAAGGCGTCATAGAATCCGTCGCCGACGAAAACGGCTGCCCGACTCCAGGCCTTATATGGGTTTCCAGACTCAACGATGTCGCGATTGTCGCCCCGCAGGAAAAGGACTGGAGTCAATGGCCGGAATACTCTGTGGCTCAACTGGGTGACTCCAACCTCATCCCACACGGAATCCTCCGCGTAACCGGGACCGTGGACGAACAAGGTTTCGGCAGATATCCCGCTCTAACAGACGGAGAGGGAACCAATCAAATTGTGATTCTCCTTGGAGACGGCAGCGCCTTCCCGCCGGATTCTCGCGTCGAGGTCGCGGGTTTCGTGGGCCGCGACTCCACGCGCACCTTTCTCCGCTGGGCCTTATGCCGCCCTGCCGGGGAAAAATCCAAACCCTCCGATGCAGTCATCAATGACGAGCATCCTGTCTCCACGATTAGCGAGGTCAACCGTTTGCGCGGAGCCAAGCCGGATCTGGTGTTTCCTGTCCGCGTCCGCGGAGTGATCACCTACGTTTCCGCTTCATACATCTCCGGCGACAACACCTCGTATCTTCAGGACGGCGACAATGTGGTGCCATTGCTGGATCCCATCGCCGCTGGATTAACCAGCGCAATGCAACAGGAAGGCATGTACGTCGAGATTGCCGGACAGGCTTCACGCGACGGAATCAATCCCACCGGTTTTGCGAAGTTCCTCGGCAAGGGGCGAATGCCCGAACCGATAAACAATCCCTTTGATGCCATGTTGTTCCCGCGCAATCAGGGGCGATGGGCGCAGGTCGAAGGCGTGGTGAGTGGATTCAATGACGGACGATTGACTCTGTTGGTCGAAGGAAAGGAACTCACCGTCTGGGTTAATCAGATCAACCTGGGTGAACAGTGCCGCCTGACAGGCAGCCGATTGCGTGTCAGTGGCGTCTGTGACCCGGTATTGAATACACGTGAACAAATCCTGGGTTTGCGACTGCTCGTTCCCTCCAGTGAATGTATCGAAGTCGTCAACCCAGGCCCGGCCGATCCCCTTTTGCTGCCCAAGGTCCCTATCGCCTCCGTCATGCTCTCTGCTCCCGGCGTGCCGGGTGGCCCCATGCAGATGGTCCGGACCGAGGGCATCGTTACCTACAATGGACCTCAAATGCTGTGTTTGCAGGATAAGGACAGCGCAATGAGAGTCTTCCTTCAACGGGAAAACAGAGACATCGCTCCAGGCGATCTGGTCCAGGTTGCCGGCCTGGCTTTGCCCGACGGCTTCACTCCAAAACTGGTTCAAGCCGTCGTCCGCAAAACCGGTCACGGCGACTTGCCGGCTGCGGTGGCACTCGATTTCATGCAGGGCTCTGTGCAGAGCGGCCAGGATGCAACCCGCGGGCGGGTTGATGCGGTCTTCGAAAGACAGGGTGTCAGCGACTCCATCCTCAAAATGGAATTGCGCTGCGAACAAACCAAGCGCGATTTTTATGCCTATCTTCCCGCTACCGCCCCATTGCCGCCGTCTTTGCTTCCTGGCACTCGCGTCCAACTCCAGGGCGTCATCAAGCTTCAAACTGAAGACCCTTTGGACGCCAACCAGGTCGTCACGGCATTCGACATGTATTTGAATTCCCCGGCGGATATCAAGGTCCTGGAATACGCGTCGTGGTGGACGGTTCAGCGTACCTTATGGGTCGTCGGTGGCTTGGGAGGGGTGCTTCTGTTTTCACTCCTCTGGATCGGCGCGTTGCGCCGCCAGGTCAGACGCCAGACTCGCGCTTTGAAACAGGAAAACGCCGAGCGCAAGCGCGCCGAGATTTTCCTTGATTCCGTTTTGCAGAACCTGCCGGTCGCGGTCGCTATCAAGGATGTCAAGGACCTCCGCTTCCTCATGCTCAACAAAGCCTGCGAGGACCTGACCGGCATCCCAAAGGCCGAGGCCCTTGGCAAGACAGTTCATGACCTCGCCTTGTACGACGTTGCGGATGCCTCCGCCAAACACGACCGCGATGCCATTGCCAAAAATACACTGGTCGAATCGGAGGATGAGTTGAACACCCGCGGCAAAGGCAAGCGCACTGTGGACGTCCGCAAGCTCCCGATCCTCGATGAAAAAGCTCAGCCGCTTTATCTCATGGTGATTCTGCAAGACATCACACAGCGCAAGCAGGCGCAGGCCGAACTGGCTTATGAACGTGATCTGCTGCGGACCCTCCTGGATAATTCGCCGGACAAAATCTATTTCAAAGACGCCGCCTCCCGTTACCTCCGTCTGAGCAAGAGCACATGCTCCCAACTGGGCGTCCCTGCCGAGCAAATCATCGGTAAAACCGAATTCGACTTCTTCGCCCAGGAATTTGCCAGCCTCTCCTTCGCAGACGAACAGACCATCATTCGCACGGGCGCTCCCCTGCTGGGCAAGATCGAAAGGGAAATCGGCAAGAACGGCGATGGCAGCCGATGGATGCTCACCAGCAAAATGCCCCTCCGCAATGTCGATGGACAAATCATCGGCACCTTCGGCATCTCTAAAGACATCACTGCGATCAAGGAGGCTGAGGTAAAGCTCGAAGTCGTTCACAAGCAATTGCTTGACACCTCCCGCCTTGCCGGCATGGCCGAGGTCGCCACCAACGTCCTCCACAACGTCGGCAACGTCCTCAACAGCGCCAACGTTTCCACCTCCATCGTCATGGACAAAATCCGCGACTCGCGCGCCTCTAATTTGTCCAAAGTCGCCGCCATGCTCGATGCCCATTCCGATGACCTCGGCGCCTTTCTCACCTCAGATCCAAAGGGAAAACAACTGCCCGGTTTCCTTTCCGCTCTGGCCGGCCATATTGAAAAGGAACAGGAAGAGCTTCTCCGCGAACTGGGTTCCCTCACCGGCAACATGGCTCACATCAAGGAAATCGTCTCGATGCAGCAGAACTACGCCCGCGTTTACGGCGTGCTGGAGGCGCTCCCGGTCATCGACCTCATCGAGGATTCCCTGCGCATGAACACCGGCGCCCTCGATCGTCACGGCATTCAAGTGATCCGGGATTACTCCACTGTCCCACCGGTGCTGGTGGACAAACACAAAGTGCTCCAAATCTTGATCAACCTCATTCGCAACGCCAAATATGCCCTCGACAACGGCCAACCCCCTCGAAAGCTGATGACTTTGCGGGTGCGCCAGGAGCATGACCTCGTCTGCGTTTCTGTCATCGACAACGGCGTCGGCATCGCCCCGGAAAACCTCACCCGGATTTTCAGTCATGGATTCACCACTCGCAAAAACGGCCACGGCTTCGGCCTCCACAGCGGCGCCCTCGCGGCCAAAGAGTTGAACGGCTCCCTCACGGTTCACAGCGATGGACTTGGCAAAGGCGCCACGTTCACTTTAAAGATCCCGCGCCAGCCGCCGAATGGACATCCTCCATCCTCTAAACGCGTAACCTAGCAACTCGCCGCGCACTCCCCTCCCTGCAATGCCTCAGATGCGCACAAATATCTTTCGCCGATACATCCACAAAAGTATCGCCCACATGATCAGCAACACCATCGCCCCTTGTGTCAATGGTTCGTAAGCTTCCCCAAAACATCTGAAAACACCCCTCCCAAGATGCGTCCTGAGATTCTCTGCGATCGCGTCTTGGATTAAATGAGCAATGCAGTATGCGGTGATGGAGTTCATGCCAATCACCACCAGTGGAAACGCCCATCGCTTGATTTGCCAATGGTCAATCACCGCGTAAAACCCCGCCATCCCAACAAAACACCATCCCCCGCTAAAGAGCGTCCAACTCGGCGTCCAGATGCGCTTGACCACTGGACAGATTCCTAGAGCGCCTAGCAGCGCGCCCGCGGCCAATCCTGCGATGCCGGCGGCCAACAGCCATTTCACCTTGGCCCCAGACTCGCGGTCGCTGCGCAGCACTCTGCCCGCCATGAGTCCAAGTATCATCGTGCCCAGTGTGGGGATGAAGCTCAACGTGCAGTAACCGCCCTCGTTATTGGTGAAAGGATGTTCCCGTGGAAAAAGATTCAAAAACCACCTGTCGAACGCCCACGCCAAATTCGTGTTCTTGTTCCAATGCGCCGAAAATCCGCCAAGCCGATGCCCCCAGTCCGGCGCCGTCCCGGCAGTGGTCCAGTTGAAATCGACGCCCGGCAATGGGTACAGGGCAAACGCCAGCCAATAACCCCCCAGAATCGCCCCCAGTGCCAGCCATTGCACGCGGGCCGTCCGCAGCGCAAGTATATACAAAAATCCATATCCAAGACCGATTTGTGTGAGCGTATCTTCAAATGTCCAATATGTCTGCGGCCGCCCCAAGGAACGCAAAAACACTCCCAGCAACACAAGCACCATCGCCCGCCAGAACGCATGCAGCGTCCGATGCCATTGCGGTTGTCCCTCCGCGCTTCGCCGTGCCAGTGAGAAGGGCAGCGCCACACCCACCAGGAACGAAAACGACGGCTGAATCAAATCGTGCAACGAACAACCAACCCATTCAACGTGTGATTGGTGATGGCACAGCACCCTCCAGAAACCGCTCGCCGGGATGGCTGCGGAAACCCTGCAAAACTCCAACACCTCGCCCATCATCAGCAACATGACTAGCCCGCGATACGCGTCGATTGAACCCAGGCGCAACGGAGCGGCCTTCGAAACACTGCCGCTCACGCCTGTCCCTTCCGGTCCCGAGGGTTTTGACTGCGATTGCGGTGGCTGAAACATGGAAAAAAACTCAAACAATGATCAAATCGTTTGCGCCAGTTTGTTCATTTGCTCTTCCTGCTCTTCGATGGATTCCACCAGTTTGAACTGGGTCCGGCATCGGTCCAGGTTATGGCCTTCACGATGCACCTTGAAGTAAGTGTCCCCCGCAAGAAAGTCGCTAAGAAAACGGATTCCAATTTCAAACGTGATCAGCTTTCCTGAAAACGCCAAAAGCTGTCTTTCAGCCTTGGTCAAAAAACCCGCCGCCGCCGCCAGATAACCGCGGACCAATTCCTCGTACATCGCGAACCGCATCGTCACTTTGGACAAATCCTCTTCGTCCTCCTTCGCCGGGCTGGTGCTCGTGCGCACCATGTCCCCGAAATCATAAAGCGCCAATCCCGGCATCACCGTGTCGAGGTCAATCACGCAAATCCCCTCCCCCGTGGCGTCATCGAGCATCACGTTGTTGAATTTCGTATCGTTGTGCGTCACCCGCTCCGGCAGTTTCGCCTCCAGCAGCGCTCCGGCCATGCTCTTGTGCCGCAACGCAAATTCAATTTCCGCCCTTGCCAGCTTGGCCCGATTAACCGCGTCGGCTTCAATCGTCTGCTCCAGCGCGCTGAACCGTTTCGGCGTGTGATGAAAATCAGGTATCGTGTCGTGCAGCCGGGGCGCGGGCAGATCAGCCAGAAGCCTCTGAAATTGTCCAAACGCCTTGGCCGCCTCAAACGCCTGTTGGCGCGTCTCCACCGCGTCGTATGTCCGCGCCTTTTCGATGAAAATGTACGCCCGCCAATAATTCCCTTCCGCGTCGCGATGATACGCCGCTCCATCGCGCGCCGGCATCAGCGTCAACAGCCGGCGGCTGAAGTCGCCTTGACCGCTAAGTTTGCCGCTCAGATGCGCCGTGACCCGTTGGATGTTCTCCATCACCGCTATCGGGTTTTTGAAAACATTGTGGTTGATCCGCTGCAGGATGTAACGCACCGGCGTCCCCCCCTGGTCAAAGTTCACGCAGTAAGTGTCATTGATGTGGCCGCTGCCGTATGGCTCGCCTCGGACATACTCGCCGGGAATCTGAAAGCGCCGCGCCGCCGCGCCAATGTCGTGTCTCGGTTTCATGACCGGGGTTTTGCGGATACTCCCCTCGCGGTGATCTGGCGGCGGATGCCCTCGGCCACGCGCGGGCAGTCTTCACGATATGTGACACCGAACCAGGCATCGGGCGAGCGCAACACCCTCACCCGCTCCCGCCCGGCGCCAACCAGCCGGTTCACCACGTTCGGAATATAAAACTCCGATTTCTCGTCCGGGCCGGTCCTCCGCAAAAACTCGCCAAATTGTTCCCGCAGGTGCGCGAAGATTGATGGAGTGAAGCCCCACATGTTCATGGAAACTACCTCCTCGCCGCTCAGCGCCTCAATGCGGCCGGCCGGATTCGTATTCCTCGCGCCCGCGCCGTCCTTCTCGATTCCAGTCAGTTCGGTCACGCTTTTCAAAAAGCCATCCGGCGTCACTTCGCACACCCCTCGGGCAACGCGGCCAAACTCCGAAAGAGTCTGGCGCAATACGAATCCCACCATCGCATAAGCGCTCGGCTTCGCCTGCAGATGTTCGGCCAGCAGTTCAAACGAGCGCGCCCCGTAAAAATCGTCGCCATTGATCACCGCAAACGGCCCCTCAATTACGTCCGCCGCCGTTAATATCGCGTGGCCTGTCCCCCACGGCTTCTTTCGGCCAGGCGGCAGGGCCACGCCGCGCGGCAGGCAATCCAGTTCTTGGAATACATACTGCACGGCGGCTCGCTTCTCGAATTGCCGCCCAAAGGTCTCCTTGAATGCCTCTTCGATTTCGCGCCGGATCACAAATACCAGTTGGTTGAATCCCGCCTCCAGCGCGTCTTCCACCGAGTAGTCAATGATCCTTTCGCCCCCGGGTCCAACAGGCTCAATCTGCTTTAGTCCGCCGTAACGGCTGCCTACGCCGGCGGCCAATACAAGCAATGCTCTTTTTTCCGTGCTTGGCATTTTCTCTTTACCGCAACCCGGCCGCTCACTCTGTCTCCAATACCAGAACTTCGAAGGGCCGGAGATCAATTGCGCGGGGCTTGCCCGCTTGAAGCGTGATTTCAGTTTGTTCCATCCTGTCTTTCCAAGGGCTGCGAAGGTGAAAGGTCTCCGCCCCCGACGAGGGGAGTTCAAACATCTCTTTGGCATCCGCTGTGAAAATGGCCGCTTTGTCATCAGGATTGCGCAGCGCCACAATCCCCTTGCCTTGCTTCCACGACGCCCACCCATAGACTTCGCCTTTTCCCGGATCACCCCCGATCCAGTGCGTATCCACCAGCACGTCGGAATTGGCGCGCGACCATTTCGCCGCCTCCGCAAGGTCGTCCCAGTTTCTCTGATCCAACAGTTTCGGCGTGATATACATTTCCTGCAACTGCGTGCCGCTGCCAAAAAACCCGTGAACCTCATCCGCGAAATCCTCGTCGCTCGTCACGTTCAACTTCGCGGCGTTGGTCGCATAAACGATTCCGTGCAGCATCAGTGAATTCAGCGGATAGAGCGGCCCCCGTTCAACCACGTTGCGATAAGTCTCCATGTCGCGATACGTCATCCACCGCTGCCGGTCCGATCCCTTGCCGTGAAAATCATGGTCCGCGCCGCCACGCCAGGTCGAATCCACATAGAGCAACCAAAACGGCGACGGCCAGGTGCCCACTGTCTGGCTGATATAAATGTCCGGCCGCTCCCTCCGCAGGTCGCCGATCAACCGCAGCATTGCGTCTCCGTCGCGCGTGAGGCTGCCTGCGCCCGCTCCCGAACCGTCGCTGGCCGCCAAGCCGTCAAATTTGAACATGTTGACGCCGTACTGTCGCACCATCTGAAGGCAAATCTCACGAAATCGCTCATAATACTTCGGACCAGCCAGCGAAAACCCGCTGGCGTTGGTTTCAAACCCTTGCCGCACCCCGTATGCCAACCGCTGCTGCTTTGCTTGGTCATAACCGCCGAAGGGTGATATCCAGACCCCGATGGACGCATGGACCTTCTCGGCCGCCTTCTCGACCGCGGCAAAACCGTTGGGAAAGCCGTTGTGGAATTTCCACAATGTCCGATTGTCGTCCCAACCGTCGTCAAACAAAAAGGAGCACATTGCCACGCCCCGCTTTTCCACCAGTTCGCTTCCGAATTGCCGGATCGCGTCCAGGCTCTCCGCTTCGTCAAACTTCCGCTTGTCCCACGCGATGTCAAACCACGAATTGTAATGCAGGAATGGACGGTAGGGATGCGCGCGTTCCCGCTCGATGTAGGCCAGAAAGCCCCGCCGCAATTGCCCCTCCGGCGCCACGCCAATCACAAAACTCTGGCTGAGAGTCTCGCCTTCCTTGAGGACGGCATTCCTCACAAAGCTGCATCTCACCTGATGCTGATCACTAACCATGTTGCGCGCCATGGGATGCTCGTAACCGCAATAGAAAGTTCCCGCAAGCAAAACTGGCGAGCCGTCCACGCTCCCTATCGTGCGGGCCTCCGGCGCCTGCTGCTCGAACAGGACCAGTTCCTTGACCCAGATATCTCCATCTGTCGTCCGCAGTTCCAGCTTCTGTTGCACATAGCTGCCGCCCTCGCGCAGGCTCACCTTCCAGTCCGCCGACAGGTGATCCTGCGCATCGGAAAACTTCACCGTCATTTGTCTGCCCTCGAAATGGCTGGATGACCGCGGGGCATCAGCCTCCGGCGGCAACTCTTCCACGTGCGGATTCTCAACCCTCTTGAAATCGGACGCTTTCACGACTCGTCCCCCGTTCAAAACCAATTGGAAACATTCACTGGTGATGACAAAAGACGCCCCCCCGTGCTTGTCTCTCAACACGGACGTCAACCTCCCCGCCGCCGTGTCCCATTGCCAGGCAATATCAGCATTCTCCAGGCGGCCCCTGCTGGCGTCCGCGCACAGTGAGAAAGCCACCAGGAAACTCGCCAGCCCCGGCAACAGCCTCTTCACCCAAATTATGACTCGTGTGCATGTTTGATTGGGATCCACGAAGACGAATTTCATTGCGCCAGTCGGAAAAACTGGCTGCTGGCGCCAGCTTGGATCACGCAGGGGTTTGTGGCGTTTGTCAGGTTCGTCCATGACCCTGAAGCCAGTGAGGTCGAGATTTGAAGTGTGCCTGTTCCCGTCCACGAAATTGCCACCGTCGTGCTGCCGGACGCTGAGATGCTCAACAACCCGGGCACAGGGCCGGCCAGAAGGTAAGGAATGCCCGTCTCCACCGCTGTTTCCGGTCCCCGATCATCCTGCATCAGCAATCGCATCGCATTGGTTCCAAACACCTTTGTCCCGTCCGGATATGTCGCCGCCAGGGAAACCTGAAACTCGAACTCCGTGGCCGCGCCGGCGGGTGCGATCGCCCAACCCAGCCCCGAAACACTCCCCGCGTTGAAACTTCCATTGCGTTCGTCGTAGCCGTAACCCGATTCAATCATCATCTCCGACCCGAATAAAGCCCCGCTCACCGGATACCCCGTCAGACTGTTTGTGTCTGTATCGATAAACAGGTGGGTGTAATAGTCTGAAAAAATGGCGTACGGCGAATTCACCTTCACGTGCCCATAAAGATAATTGGTATCGTTGGCGAATTGGACTTGCACGAAATTGACCACGTTGGTGTCCAGCGCCCCTTCCAACGCCCAGGGCACGTCGGCCCAATCCGAAAACGACCCGTCAATCGTGATCTTCTTATAGGTGCCCTGTGAGCCGCTGCCTCCCGGCACGGCGGCCAGAGTTACCGTATTGCTGTCTTCATGCGAAGGAACCGCACTGTCCTCCGCCCGGACGGCAAAGAAATAGGTCGTCCCATTGGTCAAACCGGCAATGGTGTAACAGTAGGGATAAAGGCCGGGCCCGGTTCCCAAGGCATAGTTCGATGGCATGGCGGTGGGAACGTGGGCCAATTTCGTGGCGGTCGCAAAATTCATCGCCAAGCCCGACGAGTAGTATATGTTGTAATGCACCGGCTCGGTTTCGTCACGCGCCACGTCCCAATAAACCGTCGCGCTCTTGTTGCCGACCGTGACTTCGCGCGCACCCACCCGGGGCGCTGGAGGAGTCGGGCCTTGCGCTGCCGTGCTGTCCCAAACTGGCGGCGCCTCGTCCGCGTTCGTGGCCAGCCACGCTGCCGAATTGGTGTTCAGCGGTTCATCCAGCGATGGATTCGTCCGATACAGCGGCCAGCCCTGAATGCCCATGCATTCCACGTAATCCTGGTTTACGATGGCCGCCGGTTGTGGCGGCGTGTGATCATAATCAATGGCCAGCACGCTGAATCCATCCGGCCGTCCCGCTTCCGCGTTGATTTTCGGCGCAAAATCATACTTGTTGTCGGGAAATCCCGGCGTAACCTCGTTTGTGGACGAGTCGCTGTAGTAACTTTCGAACATCACCATGTCCACGTATGGCCGAAGCGTGTAGGGATAGGTTTTCAAATTGGAGTCGTAATAGAACAGGCCGCGATTAGCCATAATCAGCTTGCCGACGTAATTTGTCCGGATGCGTTGCACCAGGGCTTGCATCCCTGGAGATGTCCATTCGTAGGAGGTCCCCCAAGTGTCTGGCGCCGCGGTGTCGATCGTATCCAGAAAAACGCCGTCGCAGTTGAAGCCGTTGCCGACATGGGTGGTTAATATCTCATCCAGACCAGCCTGCCCATTGCTCGCTTTGGTCATGCCTTTGAGAAAAGTCCACCAAGCCGGTGCTCCTGCATTGACATAGTAGCTTCCGAAATTGGAGTTCCGATCAGGTTTGCCCGTCTGGTTGCTTTTCGCATTGAGGTAATAGGATGCGTAACCCGTGCCGCCGGCGGACGGCAAACCGCTTGCATTGGTGATGCTGGACAGCGGGGCGCTGTCCGAGGCGCGCGGATCCACGCGCGGCCCAAGCCCGTCACCTGCCACGGGCGCTCCGTTCTGATCGTCCTCACCAATGGAGAGATACGCCAGGACCAGCACATCGTCAGCAGTTCCAGCAATGTTGTCCTTCCCGCGCTTGATGGTGGCAATCTGGTTGGATGTGATATTGCTGGCCGGATGAAGTATCACCAAATGGTAGTTTGTGCGCGCGTAATCCACCTGGCTGGAGTTCCAATTCCCGTAGTAAATCAAATACGGTGTTGTCGTGTTAAATCCCGCCAAGGGACCATTGCTGCCGGCAAGCACCGCATCCGCAAACAATAAAACCAGCCAAAACACGCGACTCAAACGCGATGAGAGCAAAGTCGTTGCGCGCCGCGGTTGCAAACGTGACATAATACTCTCTCTGTGCTTTTTCCACCATTGCGCGTGGTTGCATTCCGCCATTCAGTCGCTCTTCAGTGTGGCCATGCGGTGTTCCAAGTCAGATTCCAAAGGTTGTTCAGTTTCTGTGGTTGAACATGGTTGTCCGCAAATGCGACCATGACGCCCCCCACCAGCGTGCTGATGTTCGACGGTACGGCGCGCGGAGCTTGGCCGGCGTTCTTGTATAAATGCCGCGCGATGCACAGCCGCTGCATGCCACCGCCGCTGTCACCGCCAAAGTACAGGCTCGTGGGGGGCACGTCATTGGTCTGTGGCCAGCCATCCACCCAAACCGAATCGGAGAAATAGGGCGTCAAGGCCGGCGTTTTAATTCCCGATTCCTTTTCAAATGAATTGGCCACGTCACTGGGAAAATAGTTGGCCAGGCCCGAATAACACCACCCATTGATGCCGTAGCTCCCCTGATAGTCTGGCGTCCCATAAAGCCACTCCCAGGGGTAGTTGGCCGCCCCAAACCCGTCCAGCGGAGTGCCGGCTAGCTGCCAGGGGCTTTGTTGCGGCGCCATCGGGCAAAAGCGGGTGGCGTTTATGGCCGAATAGTTTGTCGTCAGCCTCCCAATCCATAAGGTTTCCGAATTGTAGTCGATCAGCCTGCCGCTGGCGTCGTTCACATACAGCGTGAAGGAAAGGGCGATCTGTTTGCTGTTGTTGACGCAATTCATATCCTGGGCGCTGACCTTGGCGCGACTTAGCGCCGGCAGCAGCAGCGCGGCCAGGATCGCGATGATGGCAATGACGACCAGCAACTCGATCAGGGTAAATCCACTCTCCCGTCGCCCCCCAGCCAGGTTCCCACCGAGGTTTTCATTTGCTTTAACCATCCTCAACTTTTTATAGCTCATACGCGATGCAATGCACGGTCGCACAGGTTGGGAAGGCCCGCAAGCGTCGTTTGCCGCCTGCGTCCCTCCCGCCTGTCGCCTTTTTGTTATTGTACCAGCCGAAAGAACTGGCTCCCACCCGTGGCAGGGATGACATACGGACTCGTTGCCGCCGGCACATTGGTCCACGAACCGTTCAGCGTGCCTGTATATTGCAGCGTGCCTGGTGGATACCAAATAATAGCCGCCTGACCGGCTGCCAGCGGCGCAATCGCCATCTTGCCCAAAGGCAAAGGCGGCACGGTGATCGCGTTGATGTTGGTGTACGAAATAACCCCGCTTGGCGGCGCTTGATTTTCCGGTGTAAATGATGGAGTCCATCCTTGGAACACCAAATTGATCGCGTTCGTCGTAAACACCGGAGTTTGGTCCGTGTCAAAGACTGCGAAGCGCGACATCCGGAACTCGAAATTGGTTCCAGGTTCGGCGGGCAGGCACAACCAGTCCAGTCCGTCGATGGCGGGGCCTCCGAAGGTGCCGCCTCGCTCGTCATAGCTGTAGCCGCTTTGCACGAGCAACTCCGAGCCGATGACTCCGGGATCATACCCTGTGTTTATATTGTTGTCCGTGTCAAAATACAAGGCCGCGTAATCAGGAAACTGGCCGGAAGCCGCCGGGATGTCTGTCCACAGGGTGACGCGAAAATAGTAATAATTGGCGTCGTTATACACATAAATGTTTTCGTAGTCAGCCGCTCCAGTATTTCCGGTGGGAGCAACCGAACTGTACACCGGCATCAGGCCCGTCCAGTCGTCGAAGTTCCCGTCGATGGTGATTCCGCGCGTGAACTGGCCGCTGATCGGGGCCGTGTTCCCATACAGATCATTCACGCCCTTGATTGTCAGCGTATAGATCGTCCCAAAATTCAACGCAACTCCAGTGGTCAAGGTGACCTGCGCGGCATTGTTCGTGTTTTGTAACGCGCTCAAGACCGTGGCTCCGCCGCTAACAGAGTAGTTGGTCGCATTGCCCGCCGTGACTGAATCAACCGGCTTGGAGAAGGTGACAACAATCTGGCTGGCCGACGCCAAAATGTTGATGATTGCAGGCGGTATGGTGTCCGCCAATACCGTCAGCGTTGCAGTCGTGCTGTTGGTCACCCCCGCGGGATTGCTCACTTCGACTCGGTACCCGCCTGCATTCGTGAGGGAACAGGAGGCAATTGCAAAACTGGCATTGGTCGCGCCGTTAATGGCTTGGGTGCCAATGAACCACTGGTACGCAATGAGCGGAGTCCCGGAAACCCCGACGCCGAATGTCACCGGGTTGCCTTCAACAACAACCTGAGTGGACGGCTCAGTAACAATGCTGACGGGAGTGTTGCTCACCGTCAAAAGCGCCTGCCGCGTGGTCACGACGTTAAATGCGTTGCTGACCTGCAACGAATAATAACCGCTATTGTTGGTCAATACCAGAGGGATCGTATAGGTGGCGTTGGTCGCGCCGTCAATCGCGCTGGTGCCGTCGAAAAACCATTGGTAGAACAGCGGGCCGCTTCCAATGATGTCAGGGCCAAAGGTGGCCGGTTGGCCCGCAAACACCGCCTGGTCGGCCGGCAGGTTGCTGTTCAAAATCAGCACCGGGTACTGGATCGCCGCGGTGAGCGAAAGACCAAACACCATGTCCGCGCTGCTCCCGGACGGCAGGTGCGTCTCCACTTCAAATATATTGTCACCATACTGCAAAACCCCGCCATCAATGCCGAAGACATCCGCGTGCCCAACCGGCGAATTGGTGCCCGTCGCCGCGGTCGCATAGGAAATAACGCCCGCCGGCATACGAACCCGCTCCACCTCGGCGCCGTTCACGTAATAAACCGCTCCGTCACTGAGATAATTGGTGACAGCGAAAGCGACGTTGTCAGGATCATTGGTCCATTGAAAATGAGTCCGAAAATAATACGTGTTCGTCCCGGCGCTCAAAGACGTTTTAATGGGCGGATAAGATCCCGGAGACGTTGTGTAACCGAATAATCCATCGCCCGTCGTCCAGCCCGTCACCGTGTCATCGTAATCTGCGCCGAGCCAATTGGTGCCCAGATCCGTTCCGGAAGCGTTCACTTCCCACGATGAATCGGTCAGGCCAATCAGCGGTTGGTTGGCGGAGAGAGGGAGCGGGGGGCCCGTCAGTGTATATACCAGGCCGCCGGCGGGCGGTACGAATTCAGAATTAACATAGCTGGTGTTGTCCCCTTCCAGCAGGATCGCTATCGCGCTGCCAAGGCCGCCAAACACCGGCGTGCCGTCCGAGGCGTATGTGGCCCCAAGCGAAATCGCCACCTCAAAATCCATGTTGTCCGCCGAGCCCGCAATGGCCCACCCCAGTCCATTGATCGCTCCTTCGTTGAATCCGCCGTTCTTCTCCTGGTAACCACCCCCCCACTGAATCAGCATTTCCGACCCGATGCCACCGACATGAAAGCCCGTTCCAGAATTGTCGTCGGTGTCAATGAAGATATTGTCGTACGAATTGGCAAACGCGTTGGCGCGAGGCGAATACAGCGTGAACCTGATGTACAGATTATTGGAGTCGTTGGCGACATAGACATTCTCATATTGAATGGCATTGGCTACCCCCTCCGCCGCGGTGTAGGCCAGCGGCACGCCCGTCCAATCGCTGAACGATCCGTCGATGGTGATTTGCTTGAAGGTGCTGGGCACGCTTATCTGGGCGGCCGCGCCAAAACTGAAGGCGCACGCGCACGCGATGGTAAGAAAAAGCCCCGAAACAGTTCTATTTGTCATAGGCAATGGAATTTGAGATTGTTGTCATTTACACGTTGCATTTTAGCGCGCCCCGGCAAATTGTCTTGTCGGCTAAAGGGCAGACAACCGGCGCGCGCTCAATTTGACCGGTTGCAAATACTTGGCCACAGCCTGCGTGCGCGAATGCACCTGCAGCTTCTCGTACACCCGCCGGATATACGTGCGCACAGTCCCATATCCCAACCCCGTCCGGTCGGCGATTTCTTTGACCAAAAAACCTTTGGCCAACAGATCCAACACCTCCAACTCGCGCTCCGACAATGACTCCGCCTCCCCCGCCGGCGCGCGGTTCTGAAAAAACTGCACCACCTTTCTCGCTATCTGGCTGCTCATCGGAGAGCCGCCGGCATGAGCGTCCCGAATCGCATTCAACAAGTCCTCGGGCGAGCGCTTCTTCAGCAGATACCCGATGGCCCCGGCGCTCAAGGCGTCAAAAATCTGTTCCGGATCCTCATAGACGGTCAGCATCACCACACGAACCGTCGGCGCCAAACTCTTGAGTTTGCGCACGCACTCGATCCCGTTCATCACCGGCAAGTCAATGTCCATCAAGACCACGTCCGGAGGATGCTTGGGGACTTCACGAAGAGCAATTTCGCCACTCGGATAACAGGCCAGACAACGGCAGTCGGGGGAGCAATTGAGAAGCCGGCTAAGCACTTCGCCGACTCCACGGTCATCTTCAACAACGGACACCGAGATCATAAACAACACCACATTTCACTAACCAGCATAGCCTATTTCGCGCCACGGCAAAGTCGGCCAAAGAGCCGACACGCAACTGGTTCCAATCATTGCGGGTGAATCGGCACTTTCAATCGCACCTGCGTTCCTTCGGCCGGATGGCTCCAGATTTCAAACTGGCCGCCAATGCTCTCAATGCGCTGGCGCATATTCAACAAGCCGTTCCGGTGCCCCGGCGCTGCCTCCGTAAACGCCCGAAGCCGCTCCGGCTCGATGCCCTTGCCATTGTCTTCAATAATGAGGGTGAAGGCAGACAAATCAATCGCAATCCGCAAATTGACCTCCGTCGCCCCGGCGTGCTTGAGAACATTGTGCAGCGCCTCCTTCACGACGAGAAAAAGCGAGTGGCGCACATCGCTGCTCAATGGCACCAACGGCACCTCCGATGGCAATTCCAGACGGCATTGCACTTTGCCAACCCACAGGTAGTCCTCCGCGAAGGTGCAGGCGTAGGTCACGAAATTGTCCAGTGTGTCCTTCTTCGGGTTCACGGCCCACACGATTTCATCCAGCAATTGAGTCAAGCTCCGCGCCTTGGCCCCGATCTTGCGCACGTCCATTTGAGCTTGCGCCGGCGCAATCCCGGGATTCTGCGCCAACTCGCTCAAAATTGTGATCTCCGTCAGGCTCGCCCCCAAGTCGTCATGAATGTCCTTGGCGATGCGCGCACGCTCCCGTTCCACTGCCGTCTCACGCTCCAGACGCCGCAAGCGCCACTGTATCCGGCGCCTCTCGACCAGCCGCACCATCCCGGCGATCGACGCCACTGCCATCAAGCTGGTTAAACTCAAAAACCATCCCGTCTGCCAAAAGTGCGGCAATACCGTCAACGCCAGCGTGGCCCCCTTCTCATTCCATACGCCGTCATTGTTGCAGGCGATGACATGAAACCGGTAGTCCCCCGGCGGCAACCGGCTGTAGTCGCACATGCGACTCGATCCCCCGTCCACCCAATCCTTGTCCAGGTTCTCCACCCGGTACCTGAAACGGACCCTTTCCGGCGCGGTCAGGCTCAGGGCCGTGTAACGAAAACCCAGGCGTTGGGTGCTCGGCGCAATCTTCGGATCGGTAGTTGCCACTCCATCGACAATCATTTCTTCGATTACGACCGGCGGCGGAAGCGTGTTGGTCCTCACCGCTTCCGGGTCCACCACCGCCAACCCTTTGATCGTGGGGAACCAGAGCCGGCCATCGCGCGTTTTGCAGCCGGACGGCTCAAATCCCCCCTCGCACTCAATGCTCGGCAGCCCATCGGCTTTCCCGTAGGCCACGCAATGAAGGGATTGGCCTGGCACGGTAATGGCCGCGTTCAACTCCGCTTTGCTGATTCGAAAAACGCCGCCGTAAGAACCCAGCCACAAGTTGCCCCGGTTGTCTTCTAGTATTTGACAGACAACGTCGTTCACCAAACCCTCTCTGGTCGTCCACGTCACGAACCGCCCGTCCCGCCACCGGCTCAACCCGCCGCGGCAAGTCCCGACCCACAACGTGCCTTCGCGGTCAACCAGCAGCGACCAAACCGCGTCATTTCCCAGGCCGTCTTTCGTGCCGAACCGCGTAAACCGACCGTCCTTCAGGCGATATAAACCCTCATCGTTGGTGCCGATCCAAAAGTCACCATCGCGGTCCTGAACCACCACTCGCACATCCAGGCTGGCCGACGCGCCGGGGATTTTGACAACAGTCCATTTGCCCTCGTGCATACGGCTCAGCGCCCCGAACGCCTGCTGCCCCACCCAAAGATCACCCTCGTGGTCTTCATAGATGGCCAGAACTTGCCAGCCGACGTTCGCCCCGTCGGAAAGACCCGTAAACCCCGCTGGCTCCAATCGATAGAGTCCGTCCCAGGTTCCCGCCCAGATACTCCCGCGACGATCCTGGATCACGGACCAGACATTGCCGTTTCGCAGACCCTGATCCGGGCCGTAATGCTCAATGTGGCCTTCCTTCACGCGATCCAACCCGCCGCCATCAGTTCCAATCAATAGCCCCCCTTCACGCAATTCGCACGTTGACATCACTTGGTCCGATGACAACCCTTGCCGCACACCCAAAGTCTCAAACAGCGCCGGCTTTAATCGGCACAACCCCCCACCCTCGGTTCCCACCCAGATGTTGCCCTCGCGATCCTCTGTGATGCAGCGCGCCGAATCCGTCGGCAACCCCTCCTTTGTGGTCAGATGAAGCGCTCCTCCATGAAGGTCGTATCGGAACAATCCCCCGCCCAATGTCACCACCCACAGCCGATTGTTGCTGTCCTCGTACAAATCGTAAATCGGCCAGTTGGTCCACGTGCAGCCTCCCATGTCACTTACCCATCCTCCGGACGCAAACCGGCGCAATCGGCCATTGGCGGCCACCCAGATTCCGCCCAATCGGCTCGGAGCCAGAAAGTTCACCTGGAAATTGCTCTCATTGGTGCGACCCCACACGGACCGGAATGCGCCGCCTTCTCTCACCGCCAACTCGTTCTCGGTGCCCACCCAGACCTGTCCGGTTCGATCGGCCGCTATCGCGCTTGCTCTTGTTCCCGACAAACTCCAACCCGTCGAAGGAACGCTGAACTTCTCCCCGCCAAAGCACACCACCTGCCACTCGCAGGATACCAGCCAAAGGGCGCCTGAGCTGTCGCCGCAGAACACACGGGGGTAATCATGCGTCGTTTGTCTGCTCGGTATTTCATACGAGGCAAACTGGCCGTCCCGGAGGCGAATCAGCCCGGCCTTCTCGGTGCCTATCCACAACGTGTCCCCACGATCTCTGTAAAGACAAACGATGCGGCTGTTTTTGATTGCCGGCGTGTTGCGCTCATCGAATACCTTGAACTGCGCGCCGTCAAACCGCACTAATCCATTCTGGGTTCCCAGCCAAAGATACCCATCGGAAGATTGCGCAATCGAAGTCACCGAACTCTGCGGAAGCCCCTCGTCCGCCCGCCACACATCAATCTGGTAATTCGCGTCAGGTCCCGATGCCTGCGCGGCAAGTGTCGATCCGAGAAGCCATAACAACAACACTTCCCGCGGGCCTCTGCTCCCCTGCGTCACGCAAACCGGGGCTGTTGACGAACCGAACATGCGATCTTTTGCCCGCACTGGCTACCACAACCCGCCACCCAAAGCAAGCCGCCACGCCCGCTCAACAAGCTCACCGCTTCAGGTACTTCAAAACCGCTTCAGTACGGGAGTGAACATGCAACTTGTTGTACACGCCCCGGATATGGAATCGGATCCCATCCAGGCTGATGCCCAGGTTGTCGCTGATTTCTTTATACCTGTTGCCCAGGGCCAGTTGCTCCAGAACTTCCCTCTCTCGGGGCGTCAGATTCTCCATGTTTGCCGGCGCGGGATCGCTCCGGCGAAATCGCTGGACAATTCGCCGCGCAATCTGCGGCGTCATCGGCGAGCCACCCTTGCAGACTTCCTCGATCGCTTCCACGAGCCGGGAGGGTACCGTGTCCTTGAGCAGAAAGCCGTCGGCGCCCGCTAGGATGGAATTAAACAGGGAATCGTTGTCATCATGAATCGTCAGCATAAGTACATGCACGGTGGGCAGCAGCGTTTTCAACGCTCGGACACACTCCACCCCGTCCATTTTTGGCAGTTTGACATCCATCAACGTCACCTCCGGCCTGTGCCGGACAATATCCGCCAGCGCTGACTCAGCGTCCGCGTAATCGGCAACCACTCGAAGCTGGGGCGACCTGTTGAGAAGATTCCTCATGCTCATGCGAAGGTCGTCATTATCCTCCACCAACGCCACGCGGATACTCATATCTTTGCTTGTCCTTCATTTTTCATGAGTCGCGCGCATTGATCATTCTCTCGATGGATACGGCAGTTGCACTCGAACGAAAGTTCCCGCGCCAGGGCAGCTTTCAATGCGCAGCGACGCGCCAATCACTCCAATCCGGTGCCGCATGTTCGCCAGGCCGCTGCGCTGACCGGCTCCGGCCAGATCAACTTTAAAGCCGCAGCCGTTGTCTTTG
>JBEKSF010000059.1:0-32863 GCA_049517295.1 Verrucomicrobiota bacterium
CCCTTGGTTTGAATCACCCTCGCAATCCACCGGGCTCGGGATCAACGCCCGCCATGTCCGTTATCACCACAGCCTCTGGCAGGAACTCAAGCCCAAGGTGCTGCAAGGCGTCCAGACGACCCTCGTCCTCGCCCTGCCGCAGATTGGGTTCGCCCTCGCGCCCCACATTCAGCTTGAGAAAGTGTTTCTGTTCCTCGGTTCACTGGCCCGTGGCCTGGGCCCGGTCCAGTTGTTCCCGGCGCGTTACCTTTATCCAGACGCCTCATTGGGCGGCCTGGCCAACCTGCCGGCCCCTATCTTCGCGGATATCCTGCCCACCACGGGCGGGTTTTCCTACCCATGCGTTGACTGCGAACCCGACCCCTGGCGTGTGCTGGCCCGCTTCGGCAACGGGGATCGCTATTACGGATACCCCTTCCGAGCGGCCGCCGACTCCATGCAGGACTTCACTCTGCACGACCAGGAGGACAGGGCCATGCTGTTGCCCAGCGGCCAGCGGGTCGTTGCGCGTCACGGCGAGACGTGCGCTTACGCCACCTTGGACCCGGCATTGCAACAGGAGTTGGGGCTGGACCGTGAGGGATTTGAAGATGCCAACTGCCTGCTCCGGGGTGCCGTTACCCACGATGGCCTGCCCTTCTCCCTGCCGGTTCCCCTGCAGCCCTTGGTCTTCGCCATCGTGCTGACCCATTGGAGAATGGAACTGGATCGGCCCGGCGATCTCAGTTCCTACGCCGTTTTCACCAAGCACGCCGCCATCCGGGGATTCAATTATTTCCAACGCGTCGAGCCCTACTATTCCAATTTCATGCGGCTCATCCAAAACATTTCTGCCGACCCCAACTTCCGCACTTACCCGCTCTCCAACCACCTGACGCACTCCTGGCTGGGAGGAAACCTGCGTCTGTCCAACCACCTCAGCCAGTCGGAGTGTGATCTTGGCCCGGAATTGATGCGGTCCTACTATTACCAGCAGCTGGACTGGCAGGCCGGAGTTGTCAACCTCATGAACCACACGGCCTTCCGGGCCAAAAGCGACCGTGCTGGGACGATCTCTCGCACCGGCCAGGACATCGAGAACCTCCTGGGGATGGATGGCCTCGCCTTCCACCAAATGCACCGGTTGCTGCGGTTCGATTCGCATCTGTTTCCCAAACCGACCAAGCGCGCTTCCTTCTGGCCGAACGGGCATCCCTCGTTCGTCGAACTCGACCAGAAGTTCCAAACGGAAGGGTTGCCCAGGCTCTGAGCACTCGATTCTTGCCAGGCAGGCCGGGCGGTCGTCACGGTGGTAGTGGCGGCGGCGGCGGCGGCGGTGGGCGGGTGAGACGGGGGCTGTCGCCTGGTGGGTAGTGGGAAGCCGTTAGGCCAGCGGCTTGCCCGGAGCGACAGGGGGCGGACTGATCCTGGGTGGGCTGTGAAGGCGAAAGTGCTTACGGTGCCAGGGTTGACTTTCTTCGACGATTTGAGACAGTGGAATCGAATGGGATTGAAGTGCGGGCAGGTGGGGCAGTTCGCACCCGGCTCCGAAGGTCGGAGGCCCAATGCCCAAGAAGCGGTTCCGCGAGAGTATCGCTGCCGCCGCCGATCGCCACCGGAGGAAGGCTGGATTATTAGTGCCAATTAGTGCCAAAAAACTTGCAACAAGGTGCGATTTCGTGCAACAACGCGAAAAAAAGGACTTGCGTAAGTTGCACGCTGTTGCAAGGTTACGCAAGGTGCGGAAGAATAGTGGTGGGTTCGATTCCCTTCACCCGCTCCAATTGACAGTTTGCGACAGGTTCCTCCAGAGAGCGACTATCCCCTTTATTCGCAAGGGTTTCCGCGTGATTTGACCCTCCATTCTGTGCGTCAGGTTGCGACACGGTTTGACCATTCCCGACAGAATGCTGTGCGCGTATTTATGCATGGCCCAAGAGCCGAGGCAGTTCCTTGATCGCGTCGTAAATCGGCAGCCGGCCATTTTCTCCAACTTAGCCCTCGCAGTGAAGGGCATTGCCGTTCGCGATGACGGCGCGCTGTCCGGAAGAAAGGTTTTGGCTTCTAATTCAAGGCGCAATCAGCCATAGTTGGCGCATGAGCAAGCAGACATTGGTCCGATCAAAGCGGGAGCAGATTTTGAAACTCGCCCGCAAACACGGGGCGGTTTCATTGAAACTGTTTGGCTCAATTGCGCGAGGTGAAGAAACAGATGCGAGCGATTTGGATTTCGTTGTCGAATTGGAGCCGGGACGCAGCTTGCTGGACTTGGGCGGGTTGCAATCTGATTTGGAACGATTGCTCGGCTGCGAGGTGGACGTGGTGACGGTAAAAGGATTGCGGGAGCGCATGCGCGCGCGCGTGCTGGAGGAAGCCGTGCCGGTATGAGGGATGATTACCAGCGGCTGCTCGATATTGGCGAGGGCATCGAGCGGATTGAACGATACACGGCTGGCGGCAGAAGTGAATTTGACCGCAATGAGTTGGTGCAAACCTGGGTGCTGCATCACTTGCAAATCATCGGCGAAGCCGCGCGTTTGTTGAGCGCCGGGTGCAAGGCCAAACAACCGGATATCCCGTGGGAAAAAATCAATGGAATGAGAAACATTCTCGTTCATCATTATTTCGGGATTGATACGGAAATTGTCTGGGCAGCCATTGAAAGGGAATTACCCCAGCTCAAAGCGGGCATTGCGCAAATGATGGAGCGCGAGAGGCCCAAAACCGGTGGCTAACGGACATGAGCCCTTTGATGCGTCCAAGACGCACCGCCATCGCTGCTTTTCAAGCGTCAACCAGCAATGAGGCTTTCCCCCTGCGTATTCCCGTGTTGCCTCTCTCGCCCTAGTCTTGACGAAGGCGGATCATCCGGCTTGCTCAAAACACCAAGGCCAAGCCGACCTGTCCGCCATAGTCTTGACGACGGCGGAATGCCAACACGCGAACGCTCCGCCCCGACAAGTGCCTGGTCGTGTCGTCATTGTCACCAGCATTGCGCCCCGGCTGCCCTCGCAACGCTGGTGGCAACGCCCCCACCACCAGGAGAGGTTTGCTTGATTATCCACCCAAAAGCCGTAAACGCTAGAAAAACTCCCATCGTCTTAGACGACTGAATGGACTGCATCGAGGGGTAATCTTGCGTGGTTGATTTCTGCGGGGTTCACTCATTCACCACCTTTTCCAAGGAAAACGTGATTTTCTTCGTCACTTTGGCGCTGTCCATGTTTCCCAAGACCATCGTCAAAGGCAATAACCCACAATTCGACAGGTTAGTTTTCTCGCAAATAAATGTCCGATCAGCTTCTCCTGTAACGGCTTGGTCGATAATATAGAATTTCTCACCGGCAGCTATGATGTGCGCTTCCCCATCCGGAAGGTGAGGCGTATCGCTGGTATAACTAATAGTCTCGTCTGCCACCGTTTCGTCGAGATCATCCTTGATGACCCATGTCCCCCGCCATGCTTTGACCCCAGATTTCCCAGTGTTCTCCATCTCCGTCAGAAGGTAAGCCCCGCCATTTAATGGCAAGCTGTATATGGCCCGAAGGCTGATTTGATCCGTTGAATTACTTGATGGCACGGCACCAGGTGCGACCGTCTGCTCATTCTTGCCGCATCCAAAAACGATCAAAGCCAAAAGCGTACCAAGTATATTCAGATTCATGTCGTCTCCTTTTTCGCTGCGGGCTCAGGCTTTGCTGTGTGATTTAAAGATAAAACCTTCGTCCTCACTCCAGCCTGCAAACAGGTAACGATCTCCGCTGACTGACATTGGGGATGTTTCAAGGATTCTCACGAGTTTACTGATGTCTTTCTCGACATCCCTAGATTTAAAGATCATCACTCGCAACATGCTTCTACCGAGTACGAGTTTGTAAAAATCTTCCTTCACCTTCTCAAAATATGGGCTCCATTCACTCTCCAGCGCCACCCACACCTTGCCGATGTCCTCCCCGGCCTTACCTTCACCTTCACATGCCATGAAGTCGTACAGAAAACCAGTGAGAGTCCGGTCTACTGCGTTGCCCTTGCTCCATACGCAAAGCCCGGGAACTAATTCATGGTACGCGTATCTGGTCAAATCCTCGAATATCGCATCGGTCCAGGCGGTATCGTTCACAATCCGATCCTTAGTTAAACGCTCAGCTGCGTCACGGATCACTCGCTTGCAGCCTGCTTCGATGTCACCGGTGTTCATCAGAACGCAACCTTGTCACCGCCACCCAGCAAGTCAAGCCGTTTCTAACGCTTCCATACCCACACGCCTCAGTCGATGCGAACTGCAGGTGAGGCGTCTTGGAGCGTCCATTCTTCAATTTCACCCGGGCACAATTCATCTTCAGGCAACCCCGCGGAGCCAGGGCAGGCGCGCTGGCGCGCGCCCGCCCTGACCCCGCCGGGGGCCCGTTCCTCATTTCACACCGCGTCCAGACATGCAAACTGGCCGTGCCAGTGCCGTCGGCTCTCGCTCCACAGCGTTTCCGGGAAGAACCTTCCCCTCTATTACATGGCGCAACGCCGTCTTTTGCTGCTTCGCATTCCTGCCGTTTTGTCAGTGTGTCAGTTTCAACAGTGTCTCAGCGCAATGATGCGCCTGCCCCCTACCGAACGAGCAAGCGCATTACTAAGCGTCACCTCGGCACCTCGCAGAGCGAATTTGGAGCCTTCGTAGAAGTCTCCCCCCAGGCCGTCACGAAGCGCCGATCCTGACAGGCACTTGGTGACATATTCGACTCCGTTTAGCCGCTGGTCGAATTGATGTTTCCTGGAGAAACCGCACTTGGGCAGACTGTCCCACAGGGCGTTGAGCCGGAACATATCCGCCAGAGGCGGTTTCCACTCTGCCGCGCCGATTAACCAATGGTAGTGCTCGCGTCCGAACTTTTCGCCCAACTCGTGCCGCGTAGCCCACACAAGCCGACGGAATGGAATACCCGCCATTTTTGCTGTCTCGTATAAAAACGCGAACAGCAACTTTCGCTGTACATTCGGGCCAGGCACACGGGGAGAACTCCACGTTCCTCCCCCAAACACACGCCAGCACCGATAACGGCTCAGAATTATAGATTCAGGTAATGCCATCCGTGCGCCCCTTGAAGTTCGTGGCCCAAGGGGCGACCGGGTGCCATTTCCTCAATGCGCCGCCAGTGTTTTAGCAGCGGCCCCGCCCGCGCCGTTGTTGCGCAGCGCATTTTTTGGAACACTCCCCCGGTCAATCTTGCCCTTGAACTTCAAACGCCCGCCGTTGGCGGCTTTGATTTCCTCCACAGCCAGGACCCGGTTTGCCGAGGTGATCGGCAAGCAGGGCGAGCGCGAGTTGCGCCGGCCCGCTGCCGCCGTAGCCCCACTCGAACCCCGTGGGACTGTGATTCCACAAATCCAGCCGGGGAGTGAGCGGGCGTTCGTTGACCGTGACGAGAGCGGCATAACCCTCCCGTCGGCCTTCGTAGGTTTTCATCGCGGCCCGTCGATTTGTTCGCTCATCGGTTTCGTTGCGTCTGCTGCCCCGCACTGTTGTTGGCGCAGAGCCTTCGCCCGTAATTCTTGCAAGGATGACGGCCCCAACGCTCTGTTCTCCTGTGGCGGGCCTTTTGGCGCGCCCTCTTGCTCCTCCGCCCGGCTTGCTCCCGCACCACCACCTTCCTCTGGTTGGTGGTCGTCTTGGCTTGCATGTGCCTGCGCCCCGACTTGGCCGGCGTCACCAGCCTGGTGCGTGCCTTGGGTTTGTCGGAGGCCAGCTATTACTGCCTGCTCCACTTCTTCCATTCCCCGGTCTTGGATTTGGAGCGGCTCACCCGGCTCTGGCAACAGAGTCTCCAACGCCTGTTCTGCCGGTCTCTGGTGCGGGTCAACGGACGTGCCGTGGTGCTGGTCGATGGCCTCAAGCGGCCCAAGGAAGGCAAAAAAATGCCGGGGTCAAAAGCCTGCATCAGGAGTCCCGTTGCAACGCCAAGGCTTCCTTTATCATGGGCCATTCCCTCCAGGCCGTGGCGGTGTTGGCTCACCGGGCGGGGGTTTATCTGGCCGTGCCGGTGGCCGCCCGCATTCACGAAGGCGTGGTCTAAAGCAATCGCGACCGGCGTACTCTGCTGGATAAATTAGGCGCTTTCCTCGTCGGCTTGCCTTGGGTCCAGACGGTCACGGTGGTGGCCGACGCTTATTATGCCGCCGCCAAATTCGCCCGCGCCTTGTTGCAGGCTGGCCATCATCTGGTCACGCGGGTTCGTACCACGGCTGTGGCTTATCTCCCGGCTTCGCCCCGCCAAGACAAACGACGTGGACGGCGCGCCATCTATGGATACAAGACCAAGCTCCGGGATTGGTTCCATCTCCAAAATCGCTTTATCAAGGCGCCCAGTCCGGCCTATGGAGAATCCAACGTCACTCTGCGCTATTACACTTATGATTTGATTTGGCGCCCTCTGGGCCGGTTGGTGCGCTTTGTCTGGGTGATCCATCCCAGCCGGGGCCGGTTGATCTTGCTCCGCACCGATTTGACTTTGGCTCCGTTGGAGATCATCCGCCTCTACGGCTGGCGCTTCAAAATCGAAGTGAGCTTCAAGCAGGCCATTCATACCCTCGGTGCCTATGCCTACCATTTCTGGATGCAGGACATGAATCCGATCCGGCGCGGCGACGGCTCCCAACACCCGCATCGCCAGTCCGAGACCTACCGCCAACATCTTCGCCGCAAGCTGGCGGCCTACCAACGGCACATCCAGTTGGGCCTGATCGCCCAAGGCTTGCTGCAATACCTGGCCATTACTTTTCGCCGCACTGTCTGGTTCAATTTCCACTCCTATATCCGCACCGCCTCGCCCCAGAAACCTCCATCCGAGTGGGTCGTCTCGCACGCGCTGCGCCATAGTTGGCCGCAATTCCTCGAGGGTTCACCCGACAGCGTAATCCTCAAGAAATTCCTCGCCTCCAAAATCAGCCTCGCCCGCCGCGGCTACGCCGATCTCATCGGACTGGAAAAAGCGGCATGAATGTTCCACTCTCCAGTCCATCATTTCAAGGGCCCAATTGCACCCGATAAAAGCGCTGAGGGAAGTTGGTCAAAGCCGGGTCAGTGAACAGAAACGGCAGCGCAACAGGATTGGTTGCCAACACAAGCTGCCAACCGCCTGAAAGATTGGTGGCGGCATAGATAGAATAGTCCGGTCCGGTGCTCCCGCTGATCGCGGATTCGAACATTCCCGCAGTAATCGCAGGAGAGGAAAAAGCAGGCGTGGACGGATCGAGAACTACCACAGAGAAACTTTGTGTCGCGTTCACTGGAGGCAGGCTGCCGTCGGTGACAACCACCGTGAAGAGATTTGTCGAAGGCGATTGCGAAATTGCCGGGCGCCACGTGATTAGACCGTTGGTTGGATTGATGGTCACGCCCACGGGTGACGCCGCAAGGCTCCAAGCCAGAGTTTGCGCGGGGACAGCGGCGGCGGTTGCGGTATTGGTCACCAACAAGGTTTGCCCAGCGGTCATTGTGACATTTGAAACTGCCTCAAGAATCGGTGTCGGCATCACATTGGCCGGCAGGAGAGCGCCGGTCAACGAAGTAATACTGGTCTGCATCTGTTGCAAATCGGGTTTGAGAATCTTGCGGTCAAATGTCTGCAACCCTGCGAGTTCAATTTCAACATCGCTAATTTCAGTATAGACTGCGGCGCTCATTCCATTGGTTTGAATCAAACCCGGCGCTTCACCAGCCAGCAATTCAATCTGGGGGGTAACAGTTGTGGAGGCTTGGGAAACAGGAACATCGCTCGGACTGGGCGACCAGGTATGACCCGCAAGACCGAGCCACACTCCCCCAAACTCTCCGCATACCACCGCCTGAGTCGCGCTTGTGGAGCATTCCGGATCAGGATAATTGTGAGTGTCCTCGACATTCCCCGCGCCAACCCAATTCCAGCCACTGGCTTGGTTAACCAAGCGGGACGGGTCCAGCGATTGTACCAACGACACCAGATAGGAGGTGTTGGTTTGACCCACGCCATTCCCGCCGCGGGCTTCTCCCTGGCCTTCGTTGAAAACATCCCACATGATGATCGACGGACTGTTCCAGTGATTGGTCACCATGGCCGTTAGTTCGACAATGAAGTCCAGCGGGTCCACCGGGGGCGGGGACGGATTGCCGGTGTAGGAATTGCAACTGGGCATGTCCTGCCAGACTAGGATTCCCAATTGGTCGGCCCAGTAATACCAACGCTGCCGCTCGACTTTGAGATGTTTACGAACCATGTTAAAGCCCAGCGTCTTGTCCATTCTCAAGTCATACTGCAGTGCCGAATCCGTTGGAGCGGTGTAAATACCATCTGGCCAGTAGCCCTGGTCCAGCGGACCGAACTCGAACGTGAATTGGTTGTTGAGAAGCATTTTTACGAAGCCGTTGTGGGCGCCGATGCTGATCTTCCTCATTCCGAAGTAACCTGTGATGGAATCCACTGGCGCCGAGTTGCTCGTCAAAGTCACTTGCAGGTTGTAAAGGTAGGGATTGGTGGGTGACCAGAGTATCGGGGACCGGATATTAAGATATAAATCCTCGCCCGGCAGCACCGTTGTCGAGGTAACTAGATTGCTTCCCGCGAAAGCGTAGCCGTTTACTCGCAAATCATTCGTTGGGCCGTTGCAAGCGATGTTCAGGAGCACCCGATTGTTATCAATGTCGGGCGTCAGATGGATGCTGCCGATGCTTGCGGCCGGCACCGGTTCCAGCCACACCGGTTGCCAGATACCAGATGACGAGGTGAACATAATTCCCGCCGGATAGAGTGTCTGTTTGCCGCGCGGTTCACCGCCGGCGTCTTCGGGACTGTAAACTCGCACGATCAACTCGTTCGTCCCGCCATTGAGATATGGCGTGATGTCGTCACTGAACGGATCGTAACCGCCGGAGTGAATTTCCACGCTCTGGCCGTTGACGTAAATCTGGGACTGCCAGTTGACCGCGTCAAAATGCAAAATAATCCGCTGGCCCGCCCAGGTTGACGGCACCGTGAAGGTCCGCCGATACCAGGAAAACGCGGAATACTGCATGATTCCCGATAGAGCCGACTCCATCGGAAATGGAACGAGAATGACATGGGCGAGATTGAGGCCCGCCGGCACTGGATCATTTGTCGCGGCAGGCTGGAACTGCCAAACGCCATTCAAATTCATCCAGTTGGACCGCGCCATTTGCGGGCGCGGATATTCGGGCAAAACGTTGGTGGGGTCCACTTGCCGCGCCCAGTCGGTCATCAAGGGCGCCTGTTTGGGTTGCCACGGCATCCCGCCGGCCGGCGCGGCGGTGACAAGAAGATCAATGGATTGGTTCAGAGTATTCGTCACGAGTTGCGCGGTCATTCCTGACGGCACTGAACCGAGGGTGAGATTTCCGCTGCCCGTCAGTGAACTGTAATGCACAAGCGGAATTTGGCCTGGTGAAAAATTATAACCGGCGATATTGACTGTCACAGCACCATCGACCACGAGGGAACTCACAACCAGCGGGGCCGAAGGCTGGCCGCCCGTCCCGGCAAAGTCCAAAGTCAGCCCGCCGCCCGTCGGCCCTATGCTTAACGCTGGGACAGAAAGTTGCGCCCTGGCCTCTGTCAAAGCCACCCCGAACGTTCCTCCGTCATAAATGGCGCAACTGGACGACGCGAACGTGGTCGGTGCCAAGACCATCAACGTCCCGTCACTCACAATGGTCGGACCGGCATAAGAGAGACTGCCGGAAAGGGTCAGCGAGCCGGCACCCAATTTGGTCAGGCCGCCGCCGCTGCCTGCGAGCGCCTGGCTGATGGTAATATCATGATCTTCAGTATTGATGACCGCCCCGCCGCTTTTCACGGTTGCGCCTTGGCTTGCTTGCAGAAAATTCCCTGAGTTGGTGAGGGCGTGCAAAGTGCCACCGCTAAAATTAAAAGCGCCATTGCCACCGGGGTCCGTAATCTGCGTGGCGAACAAATCGCCGCCGTTGAGATTGAACGTGCCGTGGGCGCCCGAAAGTCGTGTCAACAGAACAATGCCGAGAACGTCCGTGCCACCGTTCAAGTTCCAAGTCCCATTGGCGCTTTCCGCTATCCAGGTTTGAGTTACGGTGTTGGTCAGAGCGCCACCGCTCTGGTTGACCACGCCAGTGCTTGGGGTGGTAGCCAGTGTGATGTTACCGGTGTCGCCGGATACCATAGTGATGCTGCCGCCGGAAAGCTCCAAGTCGCCGATGCCGCCAAACCGGCCGATGGCGAACCAGCCGCCAATGTTCACGGCGCCCCCGGTCATGATCATTTTGCCGCTGCCACCGGCGGCGCCGTTGTAGCCTTCGCCGAGCCAAACATCAACTCCGGGAGGCGTGTTGATGGTACCCCCGTTCATATTCAGCGTGCCAATGCCGCCTGGGCCAAAGTCTCCGTCGCCGACACAAAACGGAGTTTGTCCGACGTTGAAGGTGCCGCCTCTGATGGTCAGAATGCCACTTCCAATTTCGCCAACATGCGCCTGTAACGCCACATTGACTACGCCATTGCTCAACGTGTAGAAGCCGGTCGAATTGGCGCTGTCACCCAGGCGAAACCAACCGTTGACCTCGCTGAGTGAGCCTGTCTGCAAGTAAGAGCCGGACGCGTTGCTTCCATCACCGGCGCGAATGTCCCAGGGACTCCAGACCGGGTCGCCTGGCTGGATGAGCACGACGTTGTTTGAGCCGCTGTCATTGATGGCATTGACGCCGGTCGGCACGCCGGAAGGATTCCATGAGCTGGCAACATTGAAATCACTGGTGACACCCTGCCAGTAGGAGTCCGCTATAGCGCCATTGGCAATCGGCAGCAGCGCAGCGGCCAAAGAAAGTGGCCGCAAAAGGGCGGCGTATGTGCGCGCACTGCAGCCGCTCGTCGTAAACAGGGATTGCACATTGAGTGATTTTCCCGCCATGGCGCATATCTTCAAATTCATTTTTTCATGCTTTTTATTCACGGCCCCTCACTTTTATTCACTCGCTCGCCTCGGCGGCAATCAAAGGCGGTCTAAAGCCAGTGGCTTAATCCAAGCGCAGGCGACGGAGACCGGTCATTTGCCCCGGCCCGTTAGCTGCCGGATTAGATCTGTTTCGGTTTTGGAAAACGGTGTTCCGTCGGCGCGGAAAACGTCGTGGAACCAAACTGCAGGCTCGGCGGCATAGGTCTTCTTCCAGGAATCCCACGGGTAAATCGTATTCGACTTCCCGTTGACAAGCCCCCAGCTCCACGCCGCGACCCGGTATTGTTTCAGGACCGGCAGGTTGTCAGCGAACGTCGAGCGGTTGCCGCGCGCCATGTACTCGGAGCATAAAACGGGGCGTCCGAATTTTTTCAAACCTTCGATTTGTTTTCGCAGCTCACCCGGTTCGTCATAATTGTGGAATGTGATGATGTCCGAGCACTCCAATTGGAGGCGCTGAATAGGATTGGGATGGGTGAGGTAATCACCGCGCCAGACGCCGCATGTGGCGGGCTGCGACGGGTTGGCTTGGCGAAACCATGTGAAGGTCTTTTCCAGCAGTTGCATCGCGAGTTTTTCCTTTTCTGGTTCGTCGAGTTCTATTCTGGTCCCGTCGCGGCCATAAGCCTGACGGTTCGGATTGTCGGGCTCATTGAAAAGATCCCACGCGAGGACGCGCTGGTCCTTCCCGAAGCGGGTCAACAAAGCCATGACGTAAGACTTTAGTTGGTCCTGTTTGTCAGACGACTGAAGGTACTCGCGCCCCGGGGATTGAACCCAGCCAGAGTTGTGAAGACCGGGAACAGGGACAGGCTGAAGGCCGGCTTTCGGATTGGGATGCCAAACGCCGTCGAAAATGACAAACATCGTTTTAATTCCGTGGGCGTCGGCAATTTCCAAGTATTTGTTGACGCGCGAAAGAAACCCCTCAGGATCCTCCCGCCATGCGATGTCGTGCAGGAAAACGCGCATGGTATTCATGCCAATGCCTTCGGCGTAGCCTAATTCGCGGTCAATCGTTGCGGGATCGAATGTTTCGGCCTGCCACATCTCAAGCTGGTTCACGGCCGAGCTGGGGACAAAATTCGCGCCGACCAGCCATGATTGTTTGGCATACCAATCGTTGGCTTGCCGGGCCGGCCAGCGTTGAGCGTTTGCGGAACCGCCGAGAGCAGAGGACGGATTTTCGGCGCAGGCCAGGTGCGTCCACAGTACGGCCAACATGGCCCAAGCCGGGCGGAAACAAACAATTTTCATAGCTGCGCAAGGTCTTGAGCTGGGTCTTCTATTTCAGATATTTTGCGACCGCCTCCGTGCGGGAGCGGACATGGAGTTTGTCGTAGATGCTGCGCAAGTGCGAGCGCACGGTCGGCAGGCTCAGGCCCAATTTGTCCGCGATCTCCTTGTTGGCATAGCCTTTGGCCAAATAGTCCAGCACTTCGGCTTCTCGCTCGGTCAGTTTCATGGAAAGGTTCTCCGCGTCTTCCGAAGCGTGAAAGGCCTGCACGACTTTGCGCGCAATCTGGCTGGTCATTGGCGAGCCTTCATGCAAGACGTCGCGTATGGCTTCCAGAAGTTGCTCCGGCTCGGAGCGTTTGAGCAAGTAGCCGCTGGCCCCGGCGCGCAACGCGCGAAAAATGGAATCGCTGTCCTCGTACACCGTGAGCATCAGCACTTGCGTCTTGGGAAGCTGCTCGCGCAGCCGGCGCACACACTCGATGCCCGACATTTGCGGCAGATTGATGTCCATCACCACCACCTCCGGTCGCGCGGCGGGCAGCAGTTTCAAAGCGTCTTCGCCCGTTGCGCACGCCACCACGCAACGCATGCCGCGGGCGTCGTCCACGATCTGCGAAAGACTACGGCGCGTCACCGCATCATCCTCAACGATGGCGACACTGATCATAACGCCTCGCGGCGAAGCAGCCGGCTCCCGGGCCAGCGACAAGTTAGGCATGCACTCATCATATCCAAAGCTCGCGCCCCCGGTATAGTCCAATGAGATGAGGGGCGCATGGGCGTTAACGCAGATTCAACTGGAACAAGACGGTTGTGCCGCCCGCGGTGCTGCTTAGATTGCAGCTTCCTCCCATTTTTTCCAGCCGCTGACTTATGTTCGCCAATCCGTTGCCCGGCTGTTTCGCAACAGGGTCGAAGCCCACCCCGTTATCCTCGACGGCCACGCGAAGCTTGTCCTCCTCGCAAATGACCTTCACGCGCACTTCCGTGGCGCGGGAATGCTTGGCGACGTTGTTGATGGCTTCCTTAAACGCAAGAAAAACCCCGTGACGAATCTCAGAAGCCACGCTGCGTTCGGGCACTTCGCTGGGGATGTCCAGCCGGCAACGGATGGGGCCGGAACGGAAAAATGCCTCAGCCAGGTTCCCCAGGTAGCCCACGAGTTCGTTCAGTGAATCGTTTTTCGGATTGACCGCCCAAACGATTTCATTCAACGCCGTCACCATCGCGCGCGAAGTGCCACGAATCTGCTGGGTCAAGGAGCGAAGATCGGAGGACGGCAAACCCTCGCGTTCCAGGAGCGAGCTCAACAAGCTGATTTGCGTAAGACTCGTACCCAGATCGTCATGCAGGTCTCGCGCGATCCGGGCGCGCTCGCGCTCCATCTCGTGCGTGCGCGCCAACCGCTCCAACTCGGCTCGGTGCGCCCGGCGCAACCTGAATGTAACGGACAGGATCAACGCAGAACACATTGAAGCAATGAAAAACGCCTGGAACCACCACGTTTCCCAGAAGTACGGCAGCACGATGAAACCAGCCGCCGCGCCCTGCTCATTCCAAATGCCATCGCTGTTGGCCGCGAACACGCTAAATCGGTAAGCGCCTGGCGGAAGCGGGCCATAGCCCGCCGAGCGTTGATTCACGCCCTCCCGCCAATGGTTTTCCACTCCCTCCAATTGCCACTTCAGCCGCACCTTGTCCGGGGCAGTGAAGTTGATTCCTGTGAAGCGGAACTCGACGTAGTGGCGCCCGGGTGAGATGCGCGTCGGCGAATTCGCCCCCATCGGATCTGGCGTCTTATGGCCGGACTTGAAGGCAACGGGAGAACCATCCACGAGCATTTCCTCGATGACGACTGGCGGGGCTTGGTGATTAATGGCGACATCGCGCGGGTTGACAGCGACCAGGCCTTTGACCGTGGTAAACCAGAGCCGTCCATCGTGTGAACGCCAGCAAGAGGGCTGGAACCACCCGGAATAAGCTTGGGCCGGCAAGCCATCAAAGTGACCGAAGACGGAGAAGGCTGAATCGTTAGTCTCACCGGCGGCGAGGCGCTTCAATGCCTCTTTGGAAGCGCGAAAAATCCCCGCATACGTGCCGCCCCAAAGATGGCCCTGCCCATCCTCCAACAATTGCGTAATGCTGCTGTCAGGCAGGCCCTGATCCATGGTAACGCGTGTAAACGTCCCATGATCGAACCGCAGCAGGCCGCCTCCAAGCGTCCCCACCCAAATGCTGCCATCCGCGTCGGGCAGCAAGGCGGACACGCGCGCCATCGGCCATTGGGCAGGAGGATGATGGCGCACTGGAGCATCGTTCACAACTTCCCACAAGTCCCCTGGTTCCGCGCCAAACCACAACGTCCCCGGCGGGCCTTCGGCCACGGCTCGCACGCCGATGTTCTCTACAAAGCCACGGTCGTTGCCAAACACAGTGAGCTTGCCTTTGTCATAGTAATAGGCGCCGGAGCCGTTGCAGAACCAGACGCGTCCCCGACTGTCCTGCATAATGACGTTGGCCACATGGTCGCGCAGGCGTTCCATGGGAAAGTCCCATGTCACCTCGTTGTTAACGCAACGCACTTCCCCATCCGTGTAACGAAATACGCTGCCTTGCAAGGTGCCGATCCAGATGCCATTGGTCGCATCTGGAAACACCGTGACGCTTTCAATCAATGGGTCGGGCCTGGGGGTCAGCGGGACCGGCAGAAATCGATCCCCGTCCTGGCGCGCCAGGCCGCCATTTGCCGTGCCGACCCAAATCGTATTCTGGGCATCTTCGCACACTGACTGCGCAACATCGCCCGGAATACCATCGGCAGCCGTGAACTGTTTAAACTGGCGCCGCCGAATACGGGCCAACCCGGCTTCCTTTGTGCCGATCCATATATTGCCCTCGCTGTCCTCCAGCCAGCAGACAACGAATTTGCTGGGCAACCCGTCTTGCAGCGTTAGTAACACCGCCAGGCCATCCGGGCGGACGTTCCAGAGGCCGGCGCCATACTCGATTATCCAAAGCCCGCCCTGCGAATCGGCGTAAAACCGCAAAGACTTGACCGAGGGGCTGGGCTGGAATCCGGTCGCTGAAACGGTCCATCGGTTCCCGCTCATTTTCCGAAGCAGTTGGCCGTCCCAGACCCATAAGCCGCCACGAGGCGAGGCAATTATATTTCGCACTCCGCGGGGCGCGGGACCATTAGTAGGTTCCCGTTCGGCAAATCCGTGCTGGGTGACGACGCCAAGTCTTTGATCTGTCGCTAGCCAAAGCTCGCCGGCACTGTCTTTCCCCAAAACTTGCGCGGGCGAATCAAGTTTGAAAATGGTGACGTTTTTGTTGCTCGGGGCCGAGTATTGCAGCCGTGCCACATCGTGCCGATCCGTGATATACCACAACGCGCCGTCGCCACTTTGCGTGATGGGGGCAGGAAGCGGGAGCGGCGGAGGTGGATTCAACTCGACCGGTTGGGCTTCATTGACTCTGCCGGAGCGCGGGATGCGAAATACGGCCGGATGAAAGGAGCTCAGGAAAACGCCATCCGAATCTTCCGCGACGAGGTTTAGCGGATGCCATCGCGGCTGAGCGGTGCGCTCTCGCACGAGACGAAATTTCCCAGCCGTCATAGAGGCCGCCGATTCATTGCCGGCCGCAATCCAAAGAGTTCCTCGCGAATCCACGCTTAAAGTCTCAAATTCCACATCCTCCAACTCCGGGGTGGTTTCGGGATTAAATACCACGAACCGGTTGCCATCGAAACGAGCCAACCCGCCGCTGCGAGTTCCAATCCACAGATAACCGTCCGGCGTTTGCGCCAGGCAATTGACGGAGTTTTGCGGCAGGCCGTCCTCCGAACGCCAAACGTGGATGAGATAATCCGAAGCGCCATTGGTCGCGCTCTGGGAGGTCTCGGAAGCCAGCCCTGAAAAAACAGCCCCCAGCAGCAGGCAATGACCCAAGGACAGGGACGCGAAAGGCACGACGGCGGGTCTCATGTGAAATATCTTCTGGCGGTCAATATTACTTGGGCCGGCCTGGCACGGCAACATGCTTAGCCAAAAAAGAAAAAGGCCGGACGCCTTTCTGCGTCCGGCGTTTGTGTCCCAGCATTACCGAGCAATCTGAACTATTTCATGGATCGAGCCGGTAAAACGTTTCGACCTTGGAAGCAGACAGGGTCAGGACGTTTAAGCCATTGACCACAGTCGGCGTTCCGCCAACGGGCGTCCAAGTCCCTGTGAGACTGGAGGCGGACTGCAATGTGAACCCTGTCGCATTCGCGGGCCACTTCAGAGTAACAGAACTGCTCCCGGAAGCGCTGATTTGCAGCGTCGGACCGGCAATCGCTTCAGCCCCCGCCGCGTAGAGACTTGCAACCTGGCCGGATGTCAGGGCGCCGTTCCAGAAGCGGAAGTCAAGATAAGAGCCTTGGAACATGGGATCCTGCCATTCATCGCGAGCCATCCAGTTGTCGGTATCCGGCAGCGACGCCCACAAGGCGGTGTTTGGCGCGCTGGCGACCAGGACGCCGTTGCGATAGAGCTTGTCCAGTTGGCGGTCTTGATCATGGGTATAAACGACCTGGCTCAACACGTTGGCTTGGAGCGCCGGTCCTTGCAAGGTCACGTCATAAACAGGGTTTTGATCCCATTCCGCGCGCAGCAAGTTATTGGCGCCGTCGTAGGGGCACAGCATCACGTACTGGCCGCCGCCCAGCGAAACGCCCGGCGTGGCGGCTTGGCCGAAGTCAACCATCTCCTGCCACACCGGGCCGCCAGTCCAAAGGACCCAAATCTCAAAGCTGGCTTCATTGGGCAAGCTTGTGACCAGGCCGTCATTGGCAGGAAACTCAACCCAGCCGCTTACGCCCGTGGGGTGGCCATTCGGAGCGCTCACAGGATTTGGAGTCGGCATGACAAGTTGTGTGCCAGTCAGAGCCGCTGTCCCTTCCAGCGTACCGTTGATGGTCCCGACGGTGTCCACAATCGTGCCGCTGCCCGCCGCGTCGTGGAACGGATAGTGGTGCAACAGAGTCGGCCAGGGATTTGTGTCCGTCACAGTCACGTTCAGGACGCCCGTCACCCCTCCAAAGCTCGCCGTGACAGTCGCGAAGCCGCCGTTCTGCGGAACGACGTTTCCGTTGGCAATGGTCGCGACCGTCGGGTCGCTGGTGGTGATGGCGGCCAGCGCCGTGACATCCGCGTTGGTGACGTTGGCATAGTTGGCCGTGACATAAATAGGCGCACCCAATCCGTGAGCGTCCACATTGGTTGGCCCGGCCACACTGACCGTCAGAAGCGCCCCCGCGTTTGTCAGAATGGTGTTCGGTCCGGCGGCTGAATCGACCGCCACCTCCAGGTCCGATTTGGCGCCTGAGTAGATTCGAATTTCGTCAATCGTGCCCTCAAAATACGGGTCCGAGCTGAACTGCGAGCGGCCAAAATAATTATCGACGTCCGCAATCGTGTAGAGCGCCTTGCTCTGCGCGCCAGTGCCTACCTTGCGTCCGTTCACATAGATGGACGCGGATTGCCCCTCATAATTATAACTGACGGCGACGCTGACTTCGGCATTGGTCTCCAACTCCGATGGCCCGTCAATGTCCACCTCACCCCCCTCGTTAATACCCCAGCGCAGCTTGCCATTGGCGCCGTTGTGAGGGATGAGCGTTGTATAGTCCTCTCCGACGGAACCGTTGTTTGTCCCAAAGGAGAAAAGCTCCTGCCACACCGGCCCGCCAGTAAAATTAACCCAAACCTCGAACGTCGCGTTCGTCAGAGTCGGAAGAATGCCCGCGGGCACCGCCACGTAGGCCGAACTAAAGTTGCCGTCCAGGACCAACTGGCCCGTGCCGGTCAGTTCCGCCGTGGAGGAACCGTTTATTAATGTGCCGTCGAAGACAGCGCCGCCAACCGAGTCAGTGATCGTTGTGCTCCCCATCGGCCCGTCAAAACTGTAGCGGTGTTGCAGCACAACGGGTTGCGGAGCGACGGTTACCGTGACCGAAGCTGTCTTGGACTGATAGGTCGCCTGAAGCGTCGCGTTGCCCGACGCAACCGCGTGGAAGTTGCCGTCGGTCCCGAAGGTGATCACGTTGGTATTGCCAGAGGAATAGGTGATGCCCGTCATTGGTGTAACATTGACGCTGTTGGTCAGGGACGAATACGTGCCCAGAACCTGCGGCGTTATGACGGCTCCGATCGACACATTGGTCGAGATGGCCAACTGGATCGACACCAGGGACCCCGGATTGATGCTGATGGTGGTCGGACCTGATTGATAGCTGGCCTGCACTTGCGCGGAAGTCAAAGGGCCATTCCAAATGCGGAATTCCTGATAACTGCCGTTGAAGCACGGGTCCTGCCATTCGTCGCAGCCCAGCCATTCGTCCGGATCGGGCAATAGCTCGGCAAATGTCGCCGCAGTGGAAGCGCTGGCGACGAGCTGTCCGTTAACGTAGAGGTTGTCAATTCGGTTAATTTGGTCATGAGTGAGCGCCACATGGCTTACGACGCCGGAAGGAAGCTCCGGGGCCTGCAGCACCACCGAGCCAGTCACACCAAACCACTCCGCGTGGAGCAGGTTATTGTTGTCATCGGGGCAAATCATCAAGTAATGCCCGCCGCCGAGCTGCAGCCCTGGCTGGGCACCCTCTCCGAAGGACATAAACTCCTGCCAGATCGGGCCACCTTGCCAGGTGATCCAGAACTCGAAGCTGGCGCCGTTGGTCGGGAGACCGGAAATCAGGTCGCCGGGCAGTTGCACAAACCCGGTATTGTTGGTGTTATGCGTGCCATCGGTATTCGGGAAGTAAACACCCGGCAAAGTCAGTTCGGTCCCGGTAAAGGCGCCCACCCCGTAATACGTCCCGTTCGCGCTGCCCGCGGAATCAGTAATCGTGGTCGTCGAGGTGGATGTGGTCGTGCCGGCGGATTCGGTGAAACTGTAACGGTGGGCCACCGACTGCGCCAAGGCGCAGGGAGGCAAGGCGAGAATCCCAGCGGTTAAGGTGGAGAGCAGGGGGAGAATCAATAGTTTGCGTGTCATATAGTGGCCTTTGTTCTGTTGATTTGTGTGTTGTGGGATACGATTCGACCAGCAGCGGCCGGCCGGCTAACGCCCAGGATCCGCTTGTGGAAGCGAAACTGGGCAGAATGCCTGTCATGTCTGAATTTCATAGGACTTTAGTTTCGTTTTGGGAACCTGCGGGATGCATCCTAGTCGAAGCGCTTGCCAGCCGATATAGTCCATTGCGATGAGAAACCACTTTTGCCGGTTCTCCTAAGACGCATTTTCCCTCCAAATCTGCAATGGCATGCGCGGCAGCGGCCCAAACCGTGGTCCGCCCGGGACGGGGAAGGCAAACACCGGCAGCGGACCTTTGACAATGTTGATCGAGCGACTCAAAGGCGTTCGCAGCGAACGGGTCAAAGCCGAAGGAGCGGAAATCGAAATACACACCCAGGCCGACGACCAACAGCGGAGGATTTTGAATTTAATTGGTGGACCGAAATCGCAGCCATGAAGCCGAAATGAAGATATGAACGAAAGCCCTTGGCAAATCAGGGGCTTACGCGGTTTTCAAAATGGTAAAGTGCGATAAGAGTGTCTCATCGCTTTGGATGATGGCGGCCACCTCCTTGGGCTGCCATAGTCAACTCAGATTCTCCAACGCGAAAGAATGCTAAAACGTATGCGAAAGACGCCAAAGATGTCCGCCAACAGGTTTCTGCTTCCAACAGCAGGCTCCAGACAGAGTTTGTTCGCAGGAACCTGCCGCGGCTTCACCTTGATTGAATTGCTGGTCGTCATTGCCATTATCGCGATCCTCGCTTCGTTGCTGTTGCCGGCGCTGTCGAAAGCCAAAGATCAGTCCAAGCAAACTTCCTGCATTAACGGGCTGAGGCAAATTGGCGTGGCGGGCGCCATGTATATCAGTGATTATCGCCAATACCCGGGGGACCTATCGACGCCGGGAGGCGGTTCGGCGAACTACTATTATGTTTGGCCTCCAAGATTGTTGGCCTACATGGCCAACAACCGGAAAGCCTTTAGCTGTCCAGCGGCCCAAGCCTACACCGCTTGGGATACAAACCTCAATACGTCTCTCGGCGGAACGGGGCCGGGAGGCGTCTATGATCCGTACGGAATTACCAGCACCTCTCGGTTTTCGCTGGGCTACAATGATTGGGGCATTCACTTTCAAAACGGCGAGGAGGCCATCACCGACCCCCAGCTTGGATTAGGCGGGGATATCGACGGCCAGCTCTACCAGGGGCCAATCAAAGACAGCAACGTCAAGAGCGCGGCCAACATGATCTGGATTTGCGATGTTCCGTCCGTGCCGCTGTCAGAAACGCCCGACTTCAATGGCAACACGGAACCGGCGGACGTTCAGACCGCGACAGGGCATTCCGCCTGCCCATCCAACCGCCATAGCTTCCACACGGACGTCTTGTTTTGCGACAGCCACATCGAAACTCCCAAGCGAAACGACCTGCGAGACCCCAAGAACGGGACGTGGCGCGCGCGATGGAACAATGATCATGATCCGCACTTTGGTTATGGATATTGGCAGGGCAATCCTCCTTGGGTGAACACGCTGGATCAGTAATCAGGGTTGTTTTGGCCCAATGATCCTCTCGATAATTTTCGTGCTTAGGGAGTGATGTGAAAATTGATCGCAACTTGGCCGCGCCACTGACGTGCTTTTTGATGGCGTCTTTTCTGTTGTGTATCTCTTCCGAAGGCCAGATGCCCGCCCCGCCGGGACAAGTCGGGGCGGGAGAAAAGCCGAAGTTCGAGGCCTATCTTTTTGCCCACATGACCTCCAATGACTACGGCAGGCTTTATTACAGCGTTAGCAAGGACGGCCTGCATTGGCGGACGCTAAACGGGGGCAAACGCGTCTTTGATGCTTATCATGGACATCCCAGCATCTGCAAAGGACACGACGAACGATATTATCTTGTCGGCAATCGAGGCGACGACAAGCCGGATATCAACTTCTGGGTTTCTGAGGATTTGGCACATTGGGATAAATACAGCGCTTACGTCCCGGATTTAACTCAAATTCCAGATTATCCCAAGGCTCTGCGCCGGATTGGCGCCCCAAAGTTATTCTACGATGAGGCGTCGTCTCAATATCTTCTTACCTGGCATACAACCCACGATCTGGGCAAGACGGACCTCCCCGAACCTTATTGGGCCGGTCAGAGGACGATATACGTCACATCTCGCGACCTGAAGAGTTTTTCAGTTCCGCCGCGAAAGCTGTTCAGTTGGGACATGGCGACCATAGACGTGTCGGTTATCAGGGCGGGGGGGCGGTATTTCGCGATTCTCAAAGACGAGCGATACCCGACCGTTGAATGGCCTAACGGAAAAACAATCCGAATTTGCAGTTCCACCAATCTCTGCGGTCCATATGGCGCGCCCGGACCGCCGCTCAGTCCATCGTTTAGGGAGGCGCCCATGCTCATCCCGTCACCAAATGGAAAAGCGTGGTACCTTTATTACGAACAGTATCCGGGCATCGCCTATGGGCTTTCCGCTGCCATCTCGTTGGACGGCCCTTGGTTCCAGGTCGCCGGATCGCAGCGCCCGGAATGGGACAAATTCTCCGTTCCACCGGGCGTGCGGCATGGCTGCATGCTTCCCATTAGCGACGGCCAGTACCGGGCGTTAATATCCCTGTATGGTGCGGAAATTCATCTGGAGAGAGAAGGTGGCGGTTAGCGTCTGGGCAGTCGCCCGTAAACTCTGCGGATTGTGGCGGCAATCTGTCTGGGTGTTTTCCGGCCCACCTCCGCTCGGTTTAGTCAACGTGGCGAAAGGCTCGGCCGTTAGCGGGGGTGTCCCGGGCAGCGCGGCCGCGCTGGCTACGTGTGCGTGGCAGAAAATGCGTCGCAGCCGAAAAAAGCAGTCACAGTATTCGAATGTCTTAACCCCACAAATGATCAGCGCCCGGTCAAGCGGAAGAACTGTGCGCTGGCGTTGGTGGGGGAGACGAATAAGCAATAGGTCCCATTGCTTTCGGCAATCGCGGTGGTGACCAGGGTCCAAGCCACCGGTGGAGCCAAATTGGTGGCGGAATATAATTGAAAACCGGGCGATGGAGCTGGCCACGCAATCACAAATAATGTGGCCGATGAACCTTGGATGCTCAGGCTGGGCGTGTTGGTCGGCGTGCCCAGGGCGCTGGCGGCGAAACTCAAGTTGTCGATGGCCAGTCCTTGCGCCTTGCCGGTTGAATTGGCCATTTCCCACACCAGCCACAGGGCCGCCCCCGGCGGCCAACGGGCGATGGGCTGGTTCGTCACGGCCAGATTGATTTGATCGGCCGGGGCCGTCCCATCCACGGCCGCCCCGCCCACGTCCCCGGCCACAGTTGCAAACGAGACGTTGAAGGCCGGAAGATACGCGGTGGCTTCAGTGGACATTGGCGCGGTTGCTTTCGGATCAATGTAATAATAACATTCGAGGCTCTTGGGCAGGTTGGATTGCCGCCAGACTTCACCCGTCACTTGCAGGTTGATGTAGTTGAGCGTCGTGCCGGTGTTGTTGATGAACTTGGCCCCGATGGCTGTGTACCCGGTGGTGCTGGTGGCGAGCAGACCCAAAGCTCGGTTGGAACTGTTGGGCAGACCGAAACTGATTTGTCCGCCGGTGGTCTGGTCGCCGTCGGTGGCCCCAAACCGCACCCCCACGCTGGCGGTGGGGTTGGCCAGTCCGTACCAGCCGGACATGGTGGCAGCCAGGCCCAGGCCGCCGGTGTTGCCGGTGGCGGCCACCGGATAGGCAAAGTCAAACGGATTGGCCAGGGAGTAGGTCACGTCGTCGATGGTCACCGGATTGGCCGTGTCCACCGAAGTGGCGCCGGGGTCCGGCAGGGAATCGAAGGTCTGGGAGTAAATGGAACCGTCGGCGTTGTAGGCGATGAAGGAGGCCGGCGGCGTGCCGCTGTTGCTGTTGCTGGCGCCGGGAGTGGGGGAATAAAACTGCACCCGCACAAAGCTCTGGCCGTCGGGCAGGGAACCATAAGACCAATTAGGCGGCAAATTGGTATAATTGACATAGTCCAGCACCTGGGGCTGGCCGTTGAACAGACGGCTCAAAGCGACTGAACCGTTGCTGGCACCCAGGGCAAAGCTGGTGTGAAGTTGGCTCAAGGTGGAGAGATTGGTCTGGCCGTCGGCAAAAATGACCAGGAATTGGCCGGGGCTGATGGCCGCGCCGGAAGGAAAAACCCAATTGGTCAGGTTGGCGTAAGTGCTGCTTAAGTAGAGGCCAGTCAAAGCCACCGTGTTGGTGGTTGGATTGTAAAGTTCCAGCCAGGGGGCATGTTGTCCCTCGCTGTTGGTGATGCCGGTGAGATTGTCCGGCTCCACCTCGTTAATCCAAAGCGGCGGGAAGGGTGTGAGGCTGGCGGCCACGCTGTTGTGCGTGTCAGGCGTGGCGGTCCCGCGCGTGGAGGACCAATTGCCGGGGCGCCAGTTATCCTGATGCGGGTCAATGAGTTGCAAGGACGCGCCTGTTCCATTGGCGTTGGTCGGCCAGGGCGGGACACTGTCGTACATGACCTCCGCCACCGTGACACTGTTGGTTCCGTTGCCGTTGGGCTGCACCAGCGCCAATGGTTGACCCGGCCGTAATGCTCCGGGGAAGACGTCGAAAACCGGATTGGTGGCTCCGTAGGTTCCCGCAAATGCCTGACCATTGGCCGCCAGCACCAAAAAGTTAGTCGGCCCGATGATCGAACCGCCAGGGAAGGTGTAGCCTAACGCTGCCAGTTGCCAGCCCGACATATCGAAAGTCAGCTTGCTTGACAGATTGTACAATTCGACATACTCCGCGTTGTCCATCGGTGAGTCGTACATGATTTCGTTGATCACCACCTGGCCCACGGGCGAAGAGTTGGTCCCGTTGTAAACCACGCTGAGATGGTTGCTGGCACCCGCGACTGGCGTGCTGGTCCGATCCACCCCGACGACGGTGAGTTGGTTGGCGCCGTTTTGCAACGGCATGGTGACGAGCCAATTGGTCAGGCTGGTCCATGTGAGCGGATACGCGGCGCCATCGACCCATATCGTGTCCACATTGAACGGCGCCTGGCCCGTCAAGTAGGCCAGATTGTTACTGATCGTTATGGTGGCATTTACGGCAAAATTCTTGGCGTTAACAGCCAGGATTTGCTGAAGGACGAGAGGCCCTGCGTTCGACACCCACGGGATCAGATTGAGGTTGGGATCTTCAACTGTCATCCCGTTGGCGCTGATGGCGGCGTATTTGGCGTCCATCAAGGGAACGCTCATAGCAAGATTCAGCGGACCATTGGACACCAGTTCACTCAATGCGCGCCAATACATGCGCAGAAACGTTGGCTCGCTCCAGATGCCCGTCATATTGGTATCGGCCGCCAAAGTGGTCAACAAGTCCTGGCCGGGCGGATAATTGACTTCAGTGCCCAGGCCAATGTTGAAATCGAACATCATCAGTGAAAACTTTGTGCCCAGAACGCCGATGTAAGGATAAAGATTTTGTCCACTGCTGCAGCCGAAAGAGTCCCAATTGCCAGCCGCATGATTGGCGGCAAAGACCCGCATCCAGTTCTCCATGTTGGCCATGTTTCTCATGTTCTGCACATAACCGAGCCTGCCATGCGAACTGGCGGCGTCGATGAGTGAGAACACATTGGTGTAATCGTTGGCGGAGTCTGGCGTGCGCCGGTTTTCGAAAATCAAGCGATAACGCGCAAGCTTCTTCGCTCCACCCGTGGTGGTGTAGGGCAGGATCATGCATTCTGACTCCACTGTTGTAGGCATCGCATAACCGGAGGCGAAGGGCGCGAATTCATACCAGCGATTTATTTTGAAGAGGAATCCGTCCGAATCATTGGGAAAACACTCCTTCACCATGTCACTGTTTGGCGTTTGGGCATCTTCCATGAACGGTCCCCGCCTAATGCCATTGACAAAAACCACCACGTCCCGGCGGTTGAGCCAAGGCACATGCAGAGCGCGCAAAAACGTATTGGCCAGTTGCTCGCGTTGATAGGTTGGGTCATTATCGGTATTGCCGGGCCAATGAATTTTGTCAAATGAAGTCGCCCCCAGAAATTTATCGTCATCTTGGAAAATCCATTTGTAGCTGCACCATGAGCCGTTCGGCGTGTCGTACCCTTGATGGACCGGGCTGCCTTGGTAATGGCCCTCGGCGTTGTAGATGACGCGGTTGGCTTCGACCATGGTGCAATCAATGCCTTCATTGCTCAAGTTGCCGAGGTTGGCCCAGCGGTTCACGTTGGCCTGGGTCAGCCATAGATGATACACTCCGAAGGTGCCGCCGGGATTGCCGTCGCCAAACATGACCAGACATTCGCGCGTGGGCGTGTCGTCCGTCAGCAACGACGGGAAGCGGGTGGCCGCTCCCAGCCTGTCAACGGCGGCAATGTAGAACGCGACCATGGTGTCGGCGGTCTGGCCGGGAATAGTGGCGCTGAAAATGCCGTCCCCGGCAACCACGTCTCCTCCCGTGCCGTCATCCAGCAATGGCACCGTGGTGTAATTGGTTGACGGATCAATCCGATAATTGAGCGTGAGAGTTTGCACTCCGTCGGGATCATGCACTTTTAAGCTGACCACCGCCGGTTGGTTCGCGGCCGGCACAGAGGGGGAATGAGTGACGTTGTAAATCGCCGGGCCGGCGTTTGTGACATAGGTGCTGTTGGGCAGTCCCGGCGTGCCGAGATTGGCTGGCACGGGCAGCGGGCCGGTAGCTTCCAGCCAGCCGCCGTTGAGGCGAAGAACCGCTTCCGGCCAGCCATGAATCCACCGTGCCTCGAACCTCAGCGTCGCTGTTTCCCCCGGCGCAAACGAGTTGGGGTTGAGAGCAACCTGGCAGGAATCATCACCATTGAAATAATGGTCACTGGCGCGCACATGCAAGCAATGGGTGCTGTTGTAGCCCGGACTGTCCAGGCTGGACCGCACTTGAGAACCTTGAAACGACCAACCGTTGGTGCCGGCTTCGAACGTGGAATTGGTGACGTAATCGACACCGTTGACGTCGAGCACTTCGACATTGTCCACCAGACATTCGCCGGTGTCCAAAATGCCGATTTGGGCGTAACTGATGGATGAGCCGAAATTAATGCCGTTGTCCAGCGTGCCGGTAAACTGGATGTTGGTCCACGCGGATTTTTGCGACTCGTTGCTGTCCGCCCAATTCGCCGCCAGGCGGTGATTGGAATGGGGATCGATGAGCTCCAAGCTGCTGCCACCGCCGGAGGACCATTGCCCCCAGCGTCCGCCTGTGCCGTATGTCACCTGGTCTTCAGCCACCAATATCGGCGTGTTGGTGTAAAGCGTCTCCGGCATGGATAACGTCACCAATTCTCCTTTGTGCGACAATTTGCCGGTGTAATTGCCCACGGTGTTGACGGTGTTGAGGTTGGCATATTTGGCAAACAAATTGGTCATGTTGCATGCTACGACCAGGTAGCCATTCGGAGCCAGCGTCACGTTGGGGAATGTAAAGGTGACGCCGCTGGTGAACCGCCAGCCGGCCAAATTCACCGTGTTGGTGCCTTTGTTGTAAAGCTCGATGTACTGGTCGTCGTCGTTGCCGCTAATCGGGTCGTACATCAGTTCGTTGAGGCAAATGTCGCCGATAAGGATGGTGCTGTTGCTCGTGCCCGGTGTGTTGGTGGTGAAGGCATAAAAATCATTGGCGCCATCAGGCCAGCGGCCAAAGGAGACGCCGTCTGCTTGCGCCCCAAATTGCACCGCGTCCAAAATTTGATTGGTGTCCGGACTAAGCAGGTAAAGCGTCTCGCCCGCGCCATTCAAGATGAAGCCGAACTGCGGCTGCGTAAATGAGATGAAACCGTGCGGCCCCAGCACCGTGCCGTCCGGAATGACGAATTTATTGCTGGCCGGGTCGTCCGTCAAAATGCAGCCCGAGATGTCATTACTGGTGTTGCCGTGATTGAAGAGTTCGATGAATTGCGGCACGGCTGGGTTTTCGGTATGCGGCAGGATTTCATTGATCACCACGTTGCCAAAAGGGCTGGCGGGATAGACGTCTGCCCTGCCGGGCGATCCTCCCGCAAATGTGCTGATGTCCCAGGCCCGTGGATCGCCTTCGCCGTAACTGGGGTTGGACAGGATTAGCGAGTGCCCGGTGCCGGCGGTGGCTACCGGCCACGGGTAAACATCGGTAAAGGGCACGGTCAGCAACACGTTGCTTTGTTCATCCAGCAATTGCAGCGTCTCGGAATGTTTGAGGCTGCCGTTGTAGGGCCCCATGACATTGGTAATGCCGTAAACGCTCTCGATGTCGCCGGGTGCCGCGGCGATGACGATGAAGCTGTTGGAAGCAATGGTTGTATTGGCCGGGAAAGCATAACTCATGTCCGCGCAGGTGAACTGGTAGCCGCTAATGTCCTGGTACCACGGGTTGGAATTGTAGATTTCCAGGTACTCCAGGTTTTTTCCGTCGGTGCGCCGGGCGGGTTTCCACATAATTTCCGAAATGGCGATCGGCGACGTTCGGCTGGAAGGACCGAGAGGTTCGTGTCTGCTTAAGATGGAGTCGATGCCCACGGCAGCCGAATCCGCGCTTTCACCTGAGCCGACGATGGCTGCAACTTCGTAATAATAAACATTGGTGGGTGAAACGCTCGTGTCAGTGTAGATGGTCGTGGAATTGGTGGCGATGGAAATGTAGGGGCCGCCTGAAGAGGTGGAGCGCAGAACGACGTAACTGGAGGCACCGCTCAATGGAAGCCAGTTCAAAACAATTTGGCCGTTTTGCAATTGCAAATACAAGCCCGAAGGGGGAGGTGACGGAATGCCGTATTTTTGAAACAACGGGGCCTCGGCGTTCTCCCGGTTGGTGCCCGCCAAAGCAGTCGTGTAGATTTCGACTTCCGCAATGTCCCCGGAAAAAAAATTAAGCAAAGTCTGTTGCGCGCCCAACACGATGACTGACGGCGCGGTCAGCTCGTCTGTGGCGCCAATGGTCGTGCCCATCAATACCCCGTCCACATAAAGCGTCACGAGCCCGTTTGCGCAGATGCGGGAGAAAGTGAGAATGTGAGGGTTGCCATCGTTGTAGCCCGTGCCGGAATCAACGGCTACATCCGGATCGCCCGTGCCAGCGGCAATCGAACCATCGGCGAAGAGACAAGTGCCAAAATCATTGATGACTCCGGCGACTTCAGCATTGACCAAACCCGCGCCCTGGTAATAGAGAGTGCCGGAATTAAGTCCCTGCGTGCTCTGGAAGACGCAGATGATGGTGAAGTCATTGGAAATCGGCCGCGTAAAGGCCAGGTAGGAGTTGTTGGTCGTGTCGAAACGCACGACGGGCAAATGGTTAATGGCGTTGGTCACATAGGTCGGATCCTGGCTGGGCGTGGCTTGAGTGGCATTATAGCCGTTGCCGCTGGAATCAGTCCAAGTGGCCAGTGTTCCACCATTGGTGACTCCAACAATTGCATCCGCCTTGAACCAGGCGATCGGGACCGCTGCTCCTGCCGCCGAACCGGAAACGAAAATGGAAGCGCTGGTTCCGCTTGTGCCGGCGACTGTGGCACTGACCGTGGCGTTACCACCACCCACCGCCGTGATTAAACCGCTGGCGTTCACCTTCAGCACATTGGTGTTGCCGCTCGTCCAGTTGGTGGCGCAGCCGCTTACGGCCGCGTTGGTTGCCTGCAAAAAGTTTGCGCTGACCGTCGCCTGTTGGGCTTGACCTTGATTCATGTTCGTGCCGGTAACCGCGATGCTGACTGACACCGGTGTCAGGTTTGTCACTACGACGTTCGGACCGGCGAGAGCGCTGACAGCGATGAACAAGGGCGAGACAGCGCCATTCCAGATACGCAGTTCATCAATGCTGCCGACAAACATGGGGTCGCCGCCAAATTCGTCGCGACCGATCCAATTATTGAACGTGTTTCCGTAGTTGGCTGGCGCAAGGTAGGTGGGAATGTTGGCCATGCCCACTTGGACACCATTGAGAAAAAGCAGGGCTGTTGTGCTCGCGGCATTGTAGGTGACCACGGCGTAATCCTCCACATTCATTGGCATGGTGCCCGCGGAATCAACCACATCAATCTCGTCCCTGCCTGTGAGGTTGAACGCGGCCCTGAAATCATTCTCTCCGCTGTGCGGAATCAGCGAGATGTAGGACGTGCCGCTGCTGGGGGCTTGCCCGGCTCCGGCAGCACTGTCGCCGAAGCACCAAGCTTCGGCCCACACCAGTCCCCCATTATCCGTCAACCAGCATTCAACTGTTATGGAGGCGTCATTGGAAACAATGCCATTAGGCAGGGAAGCATAACCTAAAGGACTGGCGGATGTGCCACCCCCTGGCAGGCAAAGGGCGCCGTTTGTGATATAGGCATTGCCCGTCAGCGTCCCATTGGCGCCTCCAACCAAATCAAGAGCATTGCTGGTGAAGCTGTAGCGATGCTGAAGCGTTTGGGCTTGAAGCAAATTGGGCAAATTTAAAAAAGCCAGAGTCACGGCGATCAGATGAACGCAAAAGGCACCAGCCAACCCGGGGCGCGTGACAGTGGTTTTCATAGCCGCTTGCACTTAATCTTCTTACCTCATAGCAACCACGAACGATCCTGGCCAAACTTGATCTGGCACGTTCATTGAGCTACAATATTCCGTCCTCAACGGCCATGCCGCGCCGATTCCTGTCATTTATTGACCGTTTCTTGCGCAGACAAATGCGCGTGCGATTTGCCCTCTTCCAAAGGCTTGCCTTCTCGCCACATCGATTTCAATTTGTGAAGAGTGAGTCGCGTGAACGCTGCTTTGCCCCCCACGGCACTAATCGATAACGGCCTCTGAGTGTCGTTCGGGAGCATGCATTTGGTCAACGACACTGCGCCGTGGTTTCCAAACACCTCGATCGAAGTGCGGTCGAGCAGGATCCGCAACTCGATCCGATTCGCCTCCGGCGCGAGTCCGGCACGCGTCCCGCTGCTCTCCAAAATCTTTTCCTTCACCAGATACCGGACCCTGCTGCTGCCGGCCAGCTCAAGAAAGATCTCACTCGCGCTCGAACTGGCCAGGTCGATCTCCAAATCGATGTCATAATACTTGCCCGTCAGGTTGGCGAATGGATCGTCGCCCGGCTGTAGTGAGATGGATCCCAGCTCGATTTTCTCGTCCCACAGTTTTTCGATCTCGCGGATCGGGTACCGATGCAGCGCCAGGTCACCGGCCTGGGTGCGGAGCGTCAATTCGCAAGGGAAACTCAGTTGCTGATTGAACGGCATTTTGGGATAGGTGCCACCACGCATCCACGCGATTTGAATTCGCCGGGGGTCGCTCTCCGGCATGTTGTTCCAGCTCTGCGCGGCGTAAAAATTCTCCCCCCACTCACATTGCTTCTTGCCAGTCGATGGCTTGAATTCTCGGCCGTCGAAGTCCCCCACCAAATACTTGCCGTCGCCGTTTACAATGACCCATTTGGTATTGGTGGCATCACCGTCAACCGGGAGCGGGAACATATCGGGACACTCGTACATGTCCGGAATCTTGCTTTGCTCTTCCCACCGGAGCAGATTCGACGAGGTAAGGACACAGTAGTGAAAGTCGGGAGGTCCACACAGAACCATGATCCATTTCTGACTCGGCTCATGCCAAAAGACTTTGGGGTCGCGGTACGGATGCTCCAGGACCGGGTTCTTGCCATATTTGGTCCAGGTCCGGCCATGGTCGTTGCTGAAGGAAATGCACTGGCGCTGGTTGTCCACGGCCGACCAGAAGGCGATCATCACCGGCGTGCTGCCGGTCGACAGCCCGGAAACGTTTCGGTAGTCGATCACGCAGGTCCCGGACTGTGTGCCGCCGAAGTTCGTGTCCTGGCCGAACGCCGGCTTGAGCTCTTCCCAATGGACGAGGTCTTTGCTCACGGCGTGCAGCCAGCAGTGCCACCACCGCTGGGCAAAAAGGTGATACTCCCCGTCGAAGTAGATCGGGCCATTCACATCATTGATCCATCCTTCCTGACCGCCGAGACCGGGCATGGCGGCATCGGCCCCTGGCTCGATGGTGTAGCCGTCCCAATACCGGGCGGTGAAATGAAGCTGCGGCCTGAGCGACTCATGATAAAGCGGTTCGGCCGGAACGGGCTTGGCTGCCTGGGTCAGAGCCTGGGGAGTCCCCTGGCTGCCGGCGGCGGCGGACAGCCGTTGCGGCGCAGCGCCGGCGCAGATGAACAGGGCCAGCAATACTGACCATGCACGTGCGGCTGGCCGTGTCAGCCAGGCCGCGCCATTGTCAACAACATGGAAGGCCGTATGGCTACCCCTTATTTCTTCACATGCCCGGAAACCAGCTTGGTCATCTCGAACATGCTGACCTGTTTCTTGCCGTTGAAGACGGCCTTCAGATTCTCGTCGGCATTGATCAGGGTTTTCTTTTTGGTGTCCTGCAATCCGTTCTTGCGAATGTAGGCCCACAGCTTTTTGGTGAGCTCGGTCCGTGGGAGACGTTTGTCGCCGACCACTTTGGCCAGCCTTTCGTCCGGGGTGACCGGTTTCATGAAGGCCGCGCTCGGTGCTCGTTTTGCTTTCTTAGGTGCTTTAGGCATGGCCTTCGTATGCCCATTTGCATGGAGGAAGGCAATTTTAAAATTCCAAAGCGCGGCGGGCACGCTCAAAGAAAAATCGCGTCCGACCAATCCGGTGTATATTGTCCTGGCATGAAACTGTGTCAAGGCCAGGTTTGGGAACCCGGATAATCCAGCATGGTCGCAACCGTGTGCCGCTCTGGCCATTCATCGACATGAGGCTAAGGCGCGAAACTGCTTTTCACTTCCCATTGCTTGACGGTTTGTTCGGCGATTGGGCTGGAGATGCTGCCCGCCGCGCCCCAAGTGTGTTCGTCGTAAAGAAGAATGTTGTGCCAGACATGGTCAAAATTGGTTTTGGGATAATCCGCGCCCGCGAGCACGGCGGACAGTGAATGCAGCATTTCAGCGGTCACAACCCGTTCTTCAGCGCGCCGATCCAGGACGGTCTCAAGCGCGCTCGACGCGGCGCCGTCTTCCCACCATCCGCCAAAATCCGTTTTTACAACAGGAATGTGCGCTCGACCGCGGCGAAGGGCAATGCGACCCGCATTTTCGGACTGCTCGTCCCCGGGCTGTCCACCACGGAGATTTTTCAAATCATCTGCGGTGAGATCGCCAGCCTGGCACGGGTCCATGACTACGGTTTGCTTTGGGGCGGTTCCACTAATCCGCGGGAAGATTCGGATGCCAGCCTCGGCCGCGCCGAGCAACTGTGCCACCAGTTCATTGAGCGCAAACTCAGTGGTGTGTTCTTTGCCCCAATCGAGTTGGAACCCGGTCAGAAGGAGGCCAATCGCCGTCTGGCCGAATCGTTACGCGAAGCCGGCATCCCGGTGGTGTTGATGGACCGCGACCTTTTGGATTTCCCGAGCCGCAGCGATTTTGATCTGGTCGGGCTAGACAACGTGACCAGCGGCTTCATGCTGGCCGAGCATCTTATCAAGCTGGGTTGCAAGCGATTGTTTTTCGTTTCACGCCCGTTGTCTGCCCCCACCGTCGATGCGCGTATCGCGGGCGTGCGCGAGGCCCTGGCCAGGAGCCGCCTCGATCCCGATCCAGGTTGGGTTCGCCCCGGCGACCCCAG